>NZ_FQWY01000095.1 GCF_900129805.1 Thermosyntropha lipolytica DSM 11003
GGTTCGCCGTGAGATAAGGTCTTCTTCGCTCCTGGGCAGTTTGCGCTTCTGGTTTGAAACTATATGTTATGCAGGAGGGCTGGTTGGAAAAAAGGGTTTTGATAAGGGGAGGGGATGACCATGAAAGAGGTAATAACCGAAAGTTTATGGATGGCAGGTATAATACTTGTCGGCATATCTGTGTTTTCTTATGTTTTCATATATTTTCTGAAAAAAAGCTCCAAAATAGCAGAAATTTGTATGAAGCTCAGGGAAAACAGTTGTCTTCGGGAAAAGGTTGCCATTTTGGTTATAGGATTGATAATGATCGTAATAGGGGCGATATTTTTACACATTGAGAATTATGAAAAAGTTTTATGGGTTGTGTTTTTCCTGGTTCTGGGATTATTTTTGGCCTGGAGATTGCAAAAATGTTTTACCAGAGAATCCTTGTGCTGTACGGAAAGAAAAGAGATTTTAAATAAGGGGAGGTATGAACAGATGGCCGATAACTGCAGAAGTGAGGATGAACGGGTGGAGAGGTTGATTTGGAAAAGTTATAAATCTAAAAGTTGCTTTAATTATGGATTTTTTCTAGCTTTTTCCTTTCTTTTATCTTTTAGTGGTGGATTTCTGTTTCATATAGTAGAAATTATATCGGAAAAAATAAATATGCTGAAAGGAAATATAAAAGAACAAGATTTTATTTCCTTATCTCTTGGAGAAGCGAATTTTTATATAGGGTATATTACTTTGGTTCTTGTTATTATGTCATCATTTTTAGCTATCTTTTTTTCATTTAATCAGCAATACGGCACACGCATCAATATGTATTTGCAATATTTTATGGAGAAAGAGGATAAGGCAAAATTTATTAATATCTCTGAGAAATTATATAAAAAAGAAAATAGTTGCGAATATTTCTTAAGAAACATACTGCTGCCAGTAGTGATTGGAATAGTATTAGGACTGGTATCAGGGTATTTATTACTGAAACATTGATGATACATATAACCCACCCCTTTTGTCAAACAACTTTTCCGGAAAGGAGCCTTTTAATGGGAGAAATAAACATCCATGACCGGTTTTTCAAAAAATACCTGGAAAATCCCCGCATAGCAGGGAGTTTTCTCTCCTACATCCTGCCGGAGGG
>NZ_FQWY01000094.1 GCF_900129805.1 Thermosyntropha lipolytica DSM 11003
AAATACATGGTAAACATCTGGGAAAGAGAGCTGAACAAAGAGAACAAAAAAGAATTAACCCCGATAATTCCGGTTATATTTTATCATGGGGAAAAAAGATGGGAGACGGTAAAGAGCCTGGCTGATATAACCCGGGGCATAAAAGAATATCCAGAGCTAAAAAAATACCTGCCTTTATTCAAACACATCTTCTATGAACTGGGAGAACTGGAAGAGATAGAAGAGGTAGAAAACTTGGGGTTAAAAGTATTTCTTTTAAGCCTTTTGCTGGCGCGGGGATTTAAAAATCCAAAATTGCTTTTAAAGACACTTCTTTTTTATCTGGACAATATACCCGGGGATTATGAGTATTTATTTATTGCGACGACTATCTATGTATTTAACAAAATGGATATAGACCTGGATGAGCTGATGGAATATGCGAGAGAATTAAGGCTTGAGAGGAGGGAAGATATAATGACCTTAGCGGAGAGATTGCGGGGAGAAGGAATGGAGAAGGGGATAGAAAAAGGTATAGAAAAAGCGGCATTGAATGCTTTGCAAAAAGGATTAGACATACAAATAATAGCAGAGATTACCGGGCTTTCAGTAGAGAGGATAGAGGAGTTAAAGAAAAAACTGAATTAAAAAGTACAGGGGACGGTATAAATGTAAGACAGCACAAAGGAACCGTTCCCTTGTGTTTCCCGGCCTGGGCATAAAAACCTCCCTGGGAATGGGAGGAGTAAGAGTGATAGAAGAAAAGAGGGGGGAATGATCAGGAAAGAGACAGGCTATATTGAAAATTCATAGCAGCAGGAATTTTTTAATGATAAAATATAGTTATGAAGATTGACGGGTATTATCTCCCCCGCTGCCGAAAAATAGGGGGATAGAAGCCTTTAAACAGGGATGAAGGGTTCATATTTGGTTCCTGCAAGAATTCTCCCCCGCAAAACAGGGTTTAAACCCTTGCCAGATGGGCTTTTCAGGAGACAGGGTTACAAAACCTAATCCCCGTCAGGGGACGGAAAGTCGCAATAAGAGTAATATTCATCGCGACAGTGCTGACATAGTTACAAAACCTAATCCCCGTAAGGGGACGGCAGTTATTGAAAAATTTTTTACCTGCTGGATAGTTGATATACAGGAAGGAGCCCTTTTATGGGAGAAATAAACATCCATGACCGGTTTTTCAAAAAATATTTGGAAAATCCCCGCATAGCAGGGAGCTTTCTCTCCTACATCCTGCCGGAGGGAATAAA
>NZ_FQWY01000092.1 GCF_900129805.1 Thermosyntropha lipolytica DSM 11003
CCGGTAGTAATCAAAGGCAAAAAAGGAGATGTAGTATTTGATACTGATGAACATCCCCGGCTTACTACCCGGGAAAAAATGGCCGAACTCAAGCCGGCTTTCAAAAAAGACGGTACCGTTACGGCCGGCAACGCATCCGGGATCAATGATGGAGCAGCAGCGGTAATCGTCATGAGTGCAGAGAAGGCTCAGGAATTAGGGATAAAACCGCTGGCCAGAATCGTAAGCTATGCCTCAGGTGGGGTAGATCCCAAAATCATGGGCATAGGTCCCGTACCTGCTACCCGCAAAGCTTTGGAAAAAGCAGGTCTTACCTTAGATGATATAGACCTCATCGAAGCCAATGAAGCTTTTGCTGCCCAGTCGATTGCTGTAGCCCGGGAATTAGGTTTTGATAAATGTATGGAAAAAGTTAATGTCAATGGAGGAGCAATTGCTTTAGGCCATCCCATAGGGGCTTCCGGCACCAGGATACTGGTAACCCTGCTTTATGAAATGAAAAGGCGTGATGCCAAGAGAGGCTTGGCTACACTTTGCATAGGAGGCGGACAGGGAGTAGCCATGATTGTCGAACGCTAAATAAAATGGGGAGGGGTAAAGGTGAATTTCAAACTGAGCGAAGAACATGAGATGTTTAGAAAAACCTTTCGCGATTTTGCCGAAAAAGAAGTAGCACCTACAGCGGCTGAGCGGGATGAAGAAGAAAGATTTGATATGGAGCTATTTTACAAGATGGGAGAGCTGGGGATGTGCGGCCTGCCCTGGGAAGAAAAATACGGGGGGGTAGGGTCAGACTTTTTAGCCTATGTCATTGCCGTAGAAGAGCTTTCACGGGTTTGCGCCTCAACCGGGGTAACCCTATCAGCCCATGTTTCCTTATGTTCGTGGCCTATCTGGAAATTCGGGACCGAAGAACAGAAGATGAAATATCTGGTACCCCTGGCGGAAGGCAAAAAACTGGGAGCCTTTGCCATTACCGAACCGGGAGCGGGAAGCGATGCTGGAGCTACGCGAACCACCGCGGTTTTAGATGGAGATGAATATGTCCTTAATGGAACCAAAGTATTCATAACCAATGCCTATTATGCCGACATCTATGTAGTAATTGCGCGCACCGGTCCTAGAGAACTGAAGCATAAGAGCATAAGTGCCTTCATAGTGGAAAAAGGAACCCCTGGTTTTAGCTTTGGCAAAAAAGAAAAGAAGCTGGGCATTCGTTCCTCAGCTACCTATGAGCTCATATTCGAAAACTGCCGGATACCAAAAGAGAACTTATTAGGCAGAGAAGGTGATGGATTTAAGATTGCCATGATGATATTAGATGGGGGACGCAATGGGATAGCAGCCCAGGCGGTAGGGATAGCCCAGGGGGCTTATGAATTTGCCTTAAACTATGCCAAAGAAAGAATCCAGTTTGACAAGCCTATAGC
>NZ_FQWY01000091.1 GCF_900129805.1 Thermosyntropha lipolytica DSM 11003
GGGCCTTTGTCTGCCAGAGGTATTGCCTGATTTTCCCTGGCCAGGTTAAATTCTATGATATCAAGGGAGTATTTCTGTTTTTCCTGGGCTGTTTTAAGGGCTCTTAGCACAGGCTATAATCCCTGATCAACTATTAGGCGTAGCAGCCTAACCATAGCTTTGTCAGGGTTTTTTAGCTTTTTAGCATAAGTAAATATCTGTTCTGGTAATTGGGCCTCTTTGACTGGTTTAGCATGAAATACTGACCGGGGTCTTTGTTCTATCAGAGGTATATAATGCTCTAGTTGGTAAATGGTCTGGTATTTTTTATAGCAGCGGGGGTGACTGGCAATCTTTTCTCCCCGGTAGTAAATATTAATCTTAAGTCCACTGGCTTTAACGGTTACCTGCTTGCCTGCCCATTTTACCGGTACTGAATAGCTGTTGGTTTCGAAACGTACCGTAGAAAAGTAATCTACTCTTACTTCGGCACTTTTACAGCTTTCATAAGGTTTGAGGGGAAGGGGCAGAAGAGCTTTTTGTTCCAGGGCAAAAGCTTCTTTTACACTCATATCCCGACCCTGAACTTTATGGTGTTCTATGTATTTTAGGCAGCGTTGCTGCAGTAATTGATTAAGTTCTTCAAAGCTGGATACCCTGGGTACTGGCACTAAAAAGTTGCGGCGTGCGTAACCAACCAGGTTTTCTACCAGTCCTTTTTCATGACCTTCACCTGGATTGCAAAATACTGGCCGGTAAGCATAATGAGCTCGAAAGGCGGCGAATTTATCCTGTTCCCGGGCTGTTTTGCCCCAGCCTTCTTTTACGGCGGTTTTTAAGTTGTCATAGATCAGATCACGGCTCACTCCACCAAAAAATTCAAATCCTTTGACATGAGCTTCTAAAAAAGTTTCCTCCCGTTCGGAGGGATAAGCTATTACAAATGGGGCTATGCTGTGGCAAAGTCGCATACAAAACAGATGGACTTCGGTTTTTACTCCATTAAGTATAATGGTAGCCTGTCCCCAATCTACCTGGATGGCTTCTCCGGGTTCAAAAGCCGGGGGTACATAAACCTTAGGTATTTTGTCTCTTAGCTCCTTAACGGCATTACGAATAGTAGAGCATCCACCAGTGAAGCCTTTTTCTTCACATAAGCGCTCATAAATTCGCTGGGCGGTATGCTTTTGCCGTTTATTAGGAGTTTGGGCATCCTCCTGTAAACATGATTTAATAAAGTCAATAACCTCGGGAGTTATAACGCTGGGTGCTCTTTTTACGGGCTTACGCTCCCAGGGAACTTGCTCTCCCTTGCAGTAACGCCTTACTGTATTGCGTGATATTCCTAGCTGTTTGGCGATAGATCTTTGAGACATCCCTTCCACTAAATACAAATGTCTGA
>NZ_FQWY01000088.1 GCF_900129805.1 Thermosyntropha lipolytica DSM 11003
AAAGGGCTCCTTCCTGTATATCAGGTATCTATTAGGTAAAAAACTTTTCAATAACTGCCGTCCCCTGACGGGGATCAGGTTTTGTAACCTGTCTTCTGTAAGCCCCATCTGGCAAGGGCTTAAATCCCGTTTTGCGGGGGAGACCCGCCTTCAGGATAGAACATGAAGCTCTATCCCTTCTTAAAGTCTTATAACGCCCTATTTTTAGGTATCGGAGCAGATCAGGGGCCAATTGTTTACAGTTATATTTTACCATTAAAATTTTTCCCTAGCTACTGATTTTCTGTCATTTTTGGCTTTTTAAGATATGAGCAGGTTTTTTTAAGGGGTTAACTGATAAAGTCAGGAGAAACTACCGAATTAAGGATAATAAAAAAGTAAGTTAGTGATAAGTCTTATTGGGTAGTAACTTCAGGTGATAAGATTTATTATATTATAATTCATATTTATATAGACCTAATTATGATGATTATAGTCCATATGTGCATATAAGAAAAGTTTATCCCGAGGCAAAGTATATAAGGGAGCCGATAACAGGTATAAAAGCTAAATATTATTCAAATTATCAATATCCTAAAGCTACTCAGGCATCCTTTATGTCTATTTTATTTATTACTTGACACATTCCAAACAGTTTATTTATTATGGAAAAAATTCCATTACTGAAAGGAAGATAACATGCAGTTTTTTGATTTTTTTGCGCAATCACTGATTTACACTGCCTCCATGCTTCTCAATGCTGAATGCCAGCTGGTAAAAACCGAACAGTTATCACACATGCCCTCTGATGCTTCTTTACATATCATGCTGGGGATTACCGGTGATGTATACGGACATGCAGTATTAAGTTTTACCGAAGCTACCGCCCTTAAAACCGCCAGTGCTATGATGGGAGGTATGAGCTTATCCCAGCTTGATGAAATCTCTTTAAGTGCCCTCAAAGAATTTCTCAATGTTGCTGCCGGAGGAGCCGCTACGCGCATGTACGAAATCCAGAAAAAAATAGACTTAACCCCGCCCACGCTAATAAGCGGGTCATCTATCTATATGCAAATGGCCTATCCTCTGGTTTCTTTCCTTTTCCAGATAAAAGATAAGGATATTAACCTCAGGCTTTCTCTATCCCTGCAGGAAACTAAAGCCCGCACCATACTCATAGTAGATGACAGCTCTCTCCTGCGCCGCACTGCTCAGGATGTACTAACCAAAGCAGGTTTTGATGTAGTAGCTGCCCTAAGCAGTGGAGAAGAATGCCTAGATTACCTTTCTTCTCATCCCGCTCCGGAAATAATACTTCTGGATATAGTAATGCCGGGCATGGACGGTATAGAAGTTTTAAAAGAAATCCGCAGTCGACAGCTTAAAACCAAGGTAGTAATCTTCACCAGCATTGCCGACCGCGAAACGGTACAAAAAGCTACTGCAGTAGGCGTAGACGGCTATATGCTAAAGCCTATCAGTGAAGGCTTGCTGGTTCTGCTTAAAAACATCTAAAAAAACAGAAAAACCTCAGGGGAATCCCTCAGTCAGGCTGTCGACAAAGTCGTTGTTGGCAGCCGTTTTTATTTTATTTATAATATATAAAGGAAATAGAGCAA
>NZ_FQWY01000087.1 GCF_900129805.1 Thermosyntropha lipolytica DSM 11003
TGAGCTGCTTTAATCAAATCATCACGGAATTTCGGATGAGCCAGTTCAATAATATTTTCCGTTCTCACCCATTGATTTTGCGCCCGCATTTTCTTAACTCCGTATTCCGTAGCTATATAATCAACCATATGCCGGGAAATAGTTACCGAAGTCCCTGGTTCAAAAGCAGGTACTATACGCGATACCAAATTGCCGTCTTTATCTGTATAGGTAGAAGGAAGGCATATAAAACTCTTACCTCCTTTAGACCACTGAGCCCCTAAAACAAAATCAGTCATTCCCCCATTACCTGAAATCTGCCTAAAACCAGAACTTTCTGCATTAACCTGGGTTAATAAATCTACCTGTACAGCTTGATTTATAGATATAAAATTATCATGCATAGCTATAGTCCGCGGGTCATTTACATAATCTACACTGTAGGTTGCCAAAGCTGCATTTTCATGCATAAAATCATAAAGCTTCTGCGTCCCCAGGGCAAAAGTATAAACCGCTTTAAACTTATCAAATTTCTTTTTAGCTCCTGTAGCCACCCCTGCCTCAATCATATCCATAAAGGCATCTACAAACATTTCGGTATGTATTCCTATATCTTTTACTCCTGCATCTTTTAAAATCTTCCCTATGGCGTTAGGAAGCCCTCCTATCCCTAATTGCAGACAACACCCATCATGTATATACTGAACCAAGTTTTCCGCCATCTTCTTCTCTACCTCAGTAGGAGGCGGTACTTCTGGGAGAACAGCTAATTTTTGATCTTCCGGAGCTTCCACTATAAAATCAATCTGGGATATATGTATAGCCTCCTGGCTCCCTCCCAGACAACGGGGCATATTTTTATTTACTTCTACACACCGGTATTTGGTATTCAAGAAACTGGTCAAGGATTCAGAACAGTTAGGCCCAAAATTAAAAAATCCGTTTTCATCCATAGGTCCTACCTGCTGCCAGCACCAGTCTACCTTTCGTCCCTGGTTAACTTCACCATTCTGTATGCAGTCAACACATGTATGATACAACATAGGAGCATAGGTAATATTATCATAATAATTGCGCAGAGCTCTAGTAGCAGCACTCCAGTGCCAATCCTGATAAAGAAAACTTTCCGGGTAATTTATAACTTCGGGAATAGGCGGTACGGTAACACAGCACATAAGCAAGACATCTCGTAATTCCGCATGTCTTTCTGCCAAAGCCTTTATCAGGGTTACCGGTTTACCATTAAAATAGCCTAACTTAATAGTCTGCCCCGATTGAACTTTAGCAGCAACTTCCTCCGCGGTAGTAAGCTTAGCCTTATACTCATCCCAGTATGACATTTTATTCCCCCCAGTATAAATAATCTAATCAATAATTTATACTTTCAGATAATATTTTATCACAAATTATATTTTTATGTACGAAAAAATTACAAAAAAATAAAATAAATTTTTAAATATTACATTTATAATAAATATTACATATATATATCACGAATATGATAAAAATTACAAGAATATTATATTCGTAATGAAATGCAGAAAAAAAATAATCCTGGCAACGACCTACTCTCCCACAGCTTCAGCTGCAGTACCATCGGCGCTGGAGGGCTTAACTTCCGTGTTCGGGATGGATACGGGTGTTTCCCCTCCGC
>NZ_FQWY01000086.1 GCF_900129805.1 Thermosyntropha lipolytica DSM 11003
ATCAAATCATCACGGAATTTCGGATGAGCCAGTTCAATAATATTTTCCGTTCTCACCCATTGATTTTGCGCCCGCATTTTCTTAACTCCGTATTCAGTTACAATATAATCTACCATATGTCTGGTAATAGTTACTGAAGTTCCCGGCTTAAATGTCGGAACAATCCTGGATACCAGATTACCATCCTTATCCGTATAAGTAGAAGGCAAACATATAAAACTCCTGCCTCCCTTGGACCACTGAGCTCCTAAAACAAAATCAGTCATTCCACCATTGCCTGATATCTGTTTAAAACCGTCACTTTCGGCATTAACCTGGGTTAACAAGTCTACCTGTACTGCCTGATTGATGGATACAAAATTATCATTAAGAGCAATAGTTCTGGGATCATTGGTATAATCAACACTATATATAGCTAAACCAGGGTTACGGTCTAAAAATTCATATAATCTCTTGGTTCCCAAAGCAAAAGTATATACTGCCTTCCCTTTGTCAATATTTTTTCGTAAGCCATTAGCAATACCTTTTTCAATCATATCTATAAAAGCATCCACAAACATTTCCGTATGAATTCCTATGTCCTTTAAATCCGAATCCGCAATCAACTGCCCCACTGCATTGGGCATAGCTCCAATCCCCAGTTGCAGACAATCTCCATCATGGATATACTCCAAAAGATTTTTGGCAATTTGCACATCAGCCTCGGTAGGCTTGGGAAGTTCAGGAGCAGCAAATATCTCCTGATCATCAGGAGCCTCCACTATATAATCTACCTGAGATATATGTACTGCCTCTTTAATACCTCCATAACATACCGGCATATTTTTATTGACTTCTACTACTCGCACCCTTGAATTTAAAAAGCACTCCAGGGCTTCCGAGCAGTTGGGACCAAAATTAAAATATCCTCGCTCATCCATAGGAGCCACCTGGTGCCAGTGATGATCTGTGCCTTTAAGATTATTTACCTCACCTGCTCTAACAAATATAGTTGAAACATGATAAAGCAAAGGAGCATAGACTACAGCCGGAAAATATTCAGCCAGTCTCCTTGTCAAGGCACTCCAGTGCCAGTCTTGATAAGTAAAGCTTTCAGGATACTGCACAACTTCTGGAATCGGTGGTACAGTTACTGCTCCTGCTACCAGCACATCATATAACTCTTCATGTCTTTCTGCCAAGGCCTTTACCAGCTGTACCGGTTTGCCGTTAAAATAACCTAATTTAACTCCCTCTCCCGGCTTCACCATTTTCGCAACTTCTTCTGCTGTCCTAAGCTTTCTCTTATATTCATCCCAGTACGACATTTCCTTCCCCCCCTAGACAGATTTTAAAATATAAAGCTTATATATAGTGATATTTTATCATAAATTGTTATTGCTTTGTATAATTAAAACACAAAAAATATCATAATTTAATAAATATTACAATTATAATAAATATTACAGTTGATATTACATTTATAATAATATAGGTAAAAAAAAGATTGTCAGTTCTATCTCCTGACAATCTTCTTCCCTGCATTTATATACAACCAATTAATCAATCTTATTCGTCCTTCTCCAAATACCTGCCTTCTGAGCTGCTTTAATCAAATCATCACGGAATTTCGGATGAGCCAGTTCAATAATATTTTCCGTTCTCACCCATTGATTTTGCGCCCGCATTTTCTT
>NZ_FQWY01000093.1 GCF_900129805.1 Thermosyntropha lipolytica DSM 11003
TTATTTGCACCAGGATTAGTAAGAATAGCATATCCTATTCATGATATAGCCATGGTACTTTCAACCTTCATGGTATGTATGCATGGCTATCTGGGATCCTTCCATCCTGGTTCCGGGGAATCCTTCTGGGGTATGTGGAAAGGCACCGTAAGAGCCGACTGGGCCAAACATCACCATGCTATATGGTATGAAGAAACCTATGGCGAAAAGAAAGCAGAATAAAAATAGTTTAAGCAAAAAAATAGTGGGGAGTTTACACTCCCCCTTTTTATCAAGTAAAATAAAAAAAATTACCAACAAGGAGGCAATAATAAATGATGCAGCGTACAACACCGGTTGAACTTCCTCCAGGTTATATAGTTTTTTTCCAAAACTTGGAAAGTTGGCAAAATGAACAAGAAATATTTCTAAAAAAAACCTGCTCTTTTCCTAAGGTAGATCTGGTAAAAACACTTGCCGCACACAAAAAACCTCTTGTCAGGGTAAAAAAAATAAATATCCCTGCGGAAGAATATAAAAATTTATTGTTAAAATTTTTATCCTTCCTTAAAGCCGAGCGCCCTGACACTTCTAAGGCGGTAAAAAACATTGAAGATCATATGGCATCTTTAGATATAGACACCATCACCAGCCAGCTTATAATTAACGAAACTGGATTTTTAAACGACCTGGCTAGAGATCTTAATGTTTCATCTGAACTCCTTCTTTTCATATTTGATCACACATTAAGACCATTTTTGCGTATTCTGGCTGCTCCTTACCGGGAAGAATTAATAGCCCGAGAATATAATAGCTGGGAATTCCCCAGCATATGTCCTGTATGTGGAGCTAAATCCAATATAAGCAGGCTTAGAGCTGAAGATGGACATCGCTTCATGTTTTGTGACCGTTGTTTCATGGAATGGGAAACTGCTTATTTAAGATGCGTTTACTGCGGCAATACCGAACCCCATACTATCCGCTACCTGAATGTGGAAAATGACGATGCCTATCAGGTATATGTATGCGAAAAATGTAAAGGCTACCTCAAAACTTATGACGAACGCCAAACCGGAACTAAAGTAGACCTGTTTATAACTAACATGGAAACTATCTACCTGGATATGCTAGCCCAGGAAAAAGGTTATCAGAATCATGAAGATAACTAAATTACAAAAAGGTCGTCCCTGTTCCCAGGGCGACCTTTGTCTTATTAATCTCTGGTAATTAATTATTCAATTTTATTCGTCCTTCTCCAGATACCTGCTTCATGAGCTGCTTTAATCAAATCATCACGGAATTTCGGATGAGCCAGTTCAATAATATTTTCCGTTCTCACCCATTGATTTTGCGCCCGCATTTTCTT
>NZ_FQWY01000079.1 GCF_900129805.1 Thermosyntropha lipolytica DSM 11003
ACTATATATGTATTTAATAAAATAGATATAGATCTGGAGGAACTGATGGAATACGCAAGAGAATTAAGGCTTGAGAGGAGGGAA
Organism: Thermosyntropha lipolytica DSM 11003; assembly: GCF_900129805.1. Taxonomy (GTDB): domain Bacteria; phylum Bacillota; class Syntrophomonadia; order Syntrophomonadales; family Syntrophomonadaceae; genus Thermosyntropha; species Thermosyntropha lipolytica. The sequence continues at coordinate 85 of NZ_FQWY01000079.1, forward strand.
GATATAATGACCTTAGCGGAGAGATTGAGGAGAGAAGGGATGGAAAAAGGTATAGCCAAAGGTATAGAAAAAGGTATAGCCAAAGGTATAGAAAAAGGGAAAGAAGAAGCGGCATTAAATGCTTTGCAAAAAGGATTAGACATACAAATAATAGCAGAGATTACCGGGCTTTCGGTAGAGAGGATAGAGGAGTTAAAGAAAAAATTGAATTAAAAAGTGCAGGGGACGGTATAAATGTAAGAAAGCACAAAAGAACCGTCCCCTTGTGTTCCGTTCTACTGTAGATGAATATGTAGGCTGGAAAGCAGAAGAAGGACATCCGGTCTATAATTTTATGGTAAGTGGAGAAAATTTTTTAACTGAAGATATAAGAGAGGATACCGTATCAGGAGAGTATAAAAAATATGGTTATGTAAGGGCAGACGGCGGTAATTTTGTACAGATAGGCATAAATGCAGATGCGGTGCAAAAAATTACGGATAAGTTCAGCTATCAGACTATTGTAGAAGAGATTGCTTTGAACCAAAATATAGTTTATGCCTTGGTTATAGATAAAGACGGTATAGCAGTAGCCAGCAGTGATGAAAAAGAGATAGGCACTAAACTTGAAGATGAGGGAAGTATAACCGCAGCAGTTGAAGGAAAGCCTTATGCAGAAATTTATTTTGATGAAGGACTAAAAATAAAGGTATATAATGTGCTTTTGCCCCTGGTAGTAAATGGCGAACATATGGGGGCTGTTAATATAGGATTTTCTATGGCCGGGGTGGAAGGAGTCATTAAAAAGAATATCATGACTTTTGGCATAACCGGGTTGATTATTTTTATGCTTATAGCCCTGGTATTATATAACTCGGCGAGCGGGATAGTTAAAAGTATTGATAAGCTTAAAGAAAATGTCGAATTTATTGCCCGAGGAGATTTGGGTATTAAGGTAGAGGAAATCCTTGTCAGCAGAACAGATGAAATTGGCAAAATCGCCCGGGCAGTTGATGAAATGACATCTTTTTTACGAAGTATGATAAATAACATAAGGTCAAAATCTGATGAAATAAATGCAAGTTCTGAGTCTCTGGCGGCGATTTCAGAAGAGATGTCAGCCTCTTCCCAGGAATTGGCTACTACCATACAGCAGGTAGCCCAGGGTGCGGCTAATCAGGCCGGGGATTTACAGAATATTGTAAAATTACTGGCAGAATTGACTAACAATATTGAAAATGTGTATGGAGAGCTGGAAAAGGTAAATAAAGAAGCTGAAAAAGCGGAGAAAAAAGCAAGTAAGGGCGAACAGGAAATGAATACCCTCCTTAAATCTATCCAGGATATAAAACAGGATTTTGCCCTGGTGGCAGCAAAGGTGGAAAATTTGACCTCTTCTGTACAGGAGATAAGTGGGATTACGGAAATTATTTTATCCATATCTGAACAGACTAATCTGCTGGCTCTTAATGCAGCCATAGAAGCAGCCAGAGCTGGAGAACATGGAAAAGGGTTTGCAGTGGTGGCTGAAGAAGTGAGGAAACTGGCGGAAGAATCAAGCAAATCAACGGAAAAAATCAGCCAGCTAGTTTCTTCTATAATTAAAGATACCGAAGAGGTTATAAGTACTTCAAAAGAGATGGAGAAATCAATTGCTAACCAGGCAGAAGTAGTTGGAAATACGGTAAAATCGTTTGGGGATATAATGAATTCGGTAGAAAACATAGCACCTCTTATGAAAACCACTCATAATGCAATGAATGAAATAGTGAAATTTAAAGATATAGTTATGGAAAAAGTGGCAGCTGTAAGTGCAGTAACTGAAGAAAACTCAGCAGCTACTGAAGAAGTTGCGGCTTCCAGTGAGGAGCTTACTGCATCAAGTGAAGAAGTAGCTGCAACTGCTCAAAACTTGAGCAGGATAGCGTTAGATCTAAACCAAACCATAGGCCAGTTTAAGGTTTAGATGTTGAATAACCGGGAAAAACTCCCGGTTACAGGCTGTCGACAAAGTCATTGTTGGCAGCCGTTTTTATTTTATTTATAATATATAAAGGAAATAGAGCAATAAATTCCTAAAAAAGTAACA
>NZ_FQWY01000077.1 GCF_900129805.1 Thermosyntropha lipolytica DSM 11003
ACCTTTTCAGACGGATTAATTTGTTGTATCATTTAATTACGCATCCTTTCCGTTTGGATTGTTTTGGTTTCTTCCTTAATACCATTTTACCAAACAAGGATGCGTTTTTTATTGTCAATAACAATTTTTTTGCTCAGTTACCTCCCGATTTATTGCTGTTTGAACAGGGTTTTCTGGGTGCGAAACTTGAGTTCATAATATAGATTGCTTCACTTTTATAATGGCTAAAGAAACTTTCAGCAATAGCGTTATCCCAACAGTTACCTTTTCTTGACATGCTTTGTTTAACTTTTAACTCTTTTAGTAAGTCCACATAATCCTTATTCGTAAAATGTATACCTTGATCACTATGAATTATACTACCTTCTAAATTATACTTCTTAGATAGAGCTTTAATAGCGTCCAGACTTAGATTCTTATCTTGTGAATCACTTATATTCCATGCTACTGGTTCATTATTGAATAGATCAATTACTGTACATAAATAAGTCATTTTTCTTTGGGTTGGAATATAAGTAATGTCTGTTACAAATTTTTCACCTGGCTTAGAAGCCTTAAAGTTTCTGTTCAATAAGTTTTCTTTAATAATAGCATTTTCTTTGGGTTTTTTATATTTTTTTCTTACTATAGACTGTATGTTATTTTCTTGCATTATACGCAATACCTTTTTATGGTTAACGGTTAAATTGTATTTAAATTTTAATATTTGACAGATTGTTCTATAGCCAGCTCGCTTATTAGATTTCTCATAAATATCAATTATTTTTTCCTCTATATCAGCATTTTTATTTAATGGTTGATTCCACTGCTGAAACACTATGTTTCAGCAGTGGAATCACATTTATTTTTTATACTTTTTACGAAATAAAATATCAACTAGTATAAAAAAACCTAATATTATAAATAACCACAATATAAAATTATAATTAATATAATGACTAGCAGCAATAGATAAAAAGATTATGCCATAAATTAGACAAAATATACCTAAGTGGAATTTAAATTTATCTATTTTATTATTATTTATTTTCTCTAAATCAAAACCCCACACAGAGCCCCTCATTATAATGTTATGATATTTATTTGTGAAAAAAGCATAACTAAGAAAAAAGAATAATAGTGCCACTATTGTTGTAACAATTACTGCAAATTCAGTCATAATGAAACCTCCTTATGAAAAAACAACATGGTTATAGATGATTATTATGCAAATACCAAAATATAGTATTTGCGTCATCAATTGCGTTATTTAATTGATTAGCATTAGCTATAATAACACCACTTGCACCAGCAGCAGTTAATGCGGCTATTAAAGGTCCGCCAAAAAGACTTAACAATGCTCCAAAACCAGCAGCAGCAATGTTTTGTTCGCAACTCTTAATAGTGTCAACGCAGTTTTTAAATTCAAAAAGATAAGGGCGATTATTGGTATTTTCATTTGTCATATAACTCTGGAAACCTAATCCGTAAGCGATGCGAAGTTGCCACCTTTGATCAACATATTTTATATATCTGTATTTCCAGTTATAAATTCCTTGATTTTCCCAAAATATATTACTTTGTAGCTCAATTGTTTCTTGCTGTTTAATAAAATCATCATTTAAATCTATAGTTATGGTACTATCTTCTGCAAAGATTTCAATAACATTATTTTCCTTAAAGTAAGTTGCTATTGTACCATCAGGTGCTTTAACTTGTCTTTTTGTATCATCATCAACTACAATTTTGTAAGTGTATCCATTAATTATTATCTGGTTGCTTTGTTCAATATAATCAGCAGCATATGCGGTTGAATACAATGTAAATATTAAACAAAGACATAATGTTAAAGATATAATTTTTTTAAAATAAATATATTTATTTAACATGAAAAACAGCCCTCCCAAAATTATTATTCGTTTTGTAAATTTAAATTAAATATGATTATCTTTTTATAACTCAAGACATCAATTCGCCCTGGTCCCTTATTAATGTAAAAAATCTGTCTGAATCTAAAGCTCTTTGAAAATTACATAAAATTACTGTTATATATAATAGATTAATTCTGCGGTCATTATAAGCTTATATTAAGCTACCTGGGTTAAAGCATACTAATGGCAATGCGAATGTCAAGCAAAAAGTGGACCACTGTGCTGATAAAAAATTGAGCCACTAATGCTAGTTTAAAAGTGAGCCACCTTGCTCACTTTTGGCTC
>NZ_FQWY01000074.1 GCF_900129805.1 Thermosyntropha lipolytica DSM 11003
GGCCCCTTGGTCAAGTGGTTAAGACACCGGCCTTTCACGCCGGTAACAGGGGTTCGAATCCCCTAGGGGTCACCAATTGGGGCGATTAGCTCAGCTGGGAGAGCACCTGCCTTACAAGCAGGGGGTCGTAGGTTCGAGCCCTGCATCGCCCACCATATGCATACAAAAGCTGTATTTGTACAGCCTGAAATAATAAATTGATATTATGAAAAAAAGAGGTTAATCTTGCGGAAGGGATTAACCTCTTTTATTTTATCTGGACGAAAAAAGCCAGCCTTTACTCTTGTTGCCGGCTGGCCCAAATAGCTTTAGGAAGCCTTGTTTTTCTGTTTTTGTTTTCTTTCCCGGGTAGTTTTGTCTAATATAGTTTTTCTAAGCCGGAGTGATTTGGGGGTAACTTCCAGGAGTTCATCATCATTTATAAATTCCAGACACTTTTCCAGCGACATTTCCACCGGAGGCACCAGTCTTAATGCATCATCAGAACCCGAAGCCCTGGTGTTAGTAAGATGTTTTTTCTTGCATACATTTACCGTTATGTCTCCTGATCTTGAATTTTCCCCCACGATCATGCCTTCGTATACTTCAGTACCAGGAGATATAAAGAGGTCTCCTCTTTCTTGGGCATTATAAAGGCCGTAAGCAACAGCTGTTCCCGTTTCGGAAGCGACCAGTGCTCCCCGGGTGCGAGAAGGTATTTCTCCTTTAAAGGGGGCATAAGTTTCGAAAACATGGTTCATTATACCATTACCTCTAGTTTCGGTTAGGAATTCTGACCTGTAACCTATAAGACCGCGCGAAGGGATTAAAAATTCTAACTTTACAATATTGCCGGTTTTATTAGTCATATTAACCAGCTCGCCTTTACGCCTTCCGCAGCTTTCAATTACCGTACCTACATATTCTTCAGGTACTTCAATAAATAACTTTTCTATCGGTTCTTTTAATACCCCGTTTTCTTCTTTCATGATTACTTCGGGACGGGTTACGGTAAATTCATAACCTTCGCGCCGCATAGTTTCTATAAGGATAGAAAGATGGAGTTCCCCTCGCCCTGAAACTTTAAAGGTATCAGGTGAAAGTTCTTCTACTCTTAATGATACATTGGAAAGAAGCTCTTTCATAAGCCTTTCTTTTAGATGTCTGCTGGTTACATATGTCCCTTCCCGGCCGGCAAAAGGACTGTCATTTACTACAAAATTCATCGCTATGGTAGGTTCTTCAATGTCTACAAAGTCTACCGGTGCGATATTTTCCGGGGAACACAAAGTGTCACCTATATTGATACCTTCTAAACCTGATACCGCTACGATTTCCCCGGCAAAAGCAGCTTCCAGTTCGGTTCGTTTTAATCCTTCAAAAACATATAAGGTATTTACTCTGACTTTTTCTGCTTTTCCTTGCGGGTTGCATATTACTACTTCCTGACCTTTGTGAATCTGTCCCTGGCAAATTTTACCTATGCCTATGCGGCCTACATAAGGATCATAATCAATTGATGAAATTACCATCTGCAATGGCTGATCAGGATTACCTTCGGGAGCTGGAATGTATTTCAATATCGCGTCCAGCAAAGGCTTCATATCAACGGCAGGATCATCTAGTGATGATTTAGCGTAACCTGCCTTAGCTGAAGCGTATATTACAGGGAAATCAAGCTGTTTATCATCAGCTTCCAGATCAATAAAAAGTTCGAGCACTTCATCTACTACTTCCCGAGGCCGCGCATCAGGCCGATCTATTTTGTTTATCACCACCAGAGGTTTAAGGCCAGCCTGCAGAGCTTTCTTCAAAACAAAACGAGTTTGCGGCATGGGTCCCTCATAAGCGTCTACCAGCAATAAAACCCCATCAACCATTTTAACAATTCTTTCTACTTCACCGCCAAAATCAGCATGGCCGGGAGTATCGACTATATTAATCTTGGTATCACCATAAAAAATGCTGGTGTTTTTGGACATAATAGTTATTCCGCGCTCTTTTTCCAGATCATTATTATCGAGAATCCTTTCCGGCACGACCTGATTATTGCGAAAAAAACCACATTGTTTAAGCAGCTGGTCAACCAGAGTAGTTTTACCATGATCAACATGAGCAACTATAGCGATGTTGCGTAAGTTTTTTGGCATAAGCTATCCCTCATTTCTGAAATGACCTTTATTAGACAACAATTATTATATACATAGCAGCTTGCAAATTTAAAGACAAAAAATCACTGATGGGATTTAAACCAGGAGAGAGTCTTTTTATAAAATGATTTGTGCTTATGATATGGGTATTTTCGGGCTTTATCGGAGATAATAACAAGGAAAATAAAAAAACCTAAAAAAATAGTTGACAGGAGTAGGGGGAGGGTGATAATATAATTCTTGCGCGACGCGGGGAGCGGGTCGCGGGATCTTGATAAAACTGAACAGCAAGGCAAGCGTGCGGGAGCAATTTGAGGATAGAAAGCCTTGAGAAGCTAGGGAAGCTAGGATAGATAAGGAATAAGGATTTGAAGGAGAGTTTGATCCTGGCTCAGGACGAACGCTGGCGGCGTGCCTAACACATGCAAGTCGGACGGGGTATTTAAGAGGAATCTTTCGGGAGGAATCTTAAATACCTAGTGGCGGACGGGTGAGTAACGCGTGAGCAACCTACCCATAAGTGGGGGATAACACTGG
>NZ_FQWY01000072.1 GCF_900129805.1 Thermosyntropha lipolytica DSM 11003
CAGTGCGTATAACAGCGGAGGAAGCTATGAGACCTTAGGCTATGGATACGGACCGGGAGTAGGGAAAGGATTTGACAGATTAATCCATATACTGTCAAGAGCATCCGGGACGCCGGTAATAGCTAATGCGATAGAATACTGTGCCTCCATGGTAAGAGGAAAATTCTTAAAGATAAAAGAAGAAGAGATAGAAAAAGCAGAGAGAGCCGGCTGGATAGTAGAGGTAGCCAAAGAAGCCAAAGAAAAAGAAGAAGAAGTAGAGAAGCCGCCGGAAAAAGTAGTAGAAAGCCAGATAAGCGGAATTGACATATTAGAAATGGAAGATGCGGTAAAGGCCTTGTGGAAGAATAAGATATATGCCTCAAGCGGAATGGGCTGTACAGGCCCTGTAATCCTGGTAGCCAAAGAAGATCATGAAAAAGCAGTAGAAGTCCTAAAAAACAGCGGATTTTTAGGCTAATACCTGCCCCCTGCACCTTTCTGTAAGCTATAAGTTTTTAAGCTGGTGCCAACAGAAAGGTGCAATTTTTTTCTAAAAAAAAGATAGTTCTTTACGGATGCTCTTTAAATTTAGTGGCTGGCGGTTTGTTTACTTTTCAGAATGATGGGTATTATCAACTAAATAAAATTTAAAATATATTGTATTAGATATAAATCGTCGGGAGATAAGATGGTGAAGATATTATTTGTTAATAATCCCCCTTATATAACTTATGGCATAGCGGCTGGTTTAGCCCAAATAGGAGAAGAACCTTATATATTGCCTTTATGGATGTATCCCTGGGATGAACAGGCAAAAGTATTGCGGCAAAAAATAGAAGAAATAAGTCCGGATTTTATTTTTGCCGATGGAGACCCACCTAATGTTAATTGGGAAGCAATTAGTGAAAATGTGAGGTTTTTTAATGTGCCGTTAATTTACTGGGCTACGGAAGATCCTTTATGGTTTAAAGAAATATCTCTTTTAAGAAGCCTGGATGCAGAATTTGTTTGTACCACCACCTGTGAGCTTATACCTGAATATCAAAAAATGGGCAAAAAGGCTGCTTTAATGCTTTTTTGCTGTAATCCCGACTTTCACCGTATGGTAGAATCTAATCCGGAATATAGGTGTGATATTATGTTTGTGGGGAGCAATTATGAGATAAGAACCTGGGTATCCCGTTTCATGCTTCAGCCTTTGCTAGAAAAAGGTTATAACCTTAAAGTATGGGGACACTGGTGGAGAGATAGTGATAAGCCTTTTACCATACCTCCTGAATTTTATAAAGGACTTCTACCGTATGATAAGCTTCCGGAAGCTTATGCCTCAGCCAGGATAATTTTAGGTATGCACCTTTGTGATACTTCCCTAACGCAAACCAGCATGCGTACCTATGAAGTTTTAGGATGCGGCAGTTTTTATCTTACGCAATATACCAAAGCCCATGAACATCTGTTTAAACGGGGAGTTCACCTGGATTGGGCCAATAATAGTGAAGAACTGGTAGAAAAAGTAGATTATTACCTTTCCTGCCCGGAAGAAAGAAGTAAAATAGCAAAAGCAGGGCAGGAATATGTTTATAAATATCATAGCGCAGAAGTACGGGCGAGAAGGCTGGTAGAATTTTTAAGTACCTGAATTTAGATGTAAAATCATAAATGAAACCTGCCCAGATTAAAAAGATACTGAGGTAAGATTTTGGGGAAAGCGGTGGTTTCATAAACATGTCGCTTTATATTACAGTTTGTGGGATAATAAATAAAAACCTTATAGTGATATAAATATTTAAAGTTTTTCCAAAGTATAGAGGAGTGGATATTATAAAATGGTGCCTATGCCGCTTATTGGAGCTCATCTCCCGGTTAGCAAAGGACTGAAAGCAACGGCTGATGATGCCGTTTTAAAAGGAGTAGAAGCCTTGCAGATTTTTGTGCGCAATCCAAGAGGGAGAGGAGCTCGTGTTTTTACTGAAGAAGAAGTTGTTTATTTTAAAAATAAACTGAAGGAAAATAGCATAAGCCCGGTGGTGGTACATATTCCTTACATATGTAATCCGGCTTCGGTAAAGGAAGATCTCTATGCTTTTGCCAGGCAGGTTATTGAAGAAGACCTGCTTAAGTGTGATGTGATAGGAGCCGACTACCTGGTTTTACATCCGGGGGCCTATACCGGATCTACTCTGGAAGAAGGCATGGAAAGGGTAGCCAGGCTTCTGGATCAGGTTTTAAACAATTATGAAGGAAATACCATGATTCTCCTGGAAACCATGGCCGGACAGGGAACGGAAATAGGCAAGAATTTTGCCGAGTTGAAACAGATTATAGACGGTGTGAAAATGGGAGATAAGTTAGGCGTCTGTTATGATACCTGCCATACTTATGCCGCAGGTTATGACTGCAGCAGTGAGCAGGGGATAAAAAACATTTTAGATGAGATCGATGCTGTTCTAGGCCGGGAAAAAGTAAAACTGGTACATGCCAATGATAGCCTGAAAGGCCTGGGCGAAAAAAGAGACCGCCATGCCCATATCGGGGAAGGGTTTATCGGTGAAGCGGGATTTTCCCTGCTTTTGCAGGATGATTTTTTTAAAAACCTCCCTTTTATTCTGGAGACTCCTTATGAAGGAGTGGAATCTGATCTGGTCAAACTTAAAGCTCTGCGCAATAAAAAATAATTCTTAAGCTTGGCTTCTAGACAATCTTCGAATCGTAACACTTTTTAATTTGGGGACGGTTCTAAATTGCAAAAGTATTACGAGTGGTAAAATTTTTAAATGGATAATAATATTTGCCGGGTGGTATAGACGGGTGGATTTAAGGAAGGCTTTTTATGCGGACATGGGGATCAAGCCTGCAAAATAAAGAGTATTGCCATGTAAAGCGGATCTGAATACCAGAATAC
>NZ_FQWY01000071.1 GCF_900129805.1 Thermosyntropha lipolytica DSM 11003
ATTTCCATAAATTCTGATACTTCATTCCCTTTTATAGTTATTACTATTTTGGCCTTCCATTCATGCCCCTGGCCGGTGAAAATTATCTGTTCATTATCAGTAGTGGATTTATAAATGATATATACAGATAATATAAGGATAGCTACAGCTATTGTTATCAGCCAGAAAGAAGTCTCTTTTTTCATCAGTTTATTTTAACCTCCAAAACTCCAGTCTTGTAAACCGTAATCTTGTATTCTGACTTCTAAATTCCAAGGATTAGAAGTGCCGCGCTTTATTTCGATATATGATCCACCCATTTGTCCCATAATAGGGGTTTTGGCAATATACTCATTATTCCAATAAGGGGTTAATGTATACCACTGGCCGGGAGCATTAATATTTCTGGAAGTAAAAGCAGTGTTAAAAGGAGAGTTGCTTTTCAGGACGAGCAACTTGTCCATACTTTATTTGCTAGATTTAGAAAAATTATAAAATACAAAAAAGGAAAAAACAAGCTTAAGGTAATTTTAGGGTAGCATTTGGTCTTAAATTGCATGTTTAAAGGAATAAATGGCTGAAAAAGAGGACAATTTATGATATAAAAAAATTGCTCCTCCCCAAGGGAGGAACATTTACGTTTAACTCAGGGTATTACTAAAAGGTGGCAAAATCACGGTATAAAGGAAAAGGCAGGTTTTACCCCGCCTTTATTTAACGGGAAAATGGATTAATCTATATATTCGACTTTCGCCTGCTGGATGAGTTTCTGTTTAAAATCATTCCAGTTCTGTTCTCGGGCTGCTGCATCTATCTGCTCTCCGCTTTTCTTTTCCTGTTCTTTTTCCACTGCCTGACGCAGGTTGGCAAGAGCCAAACCTTTTTGATAACCTTTGATATTTTGCTCGAAAAATTCATCTACAGTAAGGCCCTGACCTTTTATATATTCCAGTATAAGGTCAGCATTTTCAGGTTTGGGGTCGGCAGTTAGCATCTGTTTTTGCTGGTGGGCAAATTTTTCTGCTTCTTTAAGTTCAGGAACTAGATTACGCTTTTCTGCTTCCTGATAGAGTACCTGTATTTCAATAAGTTTATTTATTATGTCTTCGTCAGTTGCTTTTTGTCCACCAGCTTCCAGCAGTATTTTCTGGATATTAAAATCTTTACGGGTAATCGGATCACCATTTACCAGGAGGATAATCTGTTCATTTTCTTTTTTGTTTTTTTCATATGCTATTTTTTTTCCTAACTGGAAGAAGTCAGATACGGCTGCAAGTTTACCAGATACCAGGGGAAAGGTTATTATAGCTGCCAAGATAAGGATGGTTATCAATATGGTTCGGTTTGCTTTCATTTTATATTAATGCTCTCCTTTCTTAATTGTTTACCCAGCCTGATTGAGGATTATAGAAAATATGTGTATAAGTAGGGTATGAATTAGAAGGAAAAGTCTCGGATGAATGCCACCATGAATTTACGACAGTTTTGCATTGATAATTGGAATTAAACCACTTATTACAATTATTTTTTTCACCATAGTTGTCCCAGCTTTGCCAGTTAGAAGATATTAAAATTGGGAAATAAGTTAAACTGGTTTGGGGGTAAGTTATAACTTTTGTATTTCCTGAGTATAAGTCACTATTTGTGTGAGTTTGATTCATTCTAAAAAAATAACTTCCAGCATTAACAATTGCTCCTGATACAGAAAATTTATCTAATCTTAGCTTATCATCAAAGGCAACTCCATCTATGCTGACCCAACTTATAGTTTGGATAGAATAAGGAAGTCCGTTTACATTCCAGATAATAGAGATCACACGGGTAACAGATGTATCAGAATTTGCTGCTATTGTGTAAGCAGGCGATAATAGAAAGATTAAATAAAAATATTATTGAACATATAGTAAAAAGTATTTTTTGAGGAACTGCCATTATATATCACTTCCTTTTTGGTAGAATAATGAAGTATTTTAAATTCAGTTGATTCTAAGGCAAGCAATTTGTACCACCCCTTTATTTGCTAAATATGAAAAAATTATAAAATACAAAAAAAAAAAAACAATATTAAAGTAATTTTTGGTTGGCATTTAGTCTTAAATTACATATTTTAATGAATAGATGGTTGTAAGAGAGAACAATCTATGGTATAAAAAATTGCTTCTCCCAAAAGGGGAACATTTACTTTATGCTTCATTAGATAAAGGAACCGGCTCTATAATGAGAAGCTGGCCCGTTATTATATAGAGGGAGGCGGAGAAAATACGGGGAATGCTAAAATAGAAGAGTTTTGGCAAGATGCCAACTAATGCAAGAGCCTATATGGCTATCGATGAATCTCCTTAGGAATCAGGCAGGTTTCAGCCAATCTGGTGAAGGTAGGAGAGGCATTTGGAGCTGATCGCTGGCAGATGATGAAGGAGATTTTGCTGCCGCTGTCTGTGCCTTCAATTTTGGCAGGGGTAAATCAGACGACAATGATGGCTTTAGCTATGGTTATAATCTGCAGTATGATCGGAGCCGGAGGAGTAGGCTATAATGTCTTGATAGCCATCAACAGATTAGAAGTTGAAAGGGGCTTTGAAGCCGGCTTTGTGGTGGTGGATCTGGCTATTGTCATAGATCGCTTGACTCAGGGGATTACTCAAAGGTGGTAAAATTCTGGAATAGCAAAAGAATAGTATTTATTGTATGCAGAAAGGCAGGTTTTTAGCCTGCTTTTTTGATTGAAACAATAATGAGGTCAGCTTTTATATTCAATTTTTGCCTAGCTTATTAGCTTCTGCTTAAAATCATTCTAGTTCTTTTCTCTGGTAGGTGCATTAAGCTGTTTTACTGCTTTTTTTTCCTGTTCTTTTTCCACTGCCTGACGCAGGTTGGCAAGAGCCAAACCTTTTAATCATATTGATATTTTACTTCCTTTGGAGCTCAAAATTTTCTTCCTTTCCCTTCCCCTCGATTCTAAGATTTATATTGCCTTCAAAATTGTGGGGTATGAATCCTCCTTGGCTTGATGTATAGGAAGTAATACTTTTGGTCGCTCTGTCCAGGTGACGTCTGCCACTGACGCTGTTTCCAGGCATTTGATAGCTGAAAAAAATTTCTCCAGTATCATCGGGATTTGCACCAATGTAT
>NZ_FQWY01000067.1 GCF_900129805.1 Thermosyntropha lipolytica DSM 11003
ATACATTGGTGCAAATCCCGATGATACTGGAGAAATTTTTTTCAGCTATCAAATGCCTGGAAACAGCGTCAGTGGCAGACGTCACCTGGACAGAGTGACCAAAAGTATTACTTCCTATACATCAAGCCAAGGAGGATTCATACCCCACAATTTTGAAGGCAATATAAATTTTAGAATCGAATGGAAGGGAAAAGAAGAAAATTTTGAGCTCCAAAGGAAGTAAAATATCAATACGATTAAAAGGGGCATCTCTAGCTAACCTGCATCAGTCAGGGGAAAAAGAACAGGAAAAATGGGGAAACAGCTTGATGCAGTTAGCAGAAAAAAGAACGAGGATATTTTAAGTAGAAACTAATAAGCCAGGCGAAAATTGCATATAAAAGAACTGCCCTTATCCTTATATTACTTCAATGCAAAAAGGAGGCAGGCTAAAACCCTGCCTTTATTTCATTTCCCAGCAAAAATGCTTTAAGTTCTTCTACCTTCTCCACCACATAATCTGCCCCGGCTTCCTCAAACTCTTCCCTGCTGCCATAGCCCCAGAGAGCAGCTATTGCTTTCAGGTTATTCTGGTGGGCTCCAATAATGTCGTGTTTCCGGTCCCCTATCATTACCGTCTTTTCCACGTCATCTATTTTTAAAATATTTAATGTTTCCGCAATCACTTCTCCCTTATCTACCCGGCTTCCGTCCAAGTTGCTCCCCACTACGGCAGTAAAATATTTATCTATTTCAAAATGCTTAAGTATCTTTTCGGCAAAAACCGTAGGCTTGGAAGTAGCTACCGCCAAAACCACCCCTTTAGCGTACAATTCCCGTAAAAGCTCAGGCACCCCTTCATACAATTTATTTTCAAAAATGCCTTTTACCGCAAAATACTCCCGGTAAAATTCTACCCCCTGCCAGGCTTTTTCCTCATCAAAACCGTAAAACTCCTGAAAAGAATAGGCTAAAGGTGGGCCTATGAATTTCGTGAGCTTTTCTAAATCATTCTCTCTTATCCCCATTTTATTTAAAGCATACTGCACTGATTTAGTTATGCCCAGCCTGGGATCAGTTAAAGTCCCATCCAGGTCAAATAATATATTTTCATACCTTGTCATATAGAAACCTCCATTATTCACGGCAATAAAAAAGTATAGAAGGCATCCCTTCTATACAGCTAATATATCATATTTATTTCATTTTTACTCTTCTTCTCTTTTAGCCCTCCAGCGGTCAATCTCCCATTGCCAGTACCTATTGCCTTCTTGGATAAAGGTTTCTTGATCAATGAAATCCTGCTGAATTATTCTCATCGTTTCTTCCCTTATTGCTCCCTCTCTTACATATTCCCTTCCCGCTTCTTTCATAGCTGCCAGTATCTCCTCTTTTTTAGCCTTAAACGGAGGAGCTACCAGAAACTCGGCAGCCGGCCTGTAAATCTCGGCTTTTATATGCAAAAGCCCGCGGCCTTCCATAAACTTAAGCCATTCATGAATAGGTTTAAAATGGTCCATCTCAGGAAATCCGCACACGGATATAATAATCTTGTCCTTGCTCTTTTCTTCATAACGCATAGGATGAGTACATATACCATCTTTAAGCTCAAAAAAGGGCTCGGCCAGAATCATGGTGCGGTCTAAAAAATTTTTGAACAAAGCCGTAGGTCCGAAAAAATACATGGGAAAAGCCCATACTTCCAAATCTGCTTCTTTTAGTATTTCGATAATTTCCGGCATATCATCCTTAAGCGCACATTTACCAGGGGTTTTCGTCCAGCAGGTATAGCAGCCGGTGCAGAATTTTATATTATACTCATTAAGGTTGATAAGCTTAACTTCGGCCCCTTCTTCCCGGCAACCAGCCAGAAAAGCATCTAGCAGCCAGTACGTTTTCGATATTTTGCCCCGGCGCGGTGAACCATAAACCGCAGCTATCTTCATAAAAATACCTCCTATTTTTATTTTTTAGGAGGTATTCTATTCTCGGGTTGAAAATTCCTTCTTTGAAATATTTTTTTACAAACGGGCTCCGCAAAAAGGGCAGAAAAAATAACTTTTCCCTTCTCCCGTCAAATCCCGGCCACAATAAGGACAGAAGCGAAAATTCTCCTTTCCCCCTTCTAGAAGGCTTTGTAACTCTTCTAAGGTAGCCGGGGTCTTCAATACGCCATCTACCCCTTTAGCCCGGTAGTCATCAAGATAGAGATAGCTGCAGGAAGAAAGATAACACTTTATTTCCGGCCATTCTTCTTTTATTTTCTTTATAAGCTCATCCCCGGTTATATTGCGCATAGTAAGATTTACGATGACTGCTTCCGGAGCAAAGTTTTTGATATTCTGCAGGGAATAATATTCGTCTACGGCTTCCACCTGATAATTAAGCCTGGTCAATTGGTCTTTTAAAATATACCTTTCCAACCGGGAATCATTGATAATCAGCACCTTGCGCATAAAAAGCCCCCCGGCATAGGTTCTTACCTTACACTATTCGCTCTCCTTATACAAAATCCTTTCTCCCAAGATAACATTATGCTTTTAAAAATCCGCCATCAACTGTTATAACCTGACCATTTATATAAGAAGCCCGATCAGAAGCTAAATAAAGACAGAGAGAAGCGATATCTTCTGGCTTTCCCAGCCGTCCTGCCGGAATTTCCTTTTGCAAATCTTCTATTTCCTCCCCGGTAAGCTCCCCTTCCAGCATATCTGTCTCTATAACCCCTGGAGCTATCGCATTAACCGTAACCCCTGAATATCCTGCTTCCCTGGCTAAAGACTTAGTAAAAGCTATAACTCCTCCTTTAGATGCCGCATAGGCAGCTTCCATAGAAGCTCCCGTAATTCCCCAGATAGAAGCAATATTTATTATACGGCCATATCTCCTTCTTATCATAGCCGGCAAGGCCCTCCGGCAACAAAGAAAAACCCCTTTAAGATTAGTATTTATAACCTTATCCCATTCTTCTTCTCCCGTGTCCGTAACCAGCTTGCGCAGAGAAACTCCGGCATTATTTATTATTATGTCAACTTCTCCCCAAATTTTTTCAATCTGGCTAAACATAAACTCTACTTCCTCAAAGGCTGCTACATCAGCCTTGATAACCAGAACTTCTCCCCCCTCTTTTTCAATATCCTCTGCCAGCTTAAAAACCCTTTCCCGGGATGTGTTATAATTTACCACCACTCGGGCTCCGGCCTTAGCCAGTTCTCTTGCTATTCCCGCTCCAATGCCCCGGCTGGCTCCAGTTACCAGAGCAATTTTCCCTTTCAAATCAAAGTACCTGTCCAAAAACCTCTCCTCCAGATGACCTGTTTTTTCATCCATGAATAAGCCTGGGCAAACATTTGGTACAGTACCAGAGGGACTCCCCCCGGTATTTTACAGCAATAAGATACCTTTCTTCTTCTGTCCTGCCGCAAGACTTACATTTTTGCGGTATATAATCTATTATACGCCTTTTTTTATGCTCTTCTACCGCTGCTTCGGAAAAAGGCTCTGCTTCCCTTTTTTCCAAAGATAATGCCCCCGTAGGACATAAACCTATGCAAAAACCGGCCCCATCACATAATTCTTCCCTTATAACCTTAGCCTTGCCATTTACCAGAGCCAAAGCCCCTTCCGCACAGGGGCTTATGCAGTTTCCGCAGCCATTGCATAGCTCCTCATCAATCTTGATTATAGTTCTCTTTGCCATCTTAAACTCCTCCTTTAACATATACCCAACGACCCAAGAAGTGCTCCTGCAGTCCTTAAATTAGTGATGGGTCCCTTCAACTACTCTTATTCCCTTGTTCTCCACAGTTTTCTTTATTTCTTCATAATGCGGACATTTAGGATAGCCGGTTTCCATGAGCATACAGGAAGATAAATGTACTACATTAAGGCCGTGTTTTTTCATGCTTTCAATCAGCCGGAGAACCCTTCGCCCCGGACAGCCGCCACAGGTAACAAAACCTATGATTTCTGCATTTTCATCATAGCCAGCAAAAAATTTACTCCGCCCTCTTTGAAACATCCCTTCCACTAAATACAAATGTCTGATAAGATGATATTGGTCCACTCTGATCACTCCTATCTCCCCCAATCATTGTGTTGTTCCACTTTCAATGAT
>NZ_FQWY01000078.1 GCF_900129805.1 Thermosyntropha lipolytica DSM 11003
GCTCCCAAAATTTATCCTCCCGGTAGAACTTTTGTACCAGTTAGATTTTTAGGAAATGCACTGGGAATAGATGATAACAATATAACATGGCAGGCTAATACCCAGACTGCCATACTTAAAGGCAACAAAACTTTAAAATTGCAAATAAATAACAAAATAATGCACAGCAACGATAAGCCCGTCCAGATGGATGTCGCACCCCTTATCCAACACCCCGGCAGAACGATGTTACCTGCCAGATATGTTGCAGAGGGGCTGGGCTACATCGTTGAATGGGACGCACAGCATCAAGCAGTAATAGCTTACATGGATAACGGTGAAAAACCAGATATAGCCAAAGCATTAGAAATGGTAAAACAGGTTGAGCCTCCAAAACCTCCCAAGAATGGGGCAAGGGTTTATTCAGAGGCAGACCTGACGCCTCAAATGATACAGAAGATTAAGGATATACACAATTCTGGTCTTGGTTCGGATTGGAATGAAACAGACCCAAGGACTTTTGATAAATATGCCGAAGCAGTTAGAAGAGATTTTTTAAAATATGCTCGAGAAGGGTATGGCGATCCTCCAAATCTTAAAGCTGAAACAATTGTTATATCACCTAAATTAGATTACGGTCCATCGTCCGGTTGGAGAATGTTTAGAGTAGTTGTAGATGGAAATTTAGTATTTGATGTGAAAGCAGGATTTGATGGAGAGTATGGTATTAGATGGGTTTGTTTTATAGGATATTTAGAATAGGAGGTAGTTTAAATGAAGAAAAAGTTAGCAGTATTATTAATATTAGCATTTATAGTGTCTCTTTTTCCTAGTTTACCAGCATCAGCTGCTTACAAACCGGTATTAGTTGTCGATGGTTCAGGTATGTCGATTAGAGATTTAGGTCCATCTTATAAAAAACCTACTGCATATAGTGTTGAAAGGTCTGCACCAGACCAGGCTCATGTAGAATGGGTTAGTATGCAAATTCACTCCAAAATAGCTAATCCTTATGTAGAAGGTGCTAGGTATAAAACAATGTGGTTTAATTTCACATTTTTAGATGACAAAAAGAACCCAATAGTTGACCCTAAAACAGGTAAACCAGTTCAGGCTGTATGTTTTTATGGTTATGACTCAGCTAGACAGAAATATATGCAGCATATGTATAAAGTAATTGATAGCAATAAAAGTTTACATTATGATAGACATTATGCAGCAGAATTTGTTTTCAAAAGGGCTTTATAAAGAGCAAATTATCAAAGAATGTGGGGAAACAGGCAATGTAGCTACCCAGGCCTGGCGTTATAATATTTCAACTAATACTATTTATACCTGGATTAAAAAATATTGCCCAACCGGATCTGTAAAGACTTCACCTGATGTATGACAGTAATTTTATGCAATTTTCAAAGAGCTTTAGATTGAGACGGATTTTTTACATTAATAAGAATAAGGGGCCAAGGCACTATCATATATATTGAAGGTGATATAATGGAAGATAAGTACGCAGATGTTAATGACAATAGGCCGGGTTTAATTATCTTAATATTGTTTGTTTTAACAGTATTTTTATCAGGATTTGCTTTAGGGTTTATTTATAAGAGTTCAAAAATTGAAACTAGTGATGATGAAACTTTTGAAGATTTAAAACCATATAAAGATATTGCTTATCAAGTAGCTAAAGCGTCAGCAAATTTTAAAAGTCGTGAAGAAGCAATAGCAAATATGGAGAAGGTAAAAAAATATTTTGATGAAGAATATTATAAAGTATATATGACTACATATGAAGAAACAGGCGGTGTATTATATTCTTTTTTCTGGTATAGAGTTGATTTTGGTGAATCATATTTTGAGGTAACTGAAAATGTAGCTGAAAAAACTAAAACAGGCGTTAATGTTTTGATAGGAGGAATGTGGATGGCAGGCAAGCATCCTCATGCTTACTCATGTGCGTCGTATATGTTATTCAAGTTTAATAAAGAAGGTAAAATCATAGAAATAAGAGAGGTAACATGTTAAACACAACCACACACAAACACAAGGGGACGGTTCCTTTGTGCTGTCCTGCATTTATACCGTCCCCCTGTACTTTTTAATTCAGTTTTTTCTTTAACTCCTCTATCTTCTCTACTGAAAGCCCGGTAAATTTGGCAATAAGTTTTACATCTAGTCCTTCTCGCAAAGCATTCAG
>NZ_FQWY01000065.1 GCF_900129805.1 Thermosyntropha lipolytica DSM 11003
CAGCAGCAGGCCATTCAGTTTAAACTGGCTGATATGGCAACTAGAATAGAAGCCGCCAGGCTGTTAACCTATCAGGCAGCCTGGCTGGAGAGCAACGGATATCCTTATGGCAAGGCCAGCGCCATGGCTAAACTTTTTGCTGGCGATACTGCCATGTGGGTTACGACAGAAGCAGTGCAGATCCTTGGTGGTTATGGTTATAGCCGGGAATATCCGGTAGAGCGCATGATGCGGGATGCCAAAATAACCCAGATTTATGAAGGGACCAATGAGATTCAGAGGTTAGTTATTGCCAATAACATTTTAAAATAGTCTGAGGGGTATGTGTGCAAATATAATAGGAGGAAGCTTGAGATTAGACTTAAGCTTCCTCCTCTTTTTTATTCGGGCAAAGTGCTTTGCCAGGCCTTAAATACCATTTTCCGGCTCTTTTCTTTTATAACCGGGTCGTTTAAGGCAATCTGGTAAGCTTCTTCTTCGGTTTAGGTGTGGTAGATAATAAGCCCGCCGCTGTGGTCCAGGAAAGGTCCTTTGGCATATATCTTGCCTTCTTTTATATATTTATCAAGATAAGCTTTATGTTCCGCAAGAACAGCGGCATCTTTTTCCGGGTCAACTGTAGTAAGAAATGCTATGAAATAAGGCATAACTGCTCCTCCTTCCGTTATTTTAGCATGTATATATGTGTCTTATGAGCCAAAGGCAATCTTTAGTAAAAGGCATAAATTTTATTTGACAACTGTACATATCTGTATATATTATATATATACACAGATTTATTTTGTAAGGTCAGTTTTACCTGATAAGGATGGTGATTTATGCATATTATTATTTCAAATTCTTCCTCTGAACCTATTTATGAACAGATTGTAAGACAGTTAAAAGAGATGATTATACAGGGAAAGCTTAAGGAGGATGAGCCGCTTCCTTCCATAAGGAATTTGGCCCGGGAACTTAAGATAAGTGTAATTACTACTAAGAGGGCTTATCAGGAACTGGAAAATGAGGGCTATATTATTACGGTGCCGGGAAAAGGTTCATTTGTTGCTAGGCAAAATCGGGAAATGCTGCGGGAGAAATATTTGCGGATAGTTGAGGAAAAGATAACAGAAGCGATTGAAGCCGGGAGGGTTATAGATTTGGGTCTTCCTGAATTGCAGGAGATTTTGCGTGTGCTTTATGAGGAGGGGTAACAGAATGGCTATTCTTGAAGTAGAAAATGTAAGCAAGGATTTAGGCGATTTTGCTTTAAGGGATATAAGCTTTAAGCTGGATGAAGGATATATAATGGGTTTTATTGGGCCTAATGGTGCCGGAAAAACAACCACTATAAAGATTATAATGAATTTGATGAAGAAAGATAAAGGAAAGGTAAGACTTTTTGGGCTTGACTATAAAGGACATGAACTGGAAATAAAAAACCGGATCGGTTTTGTATTTGATGAAAACTATTACTATGAAGAACTGACCATAAAGGAAATGAAAAAGATTATTGCCCCTTTTTATTCTAACTGGGATGAAGATGTTTTTAATGATTATATAAAGAAATTTTCTCTGCCTTTAAACAGGAAAATAAAGGATCTGTCTAAGGGTATGAAAATGAAGTTTTCCTTGGCGGTAGCCCTTTCCCATAATGCTGAACTTCTGGTTATGGATGAGCCGACTTCTGGCTTAGATCCGATTGTTCGGGATGAGCTTTTAGATATACTGTCTGAATTTATACAGAATGAAAACCGGGCGGTTTTCTTCTCTACTCATATTACTTCTGATTTGGATAAGATTGCGGATTATATAACTTTTATTAATGAAGGCAGAATACTGTTTTCCTCTACTAAAGAAGAGTTATGGGATAACTATGTTTTGGTTAAGGGAGATAAGGCTTTACTTGATGGCAAGCTAAAAAATAGTATGGTAGGGTTTAGGGAAAACCGTTTTGGCTTTACCGGGATTGGCTTTTATGAAAAGATAATGGCTTTAGAATTAAAAGACAGACTGGTTTTAGAAAAACCGACTCTGGAAGATATTATGCTTTATTTTGGCAGGAGGGGAGATAATGTATAGTCTTATTCTTAAAGATCTGCTTTTACAGAAAAAATTTTTTATTTTTGCTTTTTTTTATATACCAATAATGATTCTTTTTTTTGGCGAATGGGGAGATGTAGCAGCTATAACAGCTATGGTATATATTATGGTGCAGACTGCCTGTGCTTATGATGATAAAAACAGAGGAGATGTTTTGCTTAATAGTTTGCCTTTAAGGCGGGGCTGGATTGTGGGGGAACGTTATTTATCTACAGCTGTTTTCTTTATCATCATACTCATAATATACGGGCTGTCATATGCTATATTAAGCCTTTTACCTCTACCTGTTGTTCCGGTTAAGATGGATGAAAATAAGCTAATAGGGTCTTTTTTCAGTGTGCTTCTCCTTACTATGTTTTATTATCCGGTGTATTTTAAGTTTGGATATATGAAGTCAAGGCTGGTGAACTTGATAATATTTTTTATGATATTTGGGGGAAGTATATGGTTGGCTTCCATGGAAGAAGAAATAGAAGGGTTTATTGATGTTTTGGTCCGGGTATTTGGAATAGGTAATCAACTGGCAATTGGTTTAATACTCCTAACATTCATTATCTTTTTAGTTATAACTTCATTTGTGTTATCACTTGCATTTTACCGCCAGCGCGATTTTTAAATTTAGCTATTGCTTATGAGGGAGAAATATATTACTATAAATATAACAAAGGGGACTAAAATAATCCACAATAAAGGGGTAAGTACATTGCAGATAACGCGGCAGAGTGAATATGCTATTCGTACCATGCTGGAGCTGGCGAAGGCCAAGCCGGGAGAGCTGGTATCAACCCGGGTTATTTCGGAAAGGCAGGATATACCGGAAGATTTTTTAAAAAAGACGGTAAAGCTTCTGGTTTTGGCTGACCTGGTGATAACCCAGCGGGGAAACAGTGGGGGCATACGGTTAGCCAGACCGGCAGATAAAATAACTATTGCTGACATAATAACCGCCGTAGAAGGGCCGATTGCTCTTAATGTATGCCTGCTTCCCGGTTATCAGTGTCCCAATAAGCCGGATTGTATAGTATCAAGGGAGCTCAGACGGGCTCAGGAGGCTATGCTTAAAGAGCTTAGCCGCCATACTTTAGCCGATCTGGTGCAGTAAATTTTTTTAAAGTTAAATTGGACTAAAAAGGTATAATTAATCTATTAAGTCCCCTATCTTAAAATTAAAAGGAGGTTGGCAACGGCTGACAATAGTAATGCAAAGTGATATAATTTTAATTGGGTGATAATAGATGTTATTAAGTATGCAAAAAGTAAAGGAAATATACTCCATTAGCCGAAGAACACTTATAAACTGGGAAAATGAAGGATTGATTACACCTGTTAGAACTCCAAAAGGCATCAGAAGGTATAAAAAAGAAGATATAGAAAAGCTGCTGGGTATGATTGAAGAAAAACCAAAACCCAAAGTAGTTTTATATGCAAGAGTGTCTACAAAGAAGCAAGAAGAATATCTTAAAAATCAAATTAAAAGGCTTGAAGAATATGCTAATTCCCAAGGTTGGGAATATGAAGTCATACATGAGATAGCAAGCGGAGTAAATGAAAACAGGAGAGGCTTACTAAAGCTTTTGAACAAAATCAAAAGAGGAGAAGTTCAGAAAGTTGTAATAGAATATCCTGACAGACTAGCAAGGTTTGGTTTTGAATATTTTAAATTTTTTATGGAAAGTTTTGGAGTAGAGCTTATAGTTTTAAACGGGAAAGAAAATGAGCAAGATGCAAACAAAGAGCTAGCAGAAGACTTAATAGCAATAGTTGCATCATTTGCAGCCAGGATTTACGGACAAAAAGGTGGTAAAAGGGATGATAACAATACAGACTAAACTTACTTTCCCGAGCAAAGAAGATGAGCGAGTAGTAGCGGATTTAATGAGAAGATGGTCAGCCTGCATGAGATTTGCATACAACCGGTTTCTAGAAGGTAAAACCAGAAATGAACTTAAAAGAGACCTTCAAGGGGTTTTCAACCTGAATTCGAGGTATGCAGATGATGCGATAATGAAGGCAAAAAGCGTTCTTGAGTCATGCAGAGAAAGAGGTGAAAACCCCAGTAAAGTTATTTTCGGCGGCAGGAATTTATTTAAAAAACTCAAGAAACGGCATATAAATGGGAATGAATATAAAAAACTGCAACAAGAATGGCAAGAAAGAAGGAAAGGCAATCTCTACTCAAGAGGTGACAAGACAAAGAAGGGAAATCTCAACACAAGGATTGAGATAGATGA
>NZ_FQWY01000063.1 GCF_900129805.1 Thermosyntropha lipolytica DSM 11003
CTACATTACCTGTTTCCTGACATTCTTTGATAATTTGCTCTTTAAACTCATCACTGTACTGATTTTTGCTACTCATTAACATCTACCCCCATTTCCTTATTAAAGGTTATCATATTAGACAGATTTTCTCCAAAGGTTTTGGGGGGCTAAATAGATAGTAATTTGAAAAGGGAGGATAAAAATATGATTAAGTATTCAGAACAAGAAATAATAAATAAAGTGAATTTTGCCTTATCAAACAAAAAAACCGAAGAGTTATATAAAGAGGGATTTTTAAATTACAAGGGAAAGACCAAAGATACAGAAGAATACTATACTGAGGTTATATCTCGAGAATTGATAATTAATAATTTTGTTAAACAATTGAATGAAATCCAACATATTAGTCGTTTAAATTACAGTGCAGGACATACAGGTGTAGTTACCACTTCCAATACTACTTCAAATAGAATTGAAGATAGAATAGCTATTGCATTATTTAATGCATCGAAAAATTTTGGTATTACTTTTGGAGAATTAGGAGAAATAATAGATTATCAAATACCTTTGAAGAAAACACAAAAGGATTATGGAGTAGGTGAAATTGACCTTATTAGCAAATCTAAGAACAGTATATGGTTAATAGAACTTAAGTATTATAAACACAAGGATAAAGAGGCTAATAAAGAAACTTTATTAAAAGCAGCATTAGAGATAGCAACATATTACCAGTGGTTAGATAAAGATAGTTTTTTAAAAAGTTATGATGATTTTAAGGGATATACGCAGGAACAAATAAAAAAAGCAGTATTAATTTTTAATGAAAATGAAAGAGATGAAGAATATTTGGAATTAATGAAAGGTGAAATGCCATTTCTAAAAAATTTACTTAAGCGATTGGATGTTAGTGTTTTTGATCTTGGAGTTGGTAAGATATGATAATAAGGTTTTTGGGTGGAGGAAGAGAGTTAGGGGGTAATTGTATTGAACTGACTTCAGAAAATAATTCGATTTTGCTGGATATAGGATTGCCAATAGAAAATGAGCAGGATGTAGAAGTTGATTTTAAAGATAATTATGATGGAATATTAATTTCACATACACATTTAGATCACTATTTAAGAATAAATAGTTTTAAAAACAAGCGAAATAAAGTTTATATTTCAAAACCTATGAAGGAGATTTTAGAAGTAAGTAAAATATTTACGAATGATAAATCTATTGATTATTTTGATGTTGCATTGTTTGAGAATGAAAGTTTTTATATAAAAGATTTTAAAATAACACCATTACTGCAGGATCACTCTTCTTTTGATGCAAGAGGGTTTTTAATAGAAGTTGAAGGAAAGGTTATATTCTATACTGGAGATTTTAGATTTCATGGGAGAAAGAAAAACTTAAAACAAGACTTAATTAAAAAACTTAAGAAGAAAAAAGTAGACATCTTAATTACTGAAGGAACGAATATTTTAAGCAATAAAAAGAACATTCCTGAAGAAGAAATACAACAAGAAATATATATAAAGATAAAAGAAACTAAAGGATTAGTAACTGCAAACTTTTCAACTCAAAATATAGATCGAATTGTCTCAATTTATAAAGCAGCAAGGAAAAATAATAGAACCTTAGTAGTTGATTTATATACTGCGTATTTATTAAGTAAACTAAATAATATATGTCCAAACATTCCTTGCCCATTAACACATTCCCATATTAGAGTGTATTACCCCAAAAACCAAATAAAAAAGTTGCTTATTTCAAAGATTAAAGAGCATAGGAGCATTTTAGAAATATTTAGACATAAAAGCATATACTTAAATGAAATAGCCTTAGAAGATGATAAATTTGTACTTCAACTACGTCCTTCATTTTTATATGAGATTTCAAGTTCTCTGAAACCAACTTTAAATATTTACTCGTTGTGGGAAGGATATTTAGAAAAAGAAGAATATAAAAAACTTAAATCTTATAGTGAAGAAAATGGGATAAAATTTGAAATAATTCATACAAGTGGGCATATTTCTCAAGAAGAATTAAAAAGATTTATAACAGAAATTAATCCAAAACATACATTTATAATTCATACTAAAGAAACTTCAGATGATGCAAGTTTTTTAGGAATTTTATATCCTCATAATAACTATAAGATTGAATTATAAGAGGTGTTACAATGGAAAAAAATTTGTTTTTATTGATTGATAATTCAAGTAGTATGTGGGATAGAGATATTAACACTTCATTAAGAAAGATAGATTTATTGAGAGAAAAACTTTTATCATTTTTACAAGGAAAAATGAGTGAATTTGAAGAAATATTTATATATAGTTTTGCTAATAGTTTGAAATATGAAGGTACCACAAACGATTTAAAAGAGATTGAAAAAACATTAAGACATATGAGTTATTGGGGAAGTAGTTCTCGTATATGGGATTCAATTAATAATTTGATAAATCAAATTCAAAATAAGAACAGATCAATTTTAGGTAGATACCTTATGGATGATAGAAAAAGTATTATTTTATGTGTAACAGATGGAGAAGATAATTCAAGTATAGGTACATATGAAGAAATAATTAATAAAATTTCAAAATTAAACAATATAGAAGTAATAATAATTGATTTAAGTGGTGATATAAAGAAAAACAAGAAAAGCAAAAGAAATGTATATATCGAAGATAAACTTGAGAAGATAGAAGAAATACTAAATGAAAATAAAAAAAACATGGATATTAACTTTTCTGTTGCAGTTCTTCCAATTGTTCCAACAAAAGAAGATGATATTGAAATTGTAAGGAAGATGCTCCTTAAGTCGATACCATATATTGAAAAATTAACTGGGCTTAGGTATTATCCTGTTCCAACTTTTATTGTTGATAAATATATGATTAAGGATTATATTGAAACAGAAATAATTGATAAAGATAATAATGAACTTGAGTTAAGAGAAGATATAAAAGAAATAATAAAATTTATTTTATCAGTATCTCTTACATTTCACACAGATGCATTTATACCAGAAAATATAGGCATGCAATTAAGGTCTACTG
The DNA here is from genome assembly GCF_900129805.1 of Thermosyntropha lipolytica DSM 11003. GTDB lineage: Bacteria > Bacillota > Syntrophomonadia > Syntrophomonadales > Syntrophomonadaceae > Thermosyntropha > Thermosyntropha lipolytica. The sequence goes on from NZ_FQWY01000063.1 coordinate 3,027, forward strand.
AATATGAAGATTTTCATAATTTATCAAAAGAAGGAATATTAATTTTAAAAGCTAGTGCAGAAACAGCTTATAATTTATCATATATTCTTAACGATAGATTTGATGTATTTTTTGAGGAAAGAAATAATAGCTATATTTACATTTCAGAACTATCGACTGTTAAGGATCCTATTATTAACTGCTACGATGATTTGAAATATATGGAGATGATTTTAAAAAGAATAAATGAAAGATATAGAAATGATATAAGCTTAAGTGGAGAATATTTTTATGTGTATGGAAATAGAGGTGCTAAACCTATACTTGAGATTTGGAGAAAATATACTTCAAATGCCCAGTTTACTAAGTTGGTTAAATGTGTTGATGAAATGGGGTATTGGAAAAAAGATCTTAAATCTATACTTGTTGCATTAGAGATAGCCATTAATATTATTTTTAATATGTTAAAAAGGATGAAAAGTGAATTAGTAAAGTATAAATCAATTGTTTCTACTATTCATACTTATGGAGTATATATTTTACCCACTATTGAAAAAAAACAGCTGATTAATAAATTAAAATCAAATGGATATCCTGAACATTTTTATATAAACAAAACAGGCGTGGTTCTATTATGCCTTGATGAGATTAAGAAAAGAATAGAAGAAGTATTACAAGAAGATGCTTCTTTAGATAAACAAAAACTAAAGGAAGATTTAATTCTTGCAACCTTAATACATGAACATACTCATGCTGCAGTATATGAAGGCTTAAATTACAACAGCAGCAGTATAATTTTCAATAATAGCAACTGGAGCAGCGGAAAAAGATTTAAAGCAGTTTCGGAAGGATTAGCAGAATGGGCAGAGTTGAATTATTTTCGCAACAACAAAGTAATGTATGATATTATATACAACCATGCAGTAAGCGGGGAGTTCCCCGACTGGCCGTATTCTGCTGCGGTGTTAATAGAAGATAGTTATTTAGAATTGGGAGATATAAAATACAAGGCATTGGTAGAATATTTTAGAAGAAATTATATAGAGGCTTATAAATTGCTTGTTGGGAGATAAATTATTAAATGGGTTTAATACATATAATTGATTCTTACTTTAATAAGTTGCGAATGTCAAGCAAAAAGTGGACCACTGTGCTGATAAAAAATTGAGCCACTAATGCTAGTTTAAAAGTGAGCCACCTTGCTCACTTTTGGCTCTGATAGCACTTTGCATAAATTAACCTTAACTATCACCGCCTCTTCGTTTTTTCAGACGCTGTTCTAGCCGATATGACGGCCCGTTCATATCCAGAATATAGGCCCTGTGAGTTAATCGATCTATTAGAGCGGCAGTTAACATAGTATCCGGAAAGATTTCTGTCCAACGCGAGAACTCCAGGTTGGTAGTAATGATAACGCTTCCCCGTTCATTACGCTCTGATAGTACATGAAATAGGAGTTCTGCCTGGGCCCGGTTAAAG
>NZ_FQWY01000061.1 GCF_900129805.1 Thermosyntropha lipolytica DSM 11003
AGCTGTATTTATGACTCTATTTATAATAATATTTGTAGTATTTAACTTTAAAGCTCTGGTAAACTGGATAAAAGACATCCTGCGTTTTGGCAAAAATGACATAATATTTGTTATGAAATTCCCGCTGGAGTTTTTAGGATTTCCCGTAAAGATGCCGCCCCAGACCAAATTCAACGGCGGGGAAAAAGGAAACTCGATCATTACCCCTACCTGTGTAATATTATTAGTTATAAGTGGTTATATCATGTGGTTTCCGTCTTTATTTGCACCAGGATTAGTAAGAATAGCATATCCTATTCATGATATAGCCATGGTACTTTCAACCTTCATGGTATGTATGCATGGCTATCTGGGCTCCTTCCATCCTGGTTCCGGGGAATCCTTCTGGGGCATGTGGAAAGGCACCGTAAGAGCCGACTGGGCAAAACATCACCATGCTATATGGTATGAAGAAACCTATGGCGAAAAGAAAGCAGAATAAAATAATAAAGGAGAAAAAGGCGGGATCCTTTTTCTCCCTTTTTATTCCACTACTTCAAAAATAAGAGGTTTTTTCTGGAAAATAGCGTCTTCGATTTGATAAGCATGTAAAACCTTCTTTACTGCCTCTCTTCCTTTTTCTTCATGGTTAGCATGTACAAAGGCCAGTACATCACCTTTAGCTACTTTGTCTCCCGTTTTTTGGTTAAGTTCAATTCCCACGGCATAATCTATGCTATCGCCTATCTTCTCTCTTCCTGCTCCTAAATGCATGGCCGTATAGCCTATCATATAAGCATCAACTCCGGCAATATATCCTGATCGCTCTGCGATTACCGGGTATTTAAACTGCGCCTCAGGCAGTCCATAATTTTCGTCATCTAAATCAATACTTCCCCCCTGGGCTTTAACCAGCTCCATAAACTTGTCAAGTCCCTTTCCTGCAGCCAGAACTTCCCTAACCCGGTTTAAAGCCCGGTTAAAATCAGTTTCTTTCTCCCCTAAAATAAGCATATGGCTGGCTAAAACCAAGCAAAGCTCTTCTAAATCAGAAGGTCCTTTGCCCTTAAGGGTATCTATCGCCTCTTTTACTTCCAGCGCGTTTCCTATCATCCTTCCCAGAGGCTGGTCCATATTGCTGATAACTGCTCTTACCTGGCGTCCAGCCCTCTGGCCTATCTTAACCATCAGCCGGGCCAGCTCTATTGCTTCCTCTTTTTCTTTCATAAAAGCACCCCTGCCTGTTTTTACATCCAGCAAAATAGCTTCCGCCCCCGAAGCCAGTTTTTTGCTCATAACACTGGAAGCTATAAGAGGAATGCTTTCCACCGTAGCTGTAACATCCCTTATGGCATAAAGCTTTTTATCAGCAGGCACCAGATTTCCGGTCTGGGAAATAACTGCAGCCCCTATACGGTTTACCTGTTCGATAAAGCTTTTATGTTCCATTTCCACCCGGAAGCCGGGAATAGATTCAAACTTATCAATAGTTCCCCCTGTATGCCCCAGCCCTCTCCCCGACATCTTGGCAACCGGCACCCCCAAGGCAGCTACCAGGGGAAGTACAATCATAGTTGTTTTATCTCCGACTCCCCCGGTACTGTGCTTATCCACCGTTTTACCGGCAATGCCGGATAAATCTGCCACCTCACCGGAATAAGCCATGGCCACTGTCAAATCAGCAGTTTCCCGCTCGCTCATGCCCTGAAAATAAATGGCCATAGCCAGAGCAGCTATCTGATAATCAGGCATACTCCCCTCACTTATGCCCTGCACCAGAAAATCTATCTCTTCCCGGCTCAGTTCTCGTCCATCCCGCTTGGAGCGAATAATATCTACAAAATTCATGTTAACACCTCACCAAAACATAAAAACTTTCTCCGGCCAGATTTTTATCAACGGGAACCTCCAGGTGTTCTGCTGCCGTCTGGCCTACATCGGCAAAGGTTTTTCTCCTTCCCAGGTTTACACCTTTTTTAAGCTTTCGTCCATACACCAGAAGCGGAACCTGTTCCCGGGTATGGTCAGTTCCAGGCGTAGTAGGATCACAGCCATGATCGGCAGTTATGATAAGCATATCATCATCTTGCATATTTTCCCTTATCTCCGGCAATCTAGCATCAAATTCCTGTAAAGCGCGGGCATAACCAGAAGCATCATTACGATGTCCGTAGAGCTGGTCAAAATCTACCAGATTGACAAAAATAAGACCGGGAAAATCCTGGCTTAAAACTTCTACCAGCCTGTTCACCCCTTCCTGATTGCTGCCGGTAGGATAAGACCTTGTAACCCCTCGTCCGGCAAAAATATCTTTGATCTTGCCAATACCTACTACTTCCTGCCCCTTTTCCAGGATACAGTCAAGAATATTCCTTCCGGGCTCTAAGGCATAATCATGCCGGTTAGCGGTACGATAAAAATTTCCCGGCTCTCCCCGAAAAGGGCGGGCAATAACCCTTCCCACATTATGTTCGCCGGTAAGCAGGGAACGGGCAATCTTGCACATGTTATAGAGTTCTTCCAGAGGGATGACTTCTTCATGAGCTGCAATCTGAAAAACACTGTCAGCCGAAGTATAGACAATAGGATAGCCGGTTTTTATATGTTCCTCACCCAGCATTTTTATAATCTCCGTGCCCGAAGCCGCAATATTGCCTAAAACTTTGCGTCCAATCCGCTTTTCAAATTCCTGTATGATCTCATCGGGAAAACCATGCGGATAGGTAGGAAAAGGCTTTTCTGTTATAATCCCCATCATCTCCCAGTGCCCGGTAGTGGTATCTTTACCTCTGGACATTTCCTGCATTATCCCATAAGCTCCTTCTGCTCTTTCTACCGGCCTTACCCCTTCTATAGGCGCCAGATTTCCCAGCCCCATAGCCTCCAGGTGGGGGAGATGAAGGCCTCCTACCCTGCGGGCTGTGTTAACCAGGGTATTTGCCCCTTTATCACCATATTCTTCACTATCCGGCATTTCTCCTATTCCTGCACTGTCCAGTACGATGATAACCGCCCTTTTCGGCATGACCAATTCCTCCTTAAAAGTTTCGTATTCTATGCTCGCGGATGGCAGCGGTTATATATTTCCCGCAGCCGGCTGGTGGTTAGATGAGTATATATCTGGGTAGTAGATATATCAGCATGTCCTAGAAGTTCCTGCACCACCCTCAAATCAGCTCCATTTTCCAGAAGATGGGTGGCAAAGGAATGCCTTAAGGTATGGGGAGTTACTTCCTTCTTGATCCCTGCCTGCTCGGCATAGCGGGCTAAAATTTTAAAAAAGCCCTGCCGGCTCATTCTCCTTCCATTAGCATTTACAAACAAACTCTTTTCCAGGTGGTTTTTAATCAAAAAATTGCGGGCCCGGGCAAGGTACCTCTGCACCCAATCCAGGGCCGTTTTATTTACCGGTACTATCCTTTCCTTGCTTCCCTTACCTAAACACCTCAAAAACCCTGCCGTCAGGTTAATGTCATCCAGCTTAAGGGATAAGAGTTCTGACACCCTCACTCCGGTTCCATACATCAGCTCCAGCATGGCCCTGTCCCTTATGCCCAAAGGGGTTAAAACATTGGGCTGCTGCATAATCTTTTCAATCTCTTCCACACTTAAAACCGCAGGGAGCTTGCGTTTAACCTTGGGCGTTTCCAGGTTCAAAACCGGGTTTTTTTCTATATAACCTTCCATTTGCAAAAATTTATAAAAAGATTTCAGGCAAGAAAGGCTGCGGGCTACAGAAGTATGAGCCATACCATGGTTAAGCTGCCAGGCCAAGAATTCTAAAATATCATCCCTTCCTATGTCTTCGATTTTATTGTTCATACCCTTTTCCTGTAAAAAAGCATAAAATTTCTCTAAATCCCGGTTATAAGCAGCCACCGAATTAGGGGATAAGCCTCTTTCATAGGTAAGATAAGCCATGAAAAGTTCCCTGTATTTTTCCATCCTGCTTGCTCCTGCCGTTTTTTCTTTTTTATTTTTGACATAAGAAGGATATTATCCTGCTAGTCTTCATAATAAAAATCCTGCAGATTAAAAACCAGGCTGTCTATTATTTCATTTAATCGGCTTGCCCTTTCATTCTCCACCCGCATAGGATTACCGGTAGGCCTTTCTTCATTAAAAAAAGTGTTCCAGACGGGAATTATATCTTTAAGGCTTCCTGCCATATAGGGAACTGCCAGGGCAAAAGACATTACCAGGATTATTACCGCCAGAAGTTTTAAAACTTTCCTTTTCCAATCCCTTATTATAATTATCACCTGTTTTCGCCTCCTTAAAAAACTATATTTATAAGCCAGGGAACAAAGTAAGCTTCAATAAAAGCACCCAGAGCAATAAAAAGCAAAATACCCAAAAACATTAAAGTATAAATAATCAGGCCTTTAAATAAAGGCAAAGAATTCCTCTTATTCCCAGCCAATATATAGAATGAAAAATTAAGAGCTATAACTGCCCATAAGATAAAAACCGGCATATATACCAGATTCTGGGGTAAAACCGACAATAGGGCTATTACAACCCCGGTGCCTGCTTTTTCCCGAATAAGAAAACTGGTAGTAAACCCCAGAGCAAAACCGCGCCAAAAAACGGCAGCTAAAATCAAAGGAAAACCGATCACCGTAAGTCCCAAAAACCATACCAGAGAAGCTATTTCCACCTGCTTTAAAAAAACTCTGAAAAATAGTTCCGGTTCTTTAATATGAGAGCTGTAATCGAGATAATTATCTATTAATTCCAAAAGATAGCCTCTCACCCCCCCTTCTAGTCCTGCTGACTTGTAGCTGCCTACTATAACCCCTAAAAGCAAAACGGTCAGCACAATAAGGTATTTAAGGCGGTTATCTTTTACATGTTTTTTAAATACCTGTTTTAAACGCATATATATCTCCTTAAACCAGGTTTAAAATGGCATTAAATCAATTTTAAATCGCTCTAAAAAATAATATTTTATAAACCATGACTTTATGCCCCTTAAACCTTCCCGCTCCTTGGGAGACAGGATAAAATAAAGGTTCTATAATAAATGTTGGGGTAGGAGAAGGAAAATAAAAAGCATTGGGTCGAATACCTGTTAATAAAAACAACCAAAACCACTCATAAAGGAGGTATTCTTCCCAATGCAATTTCAGTTTAACAAAAATTTGCTTTTTTTAAAAGATGTAAACATCGATGATGTCAAGCAGTACGATAACTATTATGAGATAAGTATTTCTAAACCAGTAAGTCCTCATAAGTGCCCGGTGTGTAAAACGGAAACTAAAAAAATTCATGATTACCGGTATCAACGCATA
>NZ_FQWY01000066.1 GCF_900129805.1 Thermosyntropha lipolytica DSM 11003
TCATTGAAAGTGGAACAACACAATGATTTGGGAAGATAGGAGTGATCAGAGTGGACCAATATCATCTTATCAGACATTTGTATTTAGTGGAAGGGATGTCTCAAAGAGCTATCGCCAAACAGCTAGGAATATCACGCAATACAGTAAGACGTTACTGCAAGGGAGAGCAGGTTCCCTGGGAGCGTAAACCCGTAAAAAGAGCACCCAGCGTTATAACTCCCGGGGAAGCGTTATCATTACTACCAACCTGGAGTTCTCGCGTTGGACAGAAATCTTTCCGGATACTATGTTAACTGCCGCTCTAATAGATCGATTAACTCACAGGGCCTACATTCTGGATATGAACAGAACGTCATATCGGCTAGAACAGTGGCTGAAAAAACAAAGAGGTGGTGATAGTTAAGGTTAATTTATGCAAAGTGCTATCAGAGCTAAAAGTGAGCAAGGTAGCTCACTTTTAAACTAGCATTAGTGGCTCAATTTTTTATCAGCACAGTAGTCCACTTTTTGCTTGACATTCGCATTTTACCAAGCAAAATATCCATTTTCTTCCATAGTTAAAGCATTCTATTAAATAGCATAATAACCGTTAAATATTCTGCCTTTTTTTCTAGCTTCTTAATCCAGATGATAAACTCTTTCTCATACTCCCGGTTTATTAATAGCAAGAAGGGGCTCTTTCCCCCTTCTTTAAAATTTCATGGTAAGCGCAATCCTTCCTTTTGCAACATCTACGGACAAAACTTCTACTTCTACAATTTGTCCCACCGCGACTATTTCCAGAGGATGTTTCACATAAGCAGAGGAAAGTTCGGAAATATGAACAAGCCCGCTGTTTTTAACCCCTATATCTACAAAAGCCCCAAAATCAACAACATTCGTAACTGTCCCCTTAAGCCTCATTCCCGGCTTTAAATCTTCCATAGTAAGAACATCCTGCCTGAATACCGGAGGAGGCAGTTCTTCTCGGGGATCCCGCCTCTTATATATCAGGCTTTCCACCATATCCTCAAGGGTGGGAATCCCCACCGCCAGCTTCTCTGCCATCTCCTTTAAGGATATAGCGGATAACAGCTCCCGCGCTCTAGCCGTTCCTATTTCTGTTGCCTCAAGCCCCAGCATAGACAAAAGCTTATAGGCAGCTGGATAAGATTCCGGATGAATAGCAGTAGCATCTAAAGGCTCATCTCCATCATCTATGCGCATAAATCCAGCACACTGTTCAAAAGCCTTAGCCCCCAAACGGGGCACCTTTAATAATTCCCTGCGGTTTTTAAATTTTCCGTTTTCTTCCCGGTATTTAACGATATTGGCAGCAACCGTGCTGTTAATACCTGCTACATAGCTTAAAAGGGAAGCAGATGCCGTATTAACATCTACCCCTACATAGTTGACAACCGATTCCACCACCCAGGAAAGCTTCTCATCCAGCAGCCGGGGATTTACATCATGCTGGTACTGTCCTACCCCGATAGATCTGGGTTCAATCTTGACCAGCTCGGCTAAAGGATCCTGCAGCCTCCTGGCAATAGATACTGCACTTCTCTCCGCTACATCAAGCTCGGGAAATTCTTCCGCCCCCAGCTTGGATGCAGAATAAACACTGGCTCCTGCTTCATTTACAATAATATAGGAAAGTCCATATTCCTCATGTTCTTTTAAAAATTCCGCCACAAACTGCTCGGTTTCCCGGGATGCCGTTCCATTACCTATAGCAATAATATCGACTTTGTACTTGCTTACCAGCCGGTCAAATACCTGCTTGGCTTCTTCTATCCTTTTCTGCGGCGGGGTGGGATAAACTACCCCGGTTTCCAGAAGCTTGCCGGTTTCATCTACTACTGCCCACTTGCATCCTGTACGGTAAGCCGGGTCAACCCCCAGCACTATCTTGTTTTTTACCGGTGGCGTGAGGAGCAAATTCCTGAGGTTAGCCGCAAAAATCTCGACAGCGTGGGCTTCTGCCCTCTCCGTAAGCTCATTTCTTATTTCTCTTACTACTGAGGGCTCTATAAGTCTTTTATAAGCATCTTCTATCGTTTTTTTAATATAATCCTCTGCCTCCGGATTAAAGGCCTTGAAATTTAAAGCTATATGCTCATATATCTTTTCCCGCTCCACTTCTATATCTACTTTGATGTATTCTTCCCTTTCCCCCCGGTTTATGGCCAGTATGCGATGGGGCGGTATTTTAGATACCGGCTCCCGGTAGTCATAGTACATCTGATACACCGACTCTTTTTCCGGATCTTCTGCCTTGCATACTATAACCCCGGTGCGCCTTATGAAATTCCGTACCCAGGCTCTTATCTCGGCATCATCTGCTATTTCTTCCGCAATTATATCCATAGCACCCTTTAGGGCATCACTTACTGTTTTTACTTCTGCGGACAGATATTTTTCTGCTTCCTCCTCCACTCTCCCCTGGCCTTCTATCATAAAACGAGCCAATCCTTCCAGACCTCTTTCTCTGGCTATCATGGCCCGGGTCCTCTTCTTCGGCCGGAAAGGCCGGTAGATGTCTTCCACCGCCGTTACATTAGCAGCATTAACAATTTTATCCTCCAGTTCCGGAGTAAGCTTGCCCTGCTCACTTATAAGCCTTATAACCTCCTGTTTTCTGGCCTCTAAATTGCGGTAAAGCTTTACAAGTTCGGCAATCTTTCTTATCTCTACTTCATTTAGCCCTCCGGTAACCTCCTTGCGGTAGCGGGCAATAAAAGGCACGGTATTCTCAGCATCCAAAAGCTTTACGGTATTTTCTACCTGTTTTTTATTAACGCCTGTCTCTGCGGCTATACGCGATAAAATCCTGTCTTCCATTTTGCCTCCTTGATAAATTGCAGTTTGATTAATTCCATAATAATCATTATACAAGAATGTATCCTTTTATAAAAAGCAAACCCCAGTTTTAGTAAAACTAGAAAAATGTACTTAATAAGCATCAAAAATACTTAAATACAGGTTGCTGAAAAAGTTTATATCATTAATCATTTATCTTCCCATTGAATTATTTTACCAGTAATTTATAATAAACAGAAATTATCAATAAATATCCCAGGATGCTTGAACAATCAAACAGAGAAAGGAAGAGAAATATGTCCGGTTTTAGTCCTAATCCAGATCTTAGCCCCTTCCACCTTACCACAAACTTCATAAATAAAAACTTTCGCGATCCGGTAAGCAGTATATCGCATTTTATAGGAGCCGCATTATCCATCATAGGCTTATATCTGCTGCTAAAAAAAGGCTTACTTATCGGCAACAGCCATTATATTATATCAGCCCTGGTTTTCGGTTTAAGCCTCATCATGCTTTACACCGCCAGTGGAGTCTATCATATGTATAACCATGCTCCCGAAGTTATTGCCATCCTGCGCCGCGTTGATCACATGATGATATATGTACTTATTGCCGGCACCTATACTCCTTTATGCCTTTTAGCATTGAGCGGATGGTGGGGAAAAGGTTTGCTTATCGCCATATGGTCTTTAGCACTAATCGGCATAGTGCTTAAGCTGTTATTTTTTAATATGCCCCGGATTTTCTCAACCCTGCTTTATATAATAATGGGCTGGCTGGCCATAATCGCCTTAGTCCCTCTATCCAGGGTATTAGGCATAAAAGGCATGACTCTTCTTCTTGGGGGAGGACTTTTTTATACCACAGGCGGAATAATATATGCCCTGAAATGGCCCCATATAAACTCTAACATCTGGGGATTTCATGAAATCTTTCATATATTCATACTCCTGGGAAGCCTATGCCATTTTTTCATGATTTACATTTTTGTCTTTTAAAACCGCATTTAAGCCCCTTCCTCAGGCAGGGTAAAAACTTAGAAAGGAGATTATTGATAGATGAAAGCAAAGCAAAGCCTATTAATAATCATTCTTATTCTGGTAGCTGGTATAACCTTTCCCCTGGTATCTGGTAAACTTGCAGCCGTATCTGACTTCTTCCAGTTAGGAAAAAAATAGCCTGGAATGAACAGATAATTTTCACCGGCCAGGGGCATGAATGGAAGGCCAAAATAGTAATAACTATAAAAGGGAATGAAGTATCAGAATTTATGGAAATAAAATACATTGGTGCAAATCCCGATGATACTGGAGAAATTTTTTTCAGCTATCAAATGCCTGGAAACAGCGTCAGTGGCAGACGTCACCTGGACAGAG
>NZ_FQWY01000062.1 GCF_900129805.1 Thermosyntropha lipolytica DSM 11003
GCAAGTATAAACTTGAAGAATTATGAAAAACTAATAGCTTAGCACTTGACGCAAGCTATTAGCTAGTACCGATACGTTAGTCGGGAATTTAAGCCTTCGGAGCGTCATACCAAACAGGAGTAGGTTTATCCGAAACTGGACGCGATGAACAAGGAAGGAAACAGAAACTTTATAAGGATATTATAAGCTCCTTATAAAGTTTTGTAGGTTTTCTGTAACGGAGAAATTTGCATATAAGAGAAGAATTAGAAGCCAGAGAACAAAAAATGCTGAGCTCCTTTGCTACTTTATCTATAAATTCGCGAGGGAGAAAGGAAAAAGAGGCTCCTGATCCTATCCGCACCTGTTTTATGGTCGACCGGGATCGCGTAATTCATTCCAAATCATTTCGCCGCCTTAAACATAAAACCCAGGTTTTTATTGCTCCCCCGGGTGACCATTACCGGAGCCGGCTTACCCATACTCTGGAGGTGAGCCAGATTGCAAGAACTATCGGGGCAGGTCTAAACCTTAATCTTGATTTAATTGAGGCTATAGCTCTGGCTCATGATGTGGGACATACCCCTTTTGCCCATGCTGGGGAACAGATTTTAGACGAACTTTTACCCGGCGGGTTTAAACATAATGAGAACAGCATTCGGGTTTTAACCCGGGTAGAACAGCATAAAGGAAAAAATGGGCTTAACCTTACGGAAGAAGTTTTAGATGGCGTACTCTATCACAGCGGATATGAGTCGTCAGATAAAAAGCCTTTTACTCCGGAAGGGCAGGTAGTAAGGCTGAGTGATAAAATTGCTTATGTGCAGCATGATATAGATGACTCAATAAGAGCAGGGCTTTTAACCCTGGAAGATATCCCTAAAGAGTATCTGGAAGTATTGGGTTATACCCACAGTCAGCGTATAGCTACTCTGGTTACCGATACCATATATAATACCCGCCGGATCTGGGAAGAAATGGGTGAGCTCAAGGTTGAACCCAGCCCGGAAATAGAGAAAGCTTTAAAAGGTTTGCGCAAATTTATGTTTGAAAATATATATACCGGGCCTGTATGTCAGGCGGAAAGGAGCAGAGCCTATTTTATAATTGAACATTTATTTGCTTACTATCGTCAAAATCCGAGTAAGATGAGCCCTCTTTACAGGCAGATAGCAGATGAAGAGGGATTAGAGAGAGCAGTAGCTGATTATATTTCCGGTATGAGTGATGAATATTGTATTTCGGTATTTAAAGACCTATATATTCCTCAGTCTCTGGTGCCAGAAGCCTTCAGGATTTATGAAGAAAAAAAGGGTGAGATAATCAAAAACTAAAAATGTTAGACATATTTAGAATATTTAGAAGGAGTTTATCCTTTTTTAGCGAATAGTAGGTGAGGTAATGAATTATTATCAGGGTAATAATGATATAGTGGAAGAAATAAAATTGAGGCTGGATATAGTTGATATAGTAGCAGAAACGGTAGATTTGACACGCAAAGGCAACCGCTACTGGGGAAAATGCCCTTTTCATCAAGAGAAAACCCCTTCTTTCTGTGTTACACCTGACAAAAATATGTATTACTGTTTCGGGTGTCATACGGGGGGAGATATATTTTCTTTTATTATGAAAAGAGATGGCGTAAGCTTTAAGGAAGCTTTGGAAATATTAGCGGCCAAAGCAGGTATAAGCATTTCTTCACCCAGCCGGAAAAGGAAAGATGGGGATAGCCAAAAAGTTATACTTGATATAAATAAAAAAGCAGCTCTTTTTTATCATGAGATTTTAAAAAAACCAGAAGGGGAGAAGGCTCTAAGCTATTTAAAAGCCAGGGGTATAACGGAAGAAACTATGGAAATTTTTAAATTAGGTTATGCTCCTGATAACTGGGAAAGTTTAAAGTCCTTTATGCTGGCTAATGATATGCCGATTGATTATTTACTGAAGTCAGGATTATTGAGGAAGAGTGAAAAAACGGGAAATTATTTTGACCTTTTTCGTCAACGCATAATTTTTCCTATTTTTAAATATAACGGAGATATTGTGGCCTTGGGAGGAAGGGTTTTAGATGATAGCCTTCCTAAATATTTGAATTCTCCGGAAACCGAGATTTTTTCCAAGAGAAATAATCTTTATGGCCTTTTTCAGGCTAAAGACGCGATTAGAGAAGCTAATGAAGTTTTATTGGTGGAAGGTTATGTTGATTGCATAAAGCTTTATCAGGCGGGAATAAAGAATGTGGTAGCTTCTTTAGGGACAGCTTTTACTCCCGAACAGGCACGATTGCTGGCGCGTTATGCGGAGAAAGTGCTGATTTTGTACGATGGGGATGAAGCTGGGCAGAAGTCAGCATTGAAGGCCGGAGAAATTTTACATGCCGAAAAACTGCAGGTATATGTGGTTTTACTGCCGGGAGGCAAGGACCCGGATGAATATATAGATTTGGTTGGAAAAGAGGATTTTTTGACATTTATACAGAATAATAAGATAAGCTATATCGAATTTAAAATTGACAGGTATATAAAGAATCGCAATGCTTTATATCTGGAAGATAAAATAAAAATAATAAACAGCATAAAACCTGATATATCTGGGCTGGAAAGCGAAATAGCCCGGGATTATTATATAAAAATCCTGGCGCAAAAACTGCAGCTAGAGGAAAATCTGGTATATCGTGAGCTAAACCGCACTTATAGGCCAAAAACGGATAAAATTGGGAATAAAACTATAACAGAAAGGTATAATATAAAATACGGTAATTATACATGGGAAGATAAGTTGATAGCTACTATGCTTAAAGAGGAAGCTGTATTTAAGCGGGTAAAAGAATTGACTGGCTATAAAATATTTACTAATCAGGCTTACCGCAAGATATGTGCCATATATGAAGAAATAGAGAAAAAAGATGAAGGGATGGAAAGATTGGAAATCAGGTTGCAGGAGGAAGGTCTTATATCTCACTATGCCAAGCTAGCTTTTTTAATGCAGGAAGAAAAGGTATTTGATGCTGCTCAGGTTGATGCCATAATCGGCAGATTTCGGGAAAAGAAGAGAGAAATCCTTGAGGATAAACTTTTGAACAGAATAAACATTTTAAAAGATAAAGGGGATTTTAAGGAAGTGTTAAAGTTTCTGGTTTATCTTGATCTGTTTCTAAATAATGTCCAGGAAGGGGGGATAAGATGAAGTTGGACAAGAAGCTGGAAGAATCTATAAAAGCCCTGGAAGAAAAAGGAAAGAAAAGAAAAAACCTGACCTATGAAGAGATTATGGATAATTTGCAGGATTTTAATTTAGAACCTGATTATATTGAAGAAATATTCGATCGCTTACAGTCATCAGGCATAAACATAGGTGGAGATTCTGATATTGATGCTGATATTGATATAGATCCTGAAGCCCTTGATTTAGAAGAGGTAATAATCCCGGAAGGGATTGAAATAGATGATCCTGTCCGCATGTACCTGAAAGAAATAGGTAGAGTACCTCTTCTTACGGCCGATGAAGAAATTGAGCTGGCTAAAAGGATTGAGGCTGGAGATGAAGAAGCTAAAAGGATGCTGGTAGAAGCCAACTTGAGGCTGGTAGTAAGTATTGCCAAGCGTTATGTAGGAAGAGGAATGTTGTTCCTCGATCTTATTCAGGAAGGCAATCTGGGCCTCATGAAAGCGGTAGAAAAGTTTGACTACCGCAAAGGGTATAAGTTCAGCACATATGCTACCTGGTGGATAAGGCAGGCTATTACCCGGGCTATAGCTGACCAGGCTCGTACCATAAGGATCCCTGTGCATATGGTAGAAACTATAAATAAATTATCAAGAGTACAGAGGAGCCTCTTGCAAAGCCTGGGAAGGGAACCTACTCCTCAGGAAATCGCAGATGAAATGGATATTCCGGTAGAAAGGGTTATTGAAATAATGAAAGTGGCCCAGGAACCTGTATCCTTAGAAACTCCTATTGGGGAAGAAGATGACAGCCATTTAGGAGATTTCATAACCGATGAAGATGCTGAGTCGCCAGAAGAATCAGCTTCATTTGTACTGCTGAGGGAACATTTAGACGGAATTTTAAGCACTTTAACCGAGCGTGAAGAAAAGGTTTTGCGTTTGCGCTTTGGCCTGGATGATGGCAGACCCCGTACCCTGGAGGAGGTAGGACAGGAATTTGGGGTTACCCGTGAACGCATAAGGCAGATCGAGGCTAAGGCTTTACGCAAATTAAGACATCCTTCTCGCAGTAAAAAACTTAAAGATTATATAGAATAAAAAATAAAAAATGTATTGACAATTGAAGAGCTGAAATATATAATGAATATCGTTGAGGCGATGATGATGTTCCTCGATAGCTCAACGGTAGAGCATCCGGCTGTTAACCGGAGGGTTGCAGGTTCGAATCCTGCTCGGGGAGCCATTTAGAAAACTTTAAAGCGGTAACCATGTTACCGCTTTTTACTTGAATAAACTGAGCGAAATAAGTTTTACTCTTGACCTGGTAGTAAAAATTTAATATACTTATTTCGCAGGTTTATTTTATGAGGGCCTATAGCTCAGCTGGTAGAGCTACCGGCTCATAACCGGTTGGTCCCAGGTTCGAGTCCTGGTAGGCCCACCATGTATGGCCCCTTGGTCAAGTGGTTAAGACACCGGCCTTTCACGCCGGTAACAGGGGTTCGAATCCCCTAGGGGTCACCAATTGGGGCGATTAGCTCAGCTGGGAGAGCACCTGCCTTACAAGCAGGGGGTCGTAGGTTCGAGCCCTGCATCGCCCAC
>NZ_FQWY01000060.1 GCF_900129805.1 Thermosyntropha lipolytica DSM 11003
GATTGCGGGCCGAGAATCCAAGGGTCGGAGAACCAGTTGCCTTCTGGCTCTCTTCATGGGTCTGGTTCACCATGATAAAGGTCTTCTGGTGGATGGGGTAGAGCGGCATCCCCTGGTAAATAGGCTGTGATAAATCAATGATTTCGTACTGCTGGTTGAAATTGCGGGGGTCGATTTCAATCTTCCGCATGCTGAAAAACACTCCTTTCTTTATCGCTTGCACTTGCCTTGAGGAATTATTCTTTAATCGTCGGTATTACACAGTAGTTGTTGGCATCAATTACTCCCTTGTCGGTTATCTTCCACTTCGGACTGGTAGACAGGGAGAGGAAAGCTAAGTGCATAAACGGTGCATGTACCTTGCAGCCAAGCTCTTCTGCTGCCATCCGGGTCAGGTTGCTCATGATTTCGGTCAGCTCTTCTGCTGTATGCTCATCTGTCATTAAGCCACCTATCCTTAATGGCAGCTCTCCTATTACTTTGCCGTCTTTTACAAGAACCAGTCCTCCCTGCAGTTCTATGATCCGGTTTACGGCCAGGGCCATGTCTTCATAGTTGGTTCCCATTACGATTATGTTGTGGGTGTCATGGGATACGGTCTCGGCTATCGCTCCTGCTTTTAACCCAAATCCTTTGACAAAGGTGGCTCCTATATCAGGTTGTCCATGTCTTCCTACTACGGCTATCGGCAGGAGGTCGTTTTCTATATCCGGTTTTACATAGCCCCCTTCGGCTACCATTTCGGCTTCTACCGCATCAGTTAAGTTCTGGTCGACGATTAATCCTATGCATCTTACCGTTACTTTGCCTTCTTTGTCGCATTTTACTTTGAGTTCTTCTGGTTTTACCGGCGCCCTCTTTACCGAATGTTTTACATAGTCAGGATAGGTGTATCTCGGCAGATCTATTAACAGTTTTCCGTCTTTGGCTACTAACTGCCCTTTCAGAAATACTTCGGATACGTTCATGTCTTCCAGTTTGCCTTCGATTACGGCTATGTCCGCTAATTTGCCCGGAGCCAGTACTCCTATTTCATCCAGCCCATGCCAGGTCGCCGGGTTGATGGTTGCCATCTGGATGGCTTCTACCGGATCTACTCCCTGTTTGATAGTCCTTCTGATGATGTCATTCATGTGCCCGTATTTGGCTATGTCTTCGGCCAGCATGTCATCGGTTGCCAGTATTGCCCGCCGGGAATCCATGCCTTCTTCGGTTATGGCCCTTATGCATTCCGGCATGTTCCTCTGGGTGGAACCTTCACGCATGAGCACATATACACCATAGCGCAGCTTTTCCATCATTTCTTCTTTGGTGGTTGTTTCATGACAGGATACGTCCGTTCCCCCTGCTATGATGTGGGCAGCCAGATGCGGTCCAAACAGCTCCGGAGCATTGCCGTCCACTTTTTTGCCCAGGCTTCTTGCATATACCGTGGATACTATGGTGTCCCTGAATACTGCCGGGTTGTGTTTATATACATCCTTAGCGGCACTTACTCCCTGGGTCTCCCCTATACCGGATACGGTAGGATAGTTCAGCATTTCCGGCAGGTCTTTGGAGGTTATATTATACCCTGCAGTCTCCAGTCCAGGTGAATCAGGGGTTAAGGCCGGTACCCGGGAAAATACATGCTGCGGCATTAAGGCTGCTTCTTCACACATAGCCTTTATTCCCATGGGCCCTAATACGTTTCCTATTTCGTGCGGGTCAGATATTAAACAGGTCGTTCCGGTGGGTATGGATAATCTGGAAAATTCCGTGATGGTGAGCATGGCACTTTCAAAATGCATATGGGAATCGATAAATCCCGGGCATATATATTTGCCCTGCATGTCATACACTTCGGTATTCGGTCCGATAAGGGAAGAGCAGTCCCCTACCATGAGGATGTATTCCCCGTGAATAGCTACATCAGCTTCATAAATCTCCCGGGTGATTACGTTTACTACTTTTCCACCCTTTAACACCTTCTCGGCATACTGGTTGGGGTCCATGAGGACATCTACCAGCTTCTGCCTCTCCGATACCAACTTCAGGTCTTTGATACTGAGGTTTAAACCTTCTGCCATTACCATTCCTCCTATCTATTTATAATGGGCTAATATTACCCTGGGTTACCCGGTTAGAACAGATTACTCTTTCTCCCCTCCTCTCTTTATTTTCTTCGCTTTTTATATAATGCAAAAAACATGCCAATCATAAATAATTTTTCTTGCCCAGATAATATATGGTGTATAAAGCAAACCGTTCCTTTCCGTAAAAAGGAAACGGAATTTTTTTCCCTCCGGAGGCGAAATTTTTTCCGCTCTATCTCCCTGCCAGGCACTTTTTTCTCTTTTTACGACTTTTTATTTTCTTGTTCAGCAATTTATAAGCATAAAACAAAAATCCACCTTGACAAAAACTGCTGCCGGGTTTAGCATATTACCAAACGGTAATATTACCACCTGGTGATATGAGCAATAAGTAATATGAAGGAGGCTAAGTTTATGGAAATAGTGCAGGTACTAAGAACCCTGGGCGATAAAAGCCGTCTGCGCATCGTCAATATACTGCGGGAGGGGCACCTGAGCGTAGGAGAAATCGAGCATATTCTGGAACTGACCCAATCTAATGTTTCCAAACATCTAAGCAAACTGAAAGCCGCAGGTATCATAAATCAGGAAAGAAGGGCACAGTGGATCTACTATGGCCTTAATAATGCCATCATGGATAAATATCCTTTATTAAGAGAACTGCTGGAAAAAGAACTGGATAAAATAGAAACCTGCCGCCAGGACCTGAAAAAATTGCGGGAATACCGCCAGAGGAGGAAACTCTCCCTGGAAACCTAGGCTCTGCTTATGGGTTCTTATTACCTGTACTATTAGGGAGCCTCAGGAAAGCAAAATTCTTAAGGGGAAGGAGGAACGGTCATGAAATCTGCTAAACAGCTCGTAAGCTCAGTCGTACTTAAGGAAGGCCTGCATTATGTGGAGAAAAACCCCATGGAAAACCTTAATAAACTGATAAACTGGGGTGAAAAGCTGGCCGTAAAAGAAAACCACAAGGAATATGCCCGTAATTTTCGACGTATCCTTAACCAACCGGGAAATAACTGGCGTCATTATGTAGAGCGGCTTTTTACAGAACTACATCCGCATGTGCGGCAAAAAGTCCTGATTAATTTCGTAGTCAACTCCGGCCTGGCCGGAATGCCCCTGGCGGAAAAAATGGGAGCCAAACACGGCTGTAATATCCCGTGGGCCATACTCATGGATCCTACTGCCGCCTGTAATTTGAAGTGTACCGGATGCTGGGCAGCTGAATATGAAAAGACCTCATCTCTTGACTATCAAACCCTGAACCGCATCATCGAAGAAGGTAAAGAACTGGGAATATATATGTATATTTATTCCGGCGGCGAGCCTTTAATCCGCAAAAAAGACCTTATAAAACTAGCCCGTAAACATGATGATTGTATGTTCCTCTCTTTTACCAACGGCACTCTGGTAGATGAAGAACTGGCGCAAGAGATGCAAAAGGCAGGTAATTTTGCCCTGGCTATAAGTGTAGAAGGCTTTGAAGAGGAAACAGATATGCGCAGGGGCCAGGGAACCTTTAAAAAAGTCATGGCCGCCATGGATATCCTGAAAAAATATGGCGTTCCTTTTGGCTTTTCCACCTGTTATCATAGCCAAAACACCGCAGCCGTTGGTTCTGATGAATATATCGACCTGATGATTGAAAAAGGCTGCATCTTTGGCTGGTATTTCACCTACATACCCCTGGGCAAAGATGCCAAACTGGAGCTTCTGGCTACTCCGGAGCAGAGGGAATGGATGTATCACCGGATACGCCAGCTCAGGGATACCAAACCTATCTTTCTCATGGATTTCTGGAATGACGGAGAATATACCGGAGGATGCATTGCCGGAGGACGCAGATACTTCCACATAAATGCCAATGGTGATGTAGAACCCTGTGCCTTTATTCATTACTCGAATGTGAACATAAAAGAAGTAAGCCTTTTAGAAGCACTCAAATGCGACCTTTTCAAACATTATCAGGCCGGACAGCCGTTCAACGACAACCATCTGCGTCCCTGTCCTCTGCTGGATAATCCGCATAAGCTCCGGGAAATAGTCCATGCTTCAGGGGCTTATTCCACCCAGCTCATGGATTTAGAATCGGTAGACACCCTTACGGCCAAATGTGAAGAAATATCCAGAAAGTGGGCCGTAACCGCCGACCGCCTATGGCAGGAAAGCCAGAAGCAATTAAACTGCAGCCAGTGTCAGGCTTCCTGCTCCCGAGTAGGCTAAACTTAAAGGGAAACCGCCTGGTTTCCCTTTTAATTTAATCATGATAAGGTACTATTTCTACATCCCAAGCGATTATTTCCAGAGGATCATCACTCCCCTCCACCGTTTCCTGTATAACTGAAGCCACCATCTCTGCCTTCTTTTCTCCATCAGCTACAGCAGCAAAGCCTAAAACAGTCCTCTGCCATAAATCATGATAACCTGCTTCCGCTATCGATATATTAAACCTCTTTCTTACCCGATCTACTATGCTGTTTACCACTTTCCTCTTTTCCTTGAGCGACCCACAGTAAGGTAAAAAAAGCTCTATTTTGCCATATACTATATACATCAAAACATCTCCTCTTTACCTTTTTAGTACTGCTTCGGCTATTCCCGCTATTATATCCTCCCCTTCCTTTTCATTAACCACCTGCTCCTGCCTGGATCTGACTATCACCGTCAGGGCTAAAATCGGCTCCTTGCCGGCATAGATCAATGCCATATCTCCCACCATCTTTTCTACCGTTCCGGTTTTACCGGCCACCTGATAGGAAGAATCTATATACCGGCCAATTCTCTTATCCGGATTTTTTTTCATTATAGTTATAACCTCTCTAGCCCCTTTATCCCCTTTAGCGGCAGCCTGGGCTAATTTTACCATAAACCAGGTTAAATCCCGGGCTGTACTGGTATTAGAAGGCTTATCGCTATATATTTCATAATATTTCCGGTAGATGCAGGTATCTTTGAGCCGTTCCACCTTTCATAGAAAAATATCTACTCCAGGCTTCCTGTTTCATAGACCGGGTGCTCGTAGACCGGTTTTAAAACCGTTCCGCCGCAGAGCCAATCTCCACAGGCGTTAATTCCCGCAGAACTTGCGGTACTCATGTTTATGCAATATTTGCATACTGCATAAGATTTATAGCTGCATTAATGTCTCTATCATGTTTCGCTCCACATTCCGGACATTCCCACTGTCTGGTTGAGAGTTTTAATTCGGGAAGAATATAACCACAAT
>NZ_FQWY01000056.1 GCF_900129805.1 Thermosyntropha lipolytica DSM 11003
CACGGAGTAACTGGTTGATCTTTAAAACCTTAAATAGTTTTGAAACTTCAGTTGTGACCTTTTCAGACGGATTAATTTGTTGTATCATTTAATCACGCATCCTTTCCGTTTGGATTGTTTTGGTTTCTTCCTTAATACCATTTTACCAAACGGGGATGCGTTTTTTGTTGTCAACAACAATTTTTTTGCTCAGTTACCCCCGATTTATTGCTGTTTGAGCAGGGTTTTCTGGATGCGAAACTTGAGTGAATTATATTTATTTTCTGAATATGCCATTTCCGAATTAAATTCTTTACCTTATTAATATTAAGTAATAAAATAAAGTTAACTTAAGAAATGGGGGGTTAAAAATGGCGGCGACTAATTTTTTGTATGACTTGAGAGATGCCAAGTTTGTTCTCAAAGAATGGCTTGATCTGGAAAAACTTTTAAGCTATCCTGCATTTAAGGATTATTATTCGGTAGACGATGTTGACTCTTTCCTGGATGTTGCCTACAAAATAGCCCGCGATGTAGTTGCTCCTGCCAATGAAGACTCTGACAAGATAGGAGCCCGGTTTATTGATGGCAAGGTAGTTACTCCCGACTCTTTTAAACAGGTTTATAAAACGTGTATGGAAGCAGAATTAGGACCCCAGATTGCCGACCGGGAAGCAGAAGGGCATCTTCCCTGGACTATATATGCCCCGATGCTGGAAATGATTATCGGTGCTTCGGCGGCTATTCCTACCTACTGGGGACTTACTGCTGGGGCTGCGGGGGTTATCCAAAAATATGCTTCCCCGGAACTTAAAAAGCGCTTCCTGCCGAAAATGTTTTCCGGCGAATGGGGAGGAACCATGAACCTTACCGAACCAGGAGCAGGTTCTGATGTGGGAGCAGTTACGACTAAAGCTTATCCTACTGACACTCCGGGCCTTTATAAGATTAAAGGAACCAAGATGTTTATAACTGCTGGTGACCATGATATTGCCGAAAACTTTATTCATCTGGTTCTGGCCCGCATTGAGGGGGCACGTGAAGGAACGGCCGGCTTGTCCCTTTTCATAGTTCCCAAAATCTGGGTAAATGAAGATGGCAGCCTGGGCGAATGGAATGATGTAACTACTGTGGGGATAGAACATAAAATGGGACTCAAAGGTTCAGCTACCTGTACTCTGTCTTACGGTGAAAATAATAACTGTTATGGCTGGCTTATCGGTGACCCGCCGGGCGAAGATGGAAAAGGCCAGGGCATGAAGCAGATGTTTACCATGATGAATGAAGAAAGGCTCAATACGGGACTTTTAGCCCTGGGAGTTATGGCTGTTGCCTGCTACAATGCCATTGCTTACAGTAAAGAAAGGATACAGGGAACCAAGCTTACCAATCCTAAAGGACCGAAGGTAAGAATTATCGAACATGAAGATGTAAGGAGAATGCTGCTTTTGCAGAAATCGGTAGTAGAAGCTTGTCGGGCCCTTCTTTTCAAAACTTATTATTATGTTGACCTGGCTCATGAAAGCCCGGATCCGGAAGAAAGAGAATATGCCCACAATATGTTTATGCTTAATAATCCTTTGTGCAAAGCTTATACTTCAGATATGGCCTGGCTGATGTGTGGCGAAGCTATCCAGACTTATGGTGGCTACGGCTTTATTGAAGAATACCCGGTAGCCCAGCTGGCAAGGGATGTTAAGATATTCTCTATCTGGGAAGGAACTAACTATATTCAGGCTTTAGATCTGGTAGCCCGTAAATTCCCCATGGGTGGCGGCAAATATCTGATGGCCTGGATGAAGGAAATAAGCAGCTTTATCGAAGAAAACAAGAATACCCCGGGATTTGAAAAGGAATTCCAGATGCTGGCTGATTGTTATGCTGATTATCAGGCTATTTTAGGACAGCTTAACAAATTCCTCGGGGAAGGAAAAATAGAAATGATGCCTCTGTATGCTACCCGCATTTTACATGCTACGGCTATGATCTACTGCGGAAAACTGATGCTGGAACAGGGACTTATAGCTGATAAAAAGCTTAAGGAATTGGGCGAAGACCATTATGATGCTAGTTTCTACAAAGGAAAGATGGCAACGGCCAAGTTCTATGTCATGAATGTAGTACCTCAGGTTACAGCGATAAGAAAGATGATAGAAGCTGCAGATGCTACGGCTATTGAAGTTCCGGAAGAAGCCCTGGGCAATTTCTAAGATATTTTGCTGGCTAGCTTTAAGCTTCCCGAAGTGTTCGGGAGGCTTTTTTTATGGTTATTTTTTGCCGGGTAAGGACATAAATATTTATAGGCTATTATAACTTATTTTTATTTTAAATATAATAAGCTATATGCTATATTAATTTTAGCAATTTAAGGGGAGGAGATTTTAAAATGCCTGATATTGATATCAAAGATTTCAGCAGTATCCGGGAAGTAAACTTGATGCGGATAAAAGAAGGGAAGGAAAAAGGGCTTAAAGTGGTAGGGATTTACTGTACTTACTGCCCGCAGGAACTGATTTTGGCAGCAGGTGCTATTCCGGTAGGCCTTTGTGGAACCAAGGAAGACCCGATTGCAGCAGCGGAAGAAGTTTTGCCGCGCAATCTTTGTCCTCTTATAAAGTCTTCCTATGGCTTTGCCGCAACAGATACTTGTCCATTCTTTCATTTTTCAGATGTAATTATTGGCGAAACTACCTGTGATGGCAAAAAGAAGATGTTCGAGATTATGAATGAAATTAAACCGGTTCATGTTATGCAGCTTCCCTATCTTAAAGACAGCCCGGCTGGATTTGCTTTGTGGGTAGAGGAATTAAGAAGGCTTAGAGCCTTTTTAGAGGAAACATTTGCGGTAAAGATAAAGGATGAAGACATATGGGCAGCGATAGACCGGATAAATGCGGAAACGATAGCTGCCAAGGAAATATGTGACCTTAACCAGATGGATATTCCTCCTTTAAGCGGGATTGAGCTTTTAACGGTTACCTGGTCGCGCAGTTTTACCACGGATAAAGAAGAGGTAACGGAAATGATGTCCCAATTAAAAGAGCGTATTCTGCAGGATGAAGAGAGAAAGAAAAAGGGGAAACCGAGGGCCAGGATACTGCTTACCGGATGTCCAGTAGGCTTAGGAACGGAAAAGGTTATCCGCATTACCGAAGAATTAGGAGCAGCGGTAGTCGCTATGGAAAACTGCACAGGATATAAAACCCTGGAACTGTTAGCAGATAAGGAATATGATGACCCGATTGTAGCCTTAGCTCACAAGTATATAAAAATTCCTTGTTCCTGCATGAGTCCCAATAGCTATCGCCTGGATTTAATTTCCCGCATGATAGATGATTTTAGAGTAGATGCGGTTATCGATCTTACCTGGCAGGCATGTCATACTTATAATATTGAAGCCTATGAGATAGAAAAGCTGGTAAAAGGAAAAGGTTTGCCTTACCTGCATTTAGAAAGTGACTATTCCAGTTCGGATTTGGAAACTATAAAAATACGGGTAGAAGCCTTACTGGAGATGATTGGAAAATGATAAGCGTAGGCCTTGATATAGGGTCAGTAGCAGCTAAAGGGGTAATGCTGGCAGGCAATAATAAGTTTCAGGCTGTGCTTCCCACGGGCTGGAGCCCGCGGGAAGCCGGGAAGAATATAGTAAAGACTTTGCTTGATATTTCTGGCTTTAGCCGGAGTGATATTGACCGTATAGTAGTTACCGGCTATGGGCGGGTTGCCCTCACGGAAGCCTATAAAGCGGTAACGGAAATAACCTGCCATGCCCGGGGTATAGCTGAGCTTTATCCCGAGGTAAGGACGATTATTGATATTGGCGGTCAGGACAGCAAGGTAATAAGGATAAATGAAAAAGGGCGGGTAATTGATTTTGCCATGAATGACAAGTGTGCAGCCGGTACAGGAAGGTTTCTACAGGTCATGGCCAATACTCTGGGGTTAGATGTTAGTGAACTGGCGGAAAATGAAGACCAGAGCCAGATAACAGCTATAAACAGCATGTGTACTGTTTTTGCCGAGTCGGAAATTGTAAGCCTTATGGCCCGTGGGGTTTCCAAAGGAGGCATTATAGCTGGAATTCACCAGTCGGTAGCCAGGAGGGTAGCCGGGATGGTGAAAAGGGTAGGCCTGCAGGAAAAAGTTGCTTTTACCGGAGGAGTAGCTTTGAATGCCGGGGTTAGGAATGCTCTCAGGCGGGAACTGGGAATTGATATAATAGTACCTGAAGTATGTCAGTTTACTGGTGCTCTGGGAGCAGCCCTTTTAGCCCGGGAAGCATGAAAAGGAGGTTTTCTTGTGCTTAATAAAGAGATGCTGGTCGTAGATGTTGTAGAAAAATTTCCCTGTACCGAGGAAGTATTTAAAAAGTATGAAGAAAAAGCAGGCAATTGCATCATGTGTTCCCATCTTTTTAATACTTTAGAAGCCGTAAGCAGAGATTATGGCTTAGACCTGGAACAGTTTATGCAGGATTTAGAACAGTCTATAAAAAAAGGAGAAAGAGTGATATTTTAAGGAGGCTTAAGCAGGATGGAAAGAATAGTTGATGCCCGAGGGCTTAGCTGTCCCCAGCCGGTTATCCTGACGAAAAAGGTTATGGATGAAGATGACGGGAGTTTAGAGATAATAACTATTGTGAACCAGCAGGCAGCTTTAGAAAATGTGAGCAAGCTGGCAGCTAATCAAGGTTATCAATATGAAGTTGAGGAAAAAGATGGCGATTTTTATATCCGCATGAAAAAGGCGCAAGGAGAAGGAACTGGGGTTAAAGAGGGTAAAAATATAGCTGTTTTAGTAAAAAGCCGTTTGTTTGGCGAAGGAGAAGAAGAACTGGGCGGGATACTCATGAAAAGTTTCCTCTATACCTTGACGGAGATGAAAGGGGATATAAAACATATAATCTTCATGAACAGCGGCGTATTTTTAACCTGTGCCGGGTCTCCGGTGCTGGAACACCTTAAGGCTCTGGCCGAGGAAGGAGTGGAAATACTTTCCTGCGGCACCTGTCTTGATTTTTACAACCTTAAGGATAAGCTGGAGGTAGGAAGCATAACTAATATGTATGCCGCCGTAGAGATTTTGACTTCGGCTGAGAAGAGCCTTACTATATAAAGGTCAACGGTAAAAAAGGGGCGATGCTCGTTTTGGATATAATTTATATGGATAATGCGGCTACGACTTATCCCAAGCCGGATTCTGTATATCAGGCGGTGGATTATTTTAACCGCTTTTTAGGGGCTAACCCAGGCAGGGGCAGCAACCAGCAGACTTTAAAGGCCGGCTCGGTGCTTTTGGAAGCCAGAGAAAAGCTGGCATCTCTTTTTAATATAGGAGAGAGCTCCCGGATTGCCTTTACGCTTAATATAACCGATGCCTTAAATATAGGGCTTAAAGGTATTTTAAGGCCGGGTGATCATATCATAACTACGAGTATGGAACATAATGCGGTGGCCAGGCCGGTTTTTTCCCTGACGAAACAGGGAGTAGAGTGGACAGCAGTTAATTGCCATCCTGATGGTACGCTGGATCCCGAGGATATAGGAAAGGCGGTAAAACCTAATACGAAGATGATATGTATGCTCCATGCTTCCAATCTGACAGGGACTATTATGCCAATTGCCGAAGTGGGAAAGATAGCCAGGGAGCATGGCATTATATTTATGATAGATACGGCTCAGACAGCAGGGGTTTTGCCGATTGATGTGGAAGCTCATAACATAGATATTCTAACCTTTACCGGGCATAAAGGACTTCTGGGCCCGCAGGGAACAGGGGGTATATATGTAAGGCCGGGTATAGACATAAAACCCCTGAGGGAAGGGGGGACCGGTTCTCTTTCTGAATACCTGGAGCAGCCCGAAGTGATGCCGGATCTTTTAGAAAGCGGAACACCTAATACCCCCGGAATAGCCGGTCTTTTAGCCGGGGTCCAGTTCATAATGGATACCGGGCTTGATAATATAAGGAAACATGAACAAAAGCTGATGGATATGCTTATAACAGGCCTTAAGGAAGTGCCGGGCATCGAAATGTACGGTCCCCTGGATGTGGAAAAACAGACGGCAGTTCTGGCTTTTAATATAGAGGATATGGATTGTGGAGATGTAGCTTTAAGCCTTGATTATGAATACGGTATTATAACCCGTTCTGGTATGCACTGTGCGCCTCTGGCCCATAAGACTATCGGCACTTTGGAAAAAGGGGCCTGCCGGTTGAGTCCTGGTTATTTTACCACCGAAGAAGAGATAGAAAAGGTAATCAAGGCTATATATGAAATAGCGAAGCGCTAGAGAAAAAATCTGGCGCTTTTTTTATTGGTGTTTTACCTTCTCCTTTAAAAATTTACTTTTTATGGTACAAAATAGTTTCTAAAGCCTATTCTTAAGTGCGAATGTCAAGCAAAAAGTGGACAACGGTAGTGTCAACTTTTTATAGGATATTTATAAACTGATGACTACTCTATTTTGGGTTTTATTTAAATTGTTTCTCAGTTTCGAACCCTCATAGGTATTATAAAAACAAGGATGCTTGGTCTAGTTTTCTCAAATTTTTTTCAGTTTCAAACCCTATTTAGCCCCCCAAAACCTTGGGAGAAAATCTGTCTAATGTGATAACCTTTAATAAGGAAATGGGGGTAGATGTTAATGAGCAGCAAAAACCAGTACAGTGATGAGTTTAAAGAGTAAATTATCAAAGAATGTCAGGAAACAGGCAATGTAGCTACCTAAGCCCTGCGTTATAATATTTCAACTAATACTATCTATACCTGGATTAAAAAATTTCGCCAAACCGGATCTGGAAAGACTTTACCTAAAGCAGAAATAGTAAGAACTGATAACCGGCCGCAGTTTATGTCAGCTAAATTTGCCAAAACTTGCCAGGAATTAAAATTGATACATGAGAGAATACCCGTAAAAACTCCTAATATGAATGCACATATAGAGGCATTT
>NZ_FQWY01000053.1 GCF_900129805.1 Thermosyntropha lipolytica DSM 11003
TCAGCTATCTTTTTTATTCCCTCCGGCAGGATGTAGGAGAGAAAGCTCCCTGCTATGCGGGGATTTTCCAGGTATTTTTTGAAAAACCGGTCATGGATGTTTATTTCTCCCATGAAAAGGCTCCTTTCCGGAAAAGTTGTTTAATATTACCTCTTTCATGGCCATCCCCTCCCCAGTATCACCATGTCCCTCAAACCCGCACAAATTTTCCTTTTTGCAGCACATATTTTTTGCCGGCATAAGCTTCCGGATTTTTAATAAGGCTTCCCGGTTTTACAAAATGGCCTGCTTTCTCCGCTTCAGGTACGGACTTTCTGAAATTCAGTTCTACCAGAAGGGCAGTTTCCCCCTGCAGGCATACATTTTCCTCCAGAGGCAAAAAGTTTTTCAAAGGTTCAGCTCTCTCCAGATGCAAGTTCCCTTCCCCATCCAGATTCCAGAGAGCAAGCTCATCATTTTTTACCTCCTTTTGCAATACCAGTTCCATTTCTCCCATACCATAACGGCGTTCACCACCTGCATATATAAGGCGGGGGATAAAGGAAAAGATTTTTTCATCTTCCAGGCCGATCAGTCCTATCCAGTACAGGGAGAAAATTTTTTCCCCGCTGCGGTTTTTGCGGGAACAGGGAAGGATATATTCGATCTCATGCAGGCTCATATCCCAGGCCTTGCGGGAAATTCCCTCCACAGCAGTTGACATCAGAAGGTCGGTAAAATAGAAGCGAAATTCTGCCTCGCTCTTTCCTCCCAGGTAAAACCGCCCTTTTTTATAAAGAGGAAACATAGGCTCCAGAGAAGAAATTTCTTTTTCAGTACTACCCGTTTCCAACAGAGCCGGATAAAAACTGGTAACAGCAGCAAAGTGCTTTTCGCTTTCGTCAAGCCGGGCAAACGATTCCCGGCGCAGAAATGCATCAGTCAAGGCCCCCCACATCGTCCAGCCGGGAATAAAAATCCCGGTTTCCGCAATGACGCCCCAGCGAAAAGATCCTATATGCAGAGGCTGTTTCTGTCTGAAAACCAGTTTAAACCATTTCATAGCCTAAACCCTCACCGCCTTGGCATGGTAACGAGCATAAAGCAGGACTTTTTCCATCAGATCCCGCATAAAGAGAAGTTTGGGCAAATCTCCTGCCAGATCGATGAAAAACTGGTTCAGTTCGCTGTAAAACGCTTTTTCATACTCTTTTTTTCTCCTGCCTTCTTCCATTTTTCTTCCCTGTATTTCCTGAAATCTTCTTTGCAGATTTGCCAGCGTATTTTCATAAACAGTTTCCTTTTCCAGCCCTTCTGTCAGCTGGCAGATTTTGCAGAAAAACTTCACTATTTTTTGCCTTTCTAAAGCTTCTAAGCCTTGTCTCTCTATATCCCTCCATACGTCTTTTTCCAGTCTCATTTTTTCACAGGCATAGATCCACATGGCAAAAAGACCGTCATTTATCAGTACCCCCAGTATTTTGTCGATATCTAAATAAGCCAGAATCTCTTCGGCTATCAGTTCAAACGCAGTCCGGTTGATGATATATTCTATATTGCCAGCCATCTCCCTAATCCTCCTCAATATCGGTTAAAACCAGGTGCATCCTGCCAAATCCCCGGGTAGTCATTCCCCCTATCCCCAGGGTATGAAAAAAGCGTCCGGCATCTTCCAGGGCATTCTTCAACTGCTGTTCTGAGGGAAGCTCTTCTTCCAGCAATCCGGCAAAGGCAGCCTTATCAAAAATCCTTATCTCCCCCTTAAATATCGTTCCGCGCGGAACTGCTTCGGAAGTAAATAAGGCTTTTTCCCGGGCAGCACCCGTTAAAGGATCAATAGCAACCGAAGTTCTAACTTCCAGATTAGAATTTACGATAGAGGAGAAAAATTCTTTCTCCACCAGAACAATATCTTCTGCTCGCAATTCCCATCTACCGATTTTTAATCCCCTGTAATTCATCTTTTCCCAGCGGTACGGCAAATAAAGCCATCCCAGATTTATGGCACCCTCTTTAGTCTCTTCCACCTCTTCCCCGGTAAAACATACCTTTATCGCCTCTTCTTCCTCCGTTTCCGCATCACCTAGCAGCCCTGCTTCCTGCATCAGGGAAGGGGTACTGATCCACCTGGTTCCTTCCCGGGTAAAAACCGGGAAGAACAATATGTTAAGATCGCTGAAAAAAATCATTCCCTGCCAGCTCTGGTCTTTTTTAGAGAATCCAAATCCCCGGCATACCAGGCAGCGGCCGCAGTGACCGGTATCCTTTTCTTCAACATCAGCAATATTCAGCCCGGGACTTTCATCCTGCCCCGCACATTTTAAAGCTGCATAGCGGTTAGCCTCATACCCTTTCACCCATTCCGGAGCTTCTTCGACTAAAATATCGCTTAACGGTTTTTCCTTGCGACTTGTCCTGTGCAGCCGATAATCTGTCTTAAAATATTTATGTATCTCCAGGCAGGTATAATAACGCCAGGTTCCTGCCAGGCTGGTAGCCGGTATTTTGGGGATATTAGTTATGGGATCGCGTACTATTGTATTGTCAACCCTGCCTATGCTGTATCCTCCCGTCCCTATATGCACCGGATCAGCCGCAAGGGCTAAAACGCCAACTCTTTTTACCATTATTTCATACCTCCTTTAAGGCTATATGCCAGAATGCGAACATATCAACCAGCAGTTTCAAAACAGGGGGATCCATTTTTTCCAGCAGACAGCTGTAAAAATCCTCCCTTTCTGTATCTATTTCCATTATTTCGGCTATTCCTCTCCTTAGCTCTTCATCGTGTTTCAGATTTAATATGTTTATGCAGGCAGAAGCCAGCAATTCCTTCATCTCTTCCCCGCTTTCCAGGTATTCATATATAAAGCCTATCAGCCTCTGCAGCTTAGAGCTCCTGTCTTTCTCTTTTCCGAATAATTGTCTGAATTTTTTAAATTTAGGGATTAAATAATCTATGTCATAAGGCCGGTTATCTTTAAGGAATAATTTTCTTTTCACCCTGCTGGTACTGTTCTCCTCATTTATCCCTTCTTCATAAAAAATATCTCTTCTTCGTATATTGGCGTCCAGAAATTCAAAATCAAAAGTGTTAGGCATAATATACAGCTTCTCCCTGACATCTATTTCTTTTATGCTGCGTATAATCTGTCCCTCCTGATCATCGGGGTGCACATAAAAAGCATAGCTTCCTTCCCCTTCTTCCCGGCCTTCTATCCTGTATAAGGAATAGTAATCGGCCGGCTTGTTTTCTATACCTAGTTCTTTAATATAATCCAAAGCTTTTTCTATCTTGCTCTTTACCTGAGCAGCTGGCACGATACACTCCAGGCTTTTTGTATTTTCCACATCCCGGCGTATGCGCCTTAAGGCATTTATCCCTACATAAAGCGGCCGGCGATAGTTCTGTACTATCACCCCAATATGCAGAGGCAGCTTGCCATATACGAAACCAAACCATTCCTGGTATTTTTCATTAACTGCATCCAGCAAAAAAGGCACATATTCGGCTGGCAGCACAAACTGCCAGCTCACCGGGGTAGGTTCAATTATGGATAAATAGGGAAGATAGTCTTCAAAAACTATTTTATCCCCTTCTGCCTCCTCTAAAGGCCAGGGTAGGATCAATTCTCCCACCTCTCTGCCATCCGGGTAGGGCTTAAGTTTGAAAATTTTCTGTTCCGGCTTTTTGGCTTCCGGCAGGTAGGATAAAAGATAGATTTCCCTGTCTTTACAGTAGAAGAATATATCCCCATCAAAATACTCGCCTTCCTTAAAGTCGGAGCCGGGAAGGATTTTTACATACTCATTGTTATCAATATTCTTCCATACCACCCTTTTTCTTCTCTGTTCCGGAATGCCAGCATAACAGATGAGTTTTTCTTTAATATTCCGGAAAAAATCCCGGGTATTATCCCAGACTCTTCGCAGCCGGGCCGGAGAAGGATTTTGGCGTACCATAAACTGGAACAGGAGGGTTGCTAAAAGATGCAGTGCTTCATCATTCTCTTCTTTAAATTCCTGCCATTTTATGCATTTATTCTCCCAGTCTATCCTGTCACCCAGGATGGATCCTTTTACCCATGTCTCCCAGGAGGTGCCGGTGATAGAATGGAAAAATATCTGGCGTATAAAATCATTAAACGTTTCCCCTCGTTTTTTACATCCCCTATAAGCTTCTGGTGCCAGTTCCTCCGGAAAAAAGATAAAATCACGGAGCAGCCCTTCCGACTGCGGGGTAAGGGAGGAAGATTTTTTGATTAGCAATTTGCACATCTCATCCAGTTCTATGTTATAATCCGGAAAATTTTTATCCAGTCCCCGATCCAGCCAGGTTAGCTTCCCCTCTTCCTGGCGGATGGTTTTGACTATTCTTATTATTTCCTCTAAGCTTCCTTTTTCCCGGGTAAGCTGCTTTTTCTTCTCAATAAACCTCTTTTTTTCTTCACCCTTTTCCTGCCTTATATGCTCTCCTATTCTTTTTATTTCCTCTTTTAACCGGCCAATGCCCAGATCGTTTTCGACATCACAATCTGCCAGCAGCAAAAAGATAAAACTTTTTATCCCTCTGATATGTTTTGCTGCTTCTTCCCTGCGTACCAGACAGGTATTAAACATATTTCCATTTAGCCAGTCCCTAAGCTCAAATTTGAGGGTTACCAGAGCAACCTGCCCGTTCCTGTCCCTCAATTCCGACATCCATATAGTCTCTTCATTTCTTTTCTCCAGCCATCCGGCAAGCCTTTTTCGGGATTTGTTTTCCCGGCAATAAGCGCAAAGATATTTTTCCTCTCCGGATTCTATTTCCTCAGCTTCTACCAGCCTTATCCGGCATATCTGGCATATTCCCCGGTATTTTTCCCTGATCTCCAGTTCGATTTTTTTCCTTTCCACCTGCAAAAAGTTTTCCTTCGCTTTTTCCAGAAGATATCCCAGTTGCATGAGCCCCCGGGAAGCAGAGCTTAAAAAGACTGCCGGATAAAATTCGCCTCCGATTTCCCGGGTAAAAATACTTTTTATCTCTTCCTTTAAACAGTTAAAATCAGGATTTAATTCTGCCAGTCCGTCCGTAAAATCCCTGCCCCATATTTCCCCTACCAGGAAATAGATGCCGGTCTCATCGCGGTAGATTTCATTGCCGGCCGGGTAATCATATTCTAGAAGCTTTTTTATCTGCTTATCCAGCACCTGCATTTTTTCACGGTACCATGCAATATGAGAAGGTTTATGTCCTCTTTCAGCCATCCCCAGTTTGTCATACTGCACTCCCAGGATGCGCCAGCCATAGTTTTTCAGATTTACATTCAGATCATCTTTCATTACGGCTTCGGCCAGACAGGCTTTGAACATGGAAGCTGCCATATAGGCCTGATCCCAGAGGGTTATATCATTGATAGGATACCTGTCATCACTTAATAAAGCAGAGGTGAAGTTTTTAAAGCGAGTGCGAAAGTCTTCTATATTTTCCCATGTCCAAATTTCTTGTTTTAAAATCTCTTCCAGATCATTAAATATACCCTCCATCTCTTGCCTGATAGTATTTTCCTCCCTGTCCACATAAAAAATCCAATCCTTAAATCCACCCAGAGCATTGCCCAGCCACTTGCGGTTATCAGGTTTTACTTTTATATCCTTTGGCGGAGTTCCTTTATCTATGCCGGAATTATAGTTTTCACAGTGCTGGTAGATAGTGCGTAAACAGGTATCTGTTTTGTCGCGCCAGTCTTCAAGAAAATCATCCCAGAGATCAAATTCCTGCCCGTTTACCTTTATTTTATGTCCGGAAAAATAACGTGCTAAATCCTTAAGTCCTCCGTTTTCCATATTATTTACACTGATACACCCGGCATTGGGAGGAGAGGAAAATTTTGTTTTATCCCACAAGGCCATAAGGGCAGCAATTTCCAGCTTTAATAAGGGCATGCGGTGTTCCTGCAATCTTTTTAAACAGTCAGCTGTCATTTTTCCTGCCTCCCCCCTCCTTCTATTATTTCCCAGCCGTTTAAACTCCTGTCCGAAAATTCCAGTTCTTTTTCTTCTCCTCCTTTAATAAAACAGCATTTTTCACCCGGGTAAAAGGCAAAAGTTCCCCACCCCCAGCGGGTTTTGGCCCCCAGACCTCTTTCAGCCAGCCTTTCCAGGGCTTCAAGCAGTAGCCGCAAGTCCTCTTCAACTTCTTTTTTTACTTCTTCATCTCTCTTAAACACCCCAGTAAAGGGAACATAGGCTATCTGCAGAATACCTTCACTCCCTGCCGGTACGGCCTCATAAAACACCGGCCCCCTGCCTGCCCGCCTGCGCCGGTGGTGGGGATTGATAACTTCCAGGGTAATACTGTCAAAAAAAGTCGGGTAAAAAATAGCCCTTCCCCGGCGGGTTCCCCACTCTCTCATCCATCCCCAGGTCTTTTCCTCTTCCTCTCCTATCATTCCCAGGGCCGTATAGATGATTTCTTCCAGGTCCTCTTCGCTCTCCAGGTTTTTTATCCTGTCAAGCAGGTCTTTTTCTATCCTGATCCCTAGCTCAAACAGCAGAAAGGAAAAGAGGTGACTTTTTACCTTTTCGCCATTTATTTCTTCATCCTTATACATGCGGGTTAATTCTTCTTCTAAAGCTTTGATATATTCCGAACCTGCTCCCAGGAGGCGAAAGTAGCTTTCTATGGCTGTCCTTTTGTTTTCTTTTTCCCCAACTATATCCTTAAGCACAGAGGCTATATTCCCTTTCCACCCGCTTCCCCTTATCACTGGTACTTTAAAAGCTTTGTCCTTGAGCACGGGATTATGGACAAGGTATAATTCCTCATCGTCTCTGGAAAAATATGGCTGCTTCAGCTTAAATCTAGCCCACAGGACGAAGGAATAAGCAGGCAGTGTCTCCAGCACAGGAAAAACTTCTTCTTTTTTGGTCTTTATCCCGCTTATTTCCATAATTCGGCTATACTGTTCCCGGCACAAAAAAGACTGTTCATGCCAGTTTCGCACCACCCCTGCACGCAGGCGGTTTACTTTTGTTAAGTCTTCCCGAACATGAAAGCCGTAGTTTTTACACCGGGAAATATAATTTTCTGGTATATCTGAAGCCAGAAATGACTCATAAATATGTTTTTCCTCAGCCATAAAACCCTCCCCTTTTGAGGCTAATTACAGATTAAGCAGAGAAGTAATAGAGATAAATCCGGTTTGATATTTGTCTCCTTTCCGGTATACCCAGGGCAGAATTTTCGAACCATGCGGAGCATCCGGCGGAGGTTTTTCTACCGTTCCAAAAACCTGATGCATTTTTGCCTTTTCCTCCTCTCCCTCTTCCCGGGCAAAAACACACCTTTTCTGTTTTTTTTCCTCGATCAATGCCTTCAAGATTTCTTCAATCCTCTTCTTTTGGAGGCCTTTTTCCAGAGCTTTTATCCGGCAGTTTCCGCTTTCCCAGCTGGTTAAATCTTCAAAACTAGTTACCTTTTCTACCAGGTCTGTAAACTTTTTATCTTTACCTCCCCAGAAGCTGAACCGAAACTGGTTTTCCCCCTCTTCCCACAATAAGAGTTCCCCTCCCCTCTCTTTTATGTCCAGTACCTGCAATCTTCCCCAGCCCAGGTTCCATTTGCTTCCCCAGAAGCCATACCTGTCCATAAAAGCAAGCAGGGGATAGAGAATACTTTCAGCTATGAAATCATCAGTTGCAAAATTTATAGCACATTTTCCCCAGAAAAAATCATCAGAAGAATGGATCCCGCTCTGGCGAAGAAAGGAGGAAGTAAAAGGATTTTTCAGAACTTTGATTATTTTAATTTCACTAATAAAAATCCTTCCCTGCCATCCTGTAGTGCCAAAAATAATGTCCGGCAGCGATATTCTCTTCTCCAGCAAAATCTTGATAATCTCCCGCTCAGCAGATCCATTTTCTAATATCAGGCTTTTTAAGTCTTCTCCGCTCCAGGGAGCGGTAAACTGTCCCCTCCCCTTATCAAAATCCTTTTTTCCAACCAGCCCTCCTGCATAACATATAGTTTCAAACCAGAAACGCAAACTGCCCAGGAGCGAAGAAGACCTTATCCCACGGCGAACCTGATAAGCCCCTCCCGTCCTTAAAGGGGTAACTGTTTCCAGATAAACCTGAATCTGCTTTCTCATATACCTCACATCTCCCTTAAATCAGAAAGAGATTGTCATCTTTAAACCCTGCCCGGAAATAATGCCATTTCCTGAGATTTTATGTATGCTTTTTCCATTATTTCTGTAAATTCTCCACTAATTCTCATTTTCCTGCAAAACAAAACGGGAACGGCGCTTTTGTGTTATTCAGCAATCCGTCCCCTTTTCCTGAC
>NZ_FQWY01000052.1 GCF_900129805.1 Thermosyntropha lipolytica DSM 11003
GGTAGAGGTAGAAAAGATATTCTGGCAGATGCGGGAGATGGAGAGGGGATATAGCTATCTGCAGGTGAGTATAATAGAATATATATTAGGAGCGGTGGAAAAAGTAGATGAGGAAATCCTTATAGAATGTATAGAGAAAATACTTCCTGAGAGGAGGGAGGATTTAATGACCTTAGCGGAAAAGTGGAGAAGAGAGGGAATAAGGGAAGGAATAGAGAGAGGAATAAGGGAAGGAATAGAGAGAGGAATAAGGGAAGGAATAGAGAGAGGGATAAGGGAAGGTAGAGAACAAGGGATACAGGAGGGTATAGAAAAAGCAGCCCTAAATGCTTTACAAAAAGGATTGGATATAGAAACTATAGCAGAGATTACTGGGCTTTCGGTAGAGAGGATAGAGGAGCTAAAGAAAAAATTGAACTAAAAAGTACAGGGGGACGGTATAAATGCAGGACAGTACAAAGGAAATGTCACCTTGTGTTTGCCATACGGGGGATGCCTTCCGGGGTTATCCCCTTAAATTTTTCCAACTGTCAGGGTGTAATTCTTAAAAAATTTTTTTAAAACCCCTAAAGTTCTCCCCCCTTTTTCCGATAATATAATCAGAAAGCCAAAAAGGCTTAAAAACCTTTGCAATATCCCGGGAATTGCAGGGTTTAAAAAAGGCGAAAAAGGAAGTTCGCCAACAAAATTCAAAGGAGGGAATTTTAATGATAATTAACCACAACCTTATGGCCATGAACACCCACAGGCAGCTTAGCATCAACAACACCATGGCACAAAAATCCATCGAAAAACTGTCATCCGGCTTCCGCATCAACCGCGCCGGCGATGACGCTGCAGGGCTTGCCATCTCGGAAAAGATGAGAGGGCAGATCAGGGGCTTGACTCAGGCTTCCAGGAATGCGCAGGATGCTATTTCCCTTATCCAGACCGCAGAAGGTGCGTTAAACGAAGTTCATGCTATTTTGCAGAGGATGAGAGAACTTGCGGTACAGGCTGCGAATGATACAAATACTACTGTTGACAGGGGAGAAATTCAAAAAGAGATCAATCAGTTAACTTCGGAAATTGATAGAATTGCTAATACTACTGAATTTAACACCCAAAAACTCCTAGACGGCTCTAAAAAAGGTCTGGTAGAAGCTAAAGATGCTGAAATAATATTCCAAAACAACAGCAGCGCCAACTTGCAGGTTTCAACTGCAGCGATTAATGCGGCTTCAATAATAGCTACTGGTGGTACAATAACTATTACCCGTGTGAATGCATCAACTGGATTTGAAGCTACTGACTTTAGAATAGGCAACCCTGCTGGTGTAGCAGTAACTTTAGTAGGTGCTAATGAAATACAGTGGGCAGGGGTAAGCTTAGCTAACTTCTTTGCTGGTGGAACTTTAACAGCTCTTCAGGTTGGAGAAAGTATCACAATAAGCATTAAGGCGAGAGTAGAGGGAAGTACAGATATTTCGAGTGCCTTGTCCATGCAGATAGGTGCCAACACAGGGCAAAATATTACGGTGGGGATAAATTCCATGAAGGCAGTTGATCTTGGCTTGAGACAAACTGCTGGTGGTGCTGCATTAGACATTACAGACTATGATAAAGCTACGGCTGCAATTACAACTATTAATAATGCCCTGGAGACGGTTTCTACAGAAAGGTCCAAGCTGGGTGCTATCCAGAACCGTCTTGAGCACACCATCAAGAATCTGGATACCTCTGCCGAAAACCTGCAGGCTGCTGAATCCAGAATCAGGGATGTAGACATGGCCAAAGAAATGATGAACTTCACCAAGCAGAACATCCTGCAGCAGGCTGCTACTGCTATGCTGGCTCAGGCCAACCAGGCACCGCAGACGGTTTTGCAGCTCTTGCGCTAGTTGCAAAGTTTATATAACTAAAATAGCAGTAAAATGGTTAGAAGAAGTTTTTCTTCTAACCATTTTTAATAAATACGAGGTGAATTATGAAAATATCAGCTTGTATCATTGCTAAAAACGAAGAAAAAAATATTGGACGCTGTATCAAGAGCTACCGGGAAGTAGTAGATGAGATAATATTGGTAGATACCGGCTCAACTGATATGACAGTAGAAATAGCCAAAGAACTGGGAGCGAAGGTTTATTATTTTGAATGGATAAACGACTTTGCAGCTGCCAAAAACTTTGCCATAAAGAAGGCTAAAGGGAACTGGATAATATTCCTGGATGCCGATGAGTATTTTGCTGAGGGAACAGCGAAAAATATCCCCAATCTAATTAAAAAATGCCAACAGAATGGTTCGGAAATAATTGCCTGCAAGATGATGAATATCGATGAAGAAAAAGGTATTAATATAGCTGATTTTGTGCAGGCCAGAATATTTAAAAACAATGGAGACATATGCTATACAAGCCCTATTCACGAACGCCTGTACTCAAGAAAAAAGAAGAAACTGAAGGCGCTTTATGCAGAAGAGAAAGAACTGCTCATTTACCATACTGGCTATTCAAGTACGACCATTATAGATAAAGCAAAAAGAAACCTGGAATTGTTACTCAAGGAGATAGATAAACCAGAACCGGATCCCAGCGCATATTTTTTTATAAGTGATAGTTATTTAACTTTAAAAGAATATGAGAAAAGTATATATTATGGAAAACTTTTTTTAGCGAACAAAGTAAACCTTACCGGACTAAATAGCAAAGTTTATCAAAATATTATATCGGCTATGGTGGAGTTAAAATATGATGAACAGGAGATAGAAGAGTTTATAAAGGAAGCGCAAAACAACTTTCCTCATCATCCAATTTTTTATCTTTATATGGCTCAGTCTTATGAGCGTCAGCGTAAATACAGGGCAGCTCTGGCAAGTTATAGAAGAACCCTTGAACTGCAAAAGAATTATGATGATTTTGAAATAAACTTTATAACCGGCAAGGAATATGAAATATATACTTTTATGGCAAATTTGCATTACCTCATGAATGAAGAGGATAAGGCATTAGAAAGCTATATCAATGCTTTAAAGCAGAAAAAAGATTATCGTCCTGCATTACGGGGGCTTTTGCGGTTGGCCGGCAGCCTTATGCCGGAAGAGGATATCATATTACTGCTGAATCAACTTTATGATAAGAATGATAAAAGTGATATGCTGATACTGCTGGAGGAGATTACCAGGCAGCGCTTTAAAAAGGCTTTAGCCTATTATGTGAGCTGGATGTATAAAAATTATAACCATGAGGATTTTTCTCTGGTAGTGATGTTTCTGACCAATGAAAATCATGAAAAAGCTTTCAAACATTTTTACGAAGCATATTTGCTTGAGTATGACAGCAATTTTGCCCGTCTGGCAGCGGTAGCTGCCTGTTTAAGTGGAGAAAAAGAAAAACTGAAAGAATTAGCCATACAGGTAAAGCCTTCGCTTAAGCGGATAATACAAGTTTTAGTTCACGAAGACGAAGCAGGTTTATATAAAGAAGACCTGCAGGAATATATTGACTTGCTGGGTGAATTCATAAAGATAGGCAAAGAGGAGCCTTTAAGTGCATTTTTGCTTCTGCAGGATAAATTCAGGGATAACATAGGTAATTTAGAACTGGTTATTGGGGATGTTTTAAAAGATAACTTAAGATACGGAAAAGCTATTGAGCAGTACCGCAAAGCGGCAGCTAAAGGAGAAAATGTGGAACGCGCCTGGCTGCAGATGGGATATTGCTTTTATAAGATGAGAAATTTTAAGGAAGCAATCGAGTGTTTCGAAGAAGCCTATAAAGCTGGATATAGAGGCAACGATTTGCAGGAGTTTTTGATTTTTACCTCTGAACAGGCCGGTGATGAGGATATAAAACAGAAGGTAGAAACCTTATTAAATGAGTGGAAGATTATAAAAGAAACGAAAGAATAAATCTTATTGCCAGGAGTGGTTTCATTTATGGATTTTGTGAGTAAATTAGACATCTTATCTGATTATTTGGAAGATGAGAGCTATAAAGAAATTATTGAAATTATAAAACAGGAAATAACTAATGTCAGTGAGATAAAAGTAGATAAAAAAGAGCGGCAGATTTTGGCCTGTTTTCCGGGTGAAAACGGTGATCCAGCTCTGGATAAACACTTATGGGAGCAGTTAGAGATAGCGGGACAGATTCTGGTCAACAAAGGATTTAGTATTTTCGCTTATGCCGAAAATACTCAAGAGTCTAAGGTTAAGGAATGGGTAGAAGTTTTTAAAGATGAAGCAGTTAAATATATAGATAATGAGGATAAAAAGCATATATTAAATCTTATAGCTTTGTCCGAAATAGGAATAATTCTGAATAGAAAAGTTTTACTTTACTATATTTTAATGAACAAACCCTTTGTATATTGCGGCAAAGATGTTCTTTTGCTGGAAAGATTAGGACTTAAAGAATTATGTTTGGACATAGAGGATAAATTTAATGCCGGAAAAATTTTGGACAAGATAGCATATATCCGGGAGAACTATGGAAAAATTGAGGATAGAATAAAACAAGTTTGGAAAAATTCAATCCCTGATAGGATAAATGAGCCAGTTAACGAAAAAAGATTAAATTCTCATGAAAGTGCTGATGGAGAAAAGAAAACAAACACCTCTGATGAACTGGCATCTTATAAAAAGCAATTCAAAAAAAATATCGAATTACTGATAGAACATGGTTATCTTGAACAGGCCAAACAGCTGGTGGCTGAATATGAAAAAATCGTACCTGACGACATAGATGTCTATTCGATAAAGGGAGTCATAGCCATGATGGAGGGGGATTTAGATGAGGCTGAGAGGGTGC
The DNA here is from genome assembly GCF_900129805.1 of Thermosyntropha lipolytica DSM 11003. Lineage (GTDB taxonomy): Bacteria > Bacillota > Syntrophomonadia > Syntrophomonadales > Syntrophomonadaceae > Thermosyntropha > Thermosyntropha lipolytica. The sequence goes on from NZ_FQWY01000052.1 coordinate 4,788, forward strand.
TGAAGGAAGGAAGAGATAAAGATTATTTGAATGGCGATATATTATTTAACTTGGCATATTTATACGAAGTTTTAGGTCAAAATGCGGTAGCAAAGTTTTTTTATAAGCATGCTTATCATATATACAAAGTTAAGGAGCAGAATGAAAAATGTGAAATGATTTTTAAGAGATTAAATGGAGATGTTCAATTTAAGGTTTTAATAGCAAGTTGTATAAGGCAAAAAGAAAAAATATTGGAACAGTTTCTAATGAGTATTGAAGATTTAGATAAGGAAGGTATAAAAGTGTATTATTTCTTTGTAGATGATAATGATGAGACTAATTCCAAAAGAAAGTTGCAAATATTTTCTGAAAAATATCCTGAAACTATTATTTATACTGCTAATGACAAAAAAGATAGTTATGTTTGTGATGATAACACCCATTATTGGAAAGAACAATTAATTTGGAGAGTAGCAGATTTTAAGGATGAAATAATAAATTATGCCAAAAAAAGAGAATTCGATTATGTATTTTTGATTGATAGTGATTTAGTGCTTAATCCTAAAACTTTAAAACATTTGATTGCTACAGGAAGAGATATAATATCAGAAATATTTTGGACGAAGTGGTATCCGAATTCTTTTATGTTACCCCAAGTATGGCTTAAAGATGTTTATATTCAGTATGAAATATCGCGACAAGAAACAATTGATGAGTGGGAATTAACTCGCAGACATGAAAAATTCCTTAATATGTTAAAAAAACCTGGAGTGTATGAGGTTGGAGGATTAGGAGCTTGTACATTGATTAGTATTTATGCTATGAAAAAAGGAATAAGTTTTAAGGAAATAAAAAATTTATCTTTCTGGGGAGAAGACAGACATTTTTGTGTTAGAGCGATGGCTTTAGGACTAAAATTGTTTGTCGATACTAACTATCCTGCTTATCATATATATAGGGAAGTAGATTTAGAAGGAATCCCTAATTATAGGCTAGGAAAATTTAATTTCGATAAAAGGAAAATAGCTTTAGTATATACGAATTTATCTGGTTCAAATACAATTGCTTTATATAAAATGATGCCTAAAAAAATAAGAGATAAATATGATATTAGTATTATTCAGCAAAATATGTCTGCTAATTTTTACAGTACTATTTTAAGTAGTGATTTAGCAATTTTTACAGAGGGAAATTATCCTTTTATAAAAAAATTTCATATTAATAGACCGATTGTAATAGATTTGTGGCATGGATTTCCTATAAAAGCGATGGGATATTCCGATAATGGTGAAAAGTTTAAAGAAGCGCTAGAACAAAGATGGAAAAATGTAGACTATATAACTTCTTATTCACATTTATTTAATAAATTAATGAATAAGTGTATTTACATAAATGAATCAAAGTATGTAATTACAGGTGCTCAAAGAAATGACTTTTTATTTTATACTAAGGGGAAGAAAAATTTAGAGTTTATATATAGTGAAAGTTATGATGGCAAAAATATTATATTTTATATGCCTACATATAGGTATAATGGTAATAGGTTAGAAGGAAACAAAAAGTGGGTGAATTTATTTGATTTTAAGAGATTTAATATAAATGAGTTTTCGAATTTTTTAGAAGATAATAATTGTCTCTTATTTGTAAAATTGCATCCTGCAGAAGAAAGATATTTTATCAATAATATACAACAAAATAAGAATATAAAATTATTAACAAATGAATTGTTATTTAAACATGGAATTGATTTATATGAAATTATTAATGCTGCTAATATTTTGATAACTGATTATTCAAGTGTTTTCTTTGATGTATTACTTTTAGATATTCCGGTAATATTCACACCTACCGATATTGAAAAATATAAACATGATAGGGGATTTTTACTACCTTATGAAGAATGGACTCCAGGCCCCAAATGTTATGACCAAAAGCATTTACAAGAAGAAATAGAAAGATTTTTGAAATGTAAAGAATATTATAAAGAAAAAAGAAAAGATATTTTAAAAAATGTGCATTTATATATAGATGGTAATTCATGTAATAGAACATGGGATTTTATTGAAAAAATTCTAGATTAATGATCAATTATTTAGTATTTTTGCATATGTATAGATCCGGTATGGTTAAAAGTTTTAAAGATAAAAAAGTATGTGCTCCATTTTTGTAGAAGTTATTAGTTACTCAAATTCAGTAGATTTTTATTTAGTGGTGAATAATAATATTACTTATACTTGCTTCCATATTTCGAAAAACTTTTAAAAGCCCTCAAAAAGCTTATTTATTAAGGGTGATAAAAATGAAAAAGGTAATTACATACGGAACTTTCGATTTATTACATTATGGACATATTAACTTATTAAAGCGTGCAAAAGAACTAGGAGACTATTTAATAGTAGGATTATCCACAGATGAATTCAATCGAATTAAAGGTAAAAAATGTTATTTTCCTTATGAAAAAAGAAAAAAATTGATCGAAGCGATTCGTTATGTAGATTTGGTAATACCTGAATGCAATTGGGAACAAAAAATTAGTGATATAAAAGAATTTAAAATTGATATTTTAGTTATGGGTGATGATTGGAAGGGAAAATTTGATTTTTTAAAGGAATATTGTGAAGTAATATATTTACCTAGAACTCCTGAAATTTCAACTACAAAGATAAAGGAAGATTTAAGCTATAACTTGTAGTTTAAAATTTAATTTTTTACTTGAGGCAGATGCCCTTTCCTGGATGAAGATATGCTGTGCAAGATCCAGAGAAACCTGGGCGAGGAATATCTTTCCGACACCTGCGCCCTGTATCCCAGGCATCTGGTTAAAATAGACGGCAGACACGAACGCAGCCTTACCATGTCCTGTCCGGAGGCAGCCCGGCTTGCCCTTTTAAATCCTGACGGCATGGCCTTTGAAAATATAGAAGAAGATGCCGGCATCCGCATCAAACTCCACAGCATCTTTGACACCGAAGGCCATCTCTACCTTAACAAACCGCAGCGGTATTTCTGGGACATCCGCCTCTTCAGCCTGAGCCTGCTCCAGAACCGCAGCTACGATCTGGGAGAAAGGCTCATCATACTGGGCATAGTCTACAAAAAAATCGTCGAACTGCAAAACGAAGGCCGCACTCACGACATCCCGGCTATGCTGGAGTCCATGCATAACCTTATCCTCTCCGGTGCCTTTAAAGAAGAACTGGAGAAGATACCTTCCCAGAGCCACATCCAGATGCGCCTGGCCAAGGAGCTGACCGATGAGCGGGTTTTGCAGGGCATAAACAGCAGCCGCTACCTGGAGTGCCTGAAGGAGACCCTCCTGGGGCTGGGCTATGTGGAAGGTGCCTCCCTGGAGGAAATAGCAGCTAACTATGAGGCCAGTTGCCGGGACTACCTCAAGCCTTACCTGGAGGAGAAAGGATACATACTGGAAAACTACCTGGTAAACGAATACTTCCGGGAGATGATGCCCTTTGGCAGGTATAAGTCCATATGGGACTCCTATGTTTTCCTGTGCGTGATCTACAGCATGGTAAAGCTGCACCTTATCGGCATGGCCGGCCATCACAAAGGCTTAAACGACGACATGGCACTGAAGCTCATCCAGTCCTTTTCCAAAACCGTCCTGCACAATACAAACTACATCCAGCACATAATAAAGCTCCTGCAGGACAACAGCTTTGACACCCTGGCCTACATGGCTATTCTGGTAAAAAACTAGGGAGGAGGAAAACTTATGTACCGTTATATCGAAGTTATCCAAAACCTTCTTCCCCTCCTCTCCACCCTCGAAGAAGGGCTGGTGCACATAAAAAAGCAGCTCTCCGAACTGCGCTATGAGGAAGCTTTAGGCCTTCTTGAAGATTGCCTCCTTGCCATAGCCAGCATCGAAGCTGCCCTGCAGCCTATGGCAGAACTTTCTTTGGAAAAGGTTTTTTCCCTGACCGCCACCCTCAAGGCTGCCTGCGAAAAAGTGGTGGCAACCTGTGAAAAAGAAAACCCGGAGCAGGCAGAAATCATCATATCTACCCAGCTCTTGCCCGTATTTCAGGAATGGAAATCCGAACTAGAAAAAATACTTACCCCATACATTTCATCATAGAAATACTTTTTCATTTGGGGACGGTTCCTTTTTTAAAATCTATTACGAATCGTAATGTCGGCCTGGATCTACGCTTATGCGAAGGGCGAAATTATGAAAGGAGGTGTAAAGGTTTCTTTTGTGCTGTCATAAAAAGCCCCTTTAAGACACATAGAAACCTTCCTTCCTGCCCGGGAGGAGGAAAAACTTGCGGTGTATTAGCGCACCTTGTCTGAAGGGAATGATGCTGTTTTTCTGTCCGTAAAAAGGAGTGATGATCATGCAGATACCCCCGTTGATGCCGAATGTCCAAAATGGAAAGATTGACCTGACCAAACCTAAGCCAAAGGCTGCTGATGGCAAACCGGAAGTTAAGGATGAGTATGTAAAGTCGGAAGTTCAGCCGAAGATAACCTATGACAAACCCGGCAGGGCAGATGAAAATACTATAAAAAGGCTTATGGAAGAAAGCGAAAAAGCATATCAGCACTTAAGACAGCTGGTAGAGGAGCTTCTTAAAAGGCAGGGTTTGACCTTCCGGGAGCTGGAGAAAGCAGAGATAGATGAAGCGGCACGCCTGGAAGCCAGGGCCATGCTGGAAGAAGGCGGGATATTAAGCCCGGAGAAGGTGAGTGACCGCATCGTAGAGTTTGCTAAAGCCATATCCGGAGGAGACAGGAGCAAGATAGAGATGTTAAGGGGAGCTATTATCGAAGGCTTTAAGGCGGCAGAGGCGGTATTGGGCGGACTGCCTGAGATATCGAAAAAGACTTATGAACTTGTCATGCAAAAACTGGATGCCTGGATGGAGGATAGGATGTGACATTGCAAAAATGAGGCTATTGGAGATTATTCCGATACCACCGAATGATATGTCTGAATACAAGCTACACCTTGCAATTGGTGCGAAGGACAAGAAGGAACCTCTTTGTATTAGCAGGGTTTGCGTCAATTTTGCGTTAAGATAAGGCACCGTTTT
>NZ_FQWY01000050.1 GCF_900129805.1 Thermosyntropha lipolytica DSM 11003
ATAGAGGTCAATCCCGCCTACACATCCGTGATAGGGATGCTGAAATATGCACCGCAGTATATGATAAGCAAGGACATTGCAGCAGCGTATGTTATAGCAAGAAGAGGACTTGGACTAAAAGAGCAAATTCCTGAAGGGTATATGGCGATTCTGAAGGAATTAGACGCTGACGAACTGGAAGAACTAAAAGAGTATGTTAGAAAAACAGTTAAAAACAAACAACTAAAAAAGAGACAACTAAAGGAAATAGACAAAGCAATAAAACTGATACAAAGCCTTGGGAGTGAGCCTGGGAAGGCATCAAGGCCTCTGGGTGGAACAAGTCTTGGTGCTGGTAGCGAAAGCTACAATCTCTGGCGAGTTCTCAAGGTAGCGGTGGTAACGCCACTCTCTCCCGAGAAGGTCTTGCGAGACATCTCTGTCCTGAAGAGAGTAATCTTTTCAGGGCAAGTGGGGAGACCCGGATAAGGGCGTGAGCTCCTGTTTCTTGGGACAGGGGCTATGGGAGTGCTTAAATATCGCCTGCTGGGAATAGGCACTCTCTGAAATGGCGGACTATAAATAGCCCAGCTACTCAAACTGTTCGATTTTGTACAGTTTGAGTAACCAGGAAGATGGAATGTACTGTAATCAGTGTGAACAAACTTCAAAAGGGATAGCCTGTACTTCAGTGGGGGTGTGCGGCAAAAAGGAAGAGGTGGCCCTTTTGCAGGATTTATTGACTTATGTTTTAAAAGGCCTCTCTGAGGTAGCGCTGGCAGCTAGAGAAAAGGGAATAGAAACAGGAAAAGCAGACGCGCTTATTTTAGAAGGTATGTTTGCTACCCTTACTAATGTTAACTTTGATCCGGAGAGGATAGCAGATGATAAAATCTATTCCTTTCCTGGTTTGAACAGAAGGCAGTTTCCATTCTTCTTACCCTTCTCTACTTAGGCATAGAGGACATAAGGATAGGGCCGAGCCTGCCAGCTTTTATTTCTCCCGATGTACTGGCGGTGCTGGCTGACAAATTCGGCCTTAAACCGATAGGAACAGTGGAGGAAGATTTGAGGGTTATACTGGGATAAAAAATAAATATAAATATATAAGATAAAAAGCAGGGTTAAATACCTTGCTTTTTATTTACTGTAGTACTAATATGTTGAATAAAGCATATTTTTTGTTGAAAAATAGAAAAACAAGCAGAAGGAGGTAGAAAGTCCTAATTTACAAAAAGATTTATGCTGTTTTGGTATCTGTATAAAAATAATCGAGAAATAAGGGGAGAGAGATTTTGAAAAGTATAAGAGCCAAAATAATTGCGGGAATTTTAATCCTGGTAGTGCTGGCATCTATAAGCACAGGTTTGCTGGCTACCAGCATGGCCAAAAAAGCGGTTTTGGAGCAGGGAAGGATAGGACTTGAAGCAGTAGCTAAAGAAGATGCCCGGACAGTTGCCAGCCGTATAGAAGGGAATTTAAGGCAGTTGGAAGTCCTGGCTTATTATGATGAAATAAAGAGTATGGATTTAGAGAGACAGCTTCCGGTTTTAAGAGAAGCGAAGGAAAACTACGGTTTTTTAGCTTTAGCCGTTGTTTATCCAGACGGCAAGGCCTACTATGATGACGGAACGGTGGCTGACCTTGGGGACCGGGATTATGTAAAAAGGGCTTTTGAAGGAATGCCTAACCTGTCAGATGTTATTATAAGCAGGGTTACCGGGCAGCCGGTAGTTATGTTTGCGGCCCCCATAAAGAAAGAGGGAAAAGTGGCTGGTGTACTGGTGGGAAGAAGAGATGGCAATGCCTTAAGTGAAATGGTTGATGATATGGGATTTGGAGAAACCGGTTATGCCTACATAATAAATGAAAAAGGAACCGTTATTGCCCACCACGACCGGCAGAAGGTTATAGATCAGCTTAATCCGATAGAAAAGGCTAAAGAAGATAAGACAATGGAATCGGTAGCCGAAACTTTTAAAAAGATGCTTAGCGAAAAGCAGGGTTTTTCCCGCTACTATTTTAATAACAGGTATATATATAATGCTTATATGCCTATTGAAGGTACAGGTTGGATATTATCTGTTACTGCACCGGAAAGTGAATTTTTGTCTGAAGTTAAGAAAATGCAGAAGCAGAACCTCCTGGTTACTCTTTTCGTTGTATTTATCGGTCTTATAGTAAGTTATATCCTGGGTAAGATGCTGGCCGAGCCTATTATACAGATGGTGGGGAATACCCAGCGTATTGCCGAGCTTGACCTTACCGGAGAGGTCGATGCAAAACTCTTAAACCGCCATGATGAAATCGGCCATCTATCTAGAATATTCAAACACATGCAGGATTCTCTCCGTACGATGATTGGGGATATAAAAGCGAAATCAGATGAGGTAAACAGCCATGCGGAATCTTTAGCGGCAGTATCGGAGGAAATGGCAGCTTCTTCTCAGGAAGTTGCTACTACCATGCAGCAGGTAGCCGAAGGGGCAACTAATCAGGCTAAGGACCTTATGGATATATCGGAAGCTATGCAGGGGGTTATTGAGAGCATAGACCATGTTTATAATGCCCTGCAGGATTTGAAAGAGGAAACTGATAATACGGCCCGCAAGGCAGATGCCGGCAAAGAAGAATTAGATAAGCTTACCCGGTCGATTGAAGATATACGCAAAGCTTTTGCGGTAGTTGTAGATAAAGTAGAAAATCTTACTTCATCGGTGCAGGAGATAAGCAGCATAACCGGCATCATATCAGGTATATCTGAACAGACTAATCTTTTAGCCCTTAATGCAGCTATTGAGGCGGCCAGAGCCGGAGAAGCCGGGCGGGGGTTTGCCGTAGTAGCAGATGAGGTAAGAAAACTGGCAGAAGAATCCCGGATTTCTACCGAAAAGATAGCAAGCCTGGTAGCTTCTATAACGGGAGATACAGGCGAGGTTACCAGAACAGCACAGGAAGTAGAGATACTGGTGGAAAAGCAGGTAGAAGTCCTGAAAAACAGCATACGTTCCTTTGATGATATATTAGGTTCGATTGAGAAAGTACCTTTCTACCTAGATGAGACCTACAAGCAGATGCAGGGCATTGTGAATGCCAAAGATGTAGTAGTAGAAAAGGTAGCCAGTGCCGGTGCGGTTGCGGAAGAAAACTCGGCGGCTACACAAGAGGTGGCAGCTTCTTCTGAGGAAATGACAGCATCTTCCCAGGAAGTAGCAGCTACTGCTCAGAATCTGACGCAAATAGTTATGAAGCTGAAGGAAAGTATAGATAAATTTAAGATATAAATTATGGTTTACTGCGGTTTAAGCCTGGAGCTTAAACCGTTTTTTATTTTGTATATAAAAATATTCTATAACGACCTGGCTTTAGCATATTGCATTTTAAAGATTATATATTAACATATAAGTATATACTAATATATGAATGTTCCGGAACAGTTGTAGCAGATCAGGGGGGAAGAAAGAGATGTACGAAGAGGTTTTTAAGGCTCTGGGGGAGCCGACTCGGCTCAAGATAATAAGGCTTCTGGCGGAAAAGGAGCTTTGTGTATGCGATTTGGAAGAGATAATGGACATAAGCCAGCCCCGGGTTTCTCAGCATTTGAAAATTTTGAAGCAGGCAGGGCTGGTCAAAGAGCGCAAAGAGGGTAAAAAGAGGATATGTTCTTTTAACCGGGAATTTTTTGACTGGTTTATGGAGGAGTTTTCTTTCTTTATGCACCGTCCACTGCATGAAGTGGAGGAGTTTGCCGAAGAAGTAAAGCGGATGCAAAATTTGGATTATGATACCTGTGCTATAAGAAGAAAAAGTCTGAGCAAGAAAAGTAGAATAAATGGCCAGGAGGAGAAATAAATGGACTTTATATTTACTATGCTTAAAGGCGGATTTAATGAGCTTTTGGATTACCTGTCTTTTCATGTGTTAACCTGTCTGGTACCGGCCTTTTTTATTGCCGGAGCCATGGCGGTGCTGATAACTAAGGGTGCAGTTATAAAATATTTTGGAGCCGGGGCTAAAAGATGGGTAGCTTACGGGGTGGCTTCAGTATCAGGGATGCTTTTAGCCGTATGTTCCTGCACGGTTTTGCCGCTTTTTGCCGGGATATATAGCTTGGGGGCCGGGATAGGGCCGGCTACCACTTTCCTCTATTCAGGGCCGGCTATAAATATTCTGGCTATATCCCTTACCGGTGCTGCTATTGGCTGGCATATGGGGGTAGCCAGGGGAGTTGGTGCCGTATTATTTTCTATAGTGATAGGGGTCATAATGTCTTTTCTTTTTCGTCATTCCGAAAAAGAAAGATTGGGAGAAATTGAAGAACTGCCGGGGGAAACCAGCGAAAAATCAGTCAAGTTTTTGGTAGTATTTTTTGGCACTATGGTAGCTATACTTATTGTTAGTACCAGTAAACTGGAACCCTGGATAAAAATTACCATAGACATCGGGCTTATAAGTTTGATTGCGGTTATGGTTCGTTACTATTTTGCGGAAGGGGAATTTAAATCATGGATGGAAGAAACCTGGAGCCTGGTAAAAATGGTAGTTCCAACCCTCTTGGTAGGGGTTTTCCTGGTAGGTATGGTTACATCAGTCCTTCCTCCGCAGTGGATTGCGGGATATGTAGGACAAAATTCTCTTATAGCCAATTTTGCAGCTTCCCTTATAGGTGCTCTTTTCTATTTTTCAACCTTAACCGAGGTTCCAATTGTAAAGGGGCTTATTAATCTGGGTATGAACCAGGGGCCAGCCCTGGCCCTGCTTCTGGCCGGACCAGCGGTAAGTATACCCAACCTGCTGGTAGTAAACCGGATCATGGGTTTTAAGCGTACTTTAGCCTATTTTGTGCTGGTAGTAATTATGGCTACATTAACCGGATGGGCTTATGGCCACTTTTTTGGTTAAAAATGAAATGCAAAATAAAGGAGGATGACGGAATGAAAATTGAGGTTCTGGGAACTGGATGTGCCAAGTGCAATAAGCTGGCAGAAGAAGTGCGAAGTGCCTTGGCAGAAATGGATGTGGCTGCTGAATTAACTAAGGTGGAGGATATTAAAAAAATCATGAGCTATAAGGTCATGATGACTCCGGCTTTAGTAATTAATGGCAAGGTTAAGGCGGCAGGCAAGGTCTTGAAAAGGGAAGAGATAAAGAAGTTTATCCAGGAAGAAATGCAAAACCGCAATGAGTAGATATTATTGAATTATAAGAGAAAGGAGAGTTAATTATAATGAGTAAAATTCTGGTTGAGGTTTATGCGGGAGTAAACGCTGGTGGAGGGTGTTGTGCATGCAGCGGGGGCTGTGGTATAGAGGAAGTGAAAATGGAATATGAGCACATGGCCAAAGCAGTTAAAGAAAAGTATGGAGATGAAGTCGAAGTAAACTTTATAGATACTACCGGAAAAGAGCCGGGTGAATTTGCGGTTTTAGAAAAGGTCATAAAGATGGGATATTCTTTCCCCTTTACAGTTATAAATGGACAGCCGCGTTTGGCTGGTAAAGTTTCAACCGAGTCAGTTCTTGAATTGCTGGAAGAAATTAAGGCAGGGAAAGATAATTAGCAATATGTAAATCTTATATGCCGGCAGGTGTTGTTTTTATATACATCTGCCGGATATATGCAAATAATATCAGGGGAAAGGTGGCTGTATGAAAAGAAAACGGGAATTAGCTTTACTTATTTTGTTAATACTTCTGGCCGGCGGATTTTATCTAGCAAGCCGTAATGATGAGAAAAAAAATACTTCTCCCGGGGGAGAAGATGTCGTTTGGCAAATTAAAGAGGCGAAAGAAAAGGGGGAGCCGATGTGGCTTCTTTTCAGTTCTACTTCCTGTCCCCCCTGTGTGGAGATGAAGAAGGTTTTTGACCGGATAAAGCCGGAATACGAAGGTAAAGTGCTTTTTATCAATGTAAATGTAGATGAGAGGGGTAATTATGATCTTTTGCGGGAATATGAAATAAAGTATATACCTACTACTTATATAATAGATAAAAAGGGAGAGATAACCTATCATAATATAGGTATTATTCCGGAAGATACCTTACGGGAAGAGCTTAATAAGGTGGTGAAGTAGGCTGGAACAGTGGCTTAATCAGGTACTTCCCGGGATTTTAAGCGAGTTTTCACTCTATGGATATATATTAGTATTCGTGGCCGGGATTATTACGAGCATTGGCCCCTGTAATTTAAGCATGGTGCCTATAATTATTGGATATGTAGGGGGACAGGAAGCAAGCCGCAGGCAGAGCTTTGTTATTTCGCTTTTTTTCACTTTAGGTACGGCTACTACTTTTATGCTGCTGGGGCTTTTTATAGCTGCAGCCGGCGGAATCTTTGGCGTAAAGAAAATGATTATCTATTATCTGGTAGCCGGGGTATGTATTATTCTGGGCTTAAATCTTATGGGAATATTAAAGTTTAATATAAATTACGGAAGCAGCCTTTGGCGTTATACGGACAGAGCTAAAGGGCTTTCTGGCAGTTATTTACTGGGGCTGGTTATGGGGCTGGTAGGTTCGCAGTGTGGAACGCCGGTGCTTCTTGTTATTCTTTCTTTAGCTTTAGCCAGCGGCAAGTGGCTTTATGGAGCTACCCTGCTTTTTATCTATGCTTTAGGGCGCGGGGTGCCGCTTGTGATTGCAGGCACTTTTACCGGCCTTTTAACCCGTATGGATGTATTTGCCAGATGGAATAACATTCTGGAAAAAGTAGCTGGACTTATAATAGTAATCATGGGAGGATATTTTGCATGGCTAGCTTAGATAAAACTGAAATCATAAGTAAACAGCCGGTATGTCCCTTATGTAATACCAGGGGAAAGAAAGTTTTGCGGCGTACGGTAGAAAACTTATGCCCGGGAATCAGATTAGAAGATGGACCTTATTATTTGTGTCTCTCACCTGCATGTAATATCGGTTATTATACTTCTTCCGGGCAGGTTATTCCTAAAGACAGGCTTAAGGTACCCATATGGTTTAAAGAAGAATCGCCGGTTCCTGTATGCTACTGCCAGCAGGTGACAGATGAAGAGATATGGAAGCATGTAGCAGTAGATAAATGCTGCAGCACTTTAGAAGACATACAAAAGCATACGGGTGCTAATACCGGATGCCGCTGTGTAGAAACTAACCCGGCTGGCACCTGATGTCGTCCGCTGGTGCAGTCGGTGATTGCCCAGGCTTTAGCAGCAAGATAATTAGAAGAAGGGGAGCTAAAATTTAAATAATTTAAAATGAAGGGGGAAAAATAGATGGCGGAAAATAAAAAAAAGATAATCTTTGTTTGTACTCAGAATTCAGCCCGCTCCCAGATGGCAGAAGGCCTTATGCGGGCAATGTATGGAGATCGTTTTGAAGTTTTCAGTGCCGGCACTAAACCATTCCGGGTAAATCCTTATGCTATAAAGGCTATGGCCGAAATAGGGATTGACATCAGCAGCCACCGCTCGAAAAGCATAGATGAATTTACGGATATGGAGTTTGATTATGTAGTTACGGTTTGTGATAATGCCAGGGAAGAATGTCCCTATATACCAGGGGGCAGGGAATATCTGCACCATAGTTTTCCTGATCCGGCTAAAGCCGAAGGAAGTGAGGAAGAAATCCTTAAGGTTTTTGCCCAGGTTCGAGATGAAATAAAAGACTGGCTTGAGGCTCAGTTTGCCTAGATAAAATTGATATTAGTTTGCTTTTTTAAAGCTGTTTGCTTAATATTATTAGGGTGGACAGCTTTTTTATTTAAAGAAAAAATTTCAGGATTGGCAGCAAAGCGAAGTTGTTTAGACGGAGGTGGGATAGTGGCAGCTTACTTGCTAATTGCAGCAGGTGGTGTATTAGGGGCCCTGGCCAGATATATGACTGCTACCACAGCTGCTTCAAAATGGGGGACTTTTTTTCCTTACGGCACTTTAATAGTAAATGTAATCGGCTGTTTTCTGGTAGGATATCTGGTGCTTAAAGGGATAGAAGGGGCTTTGTCTCCTAATTTGCGCTTTTTTCTCGTAGTAGGTTTTGGCGGTGCTTTTACTACTTTTTCTTCTTTTTCGGCGGAAACCCTTTTGCTTTTGCGCGATGGGCTCTATACTTATGCTTTATTGAATGTAGGGCTTAATCTGGTTTTGTGTTTGGGAGCTTCTTTTTTGGGTTTCATGCTGGCTAAAGCTTTATAATGGGGGTGTAATTTTTGGCTACTTTTAAATTTTCCGGTCCTGCCAAGCGACTCCGGATATTTGTTGGTGAAGGACATAAGTATAAAAATATGCCGCTTTATCATGCCCTGGTTTTAAAGGCTAAGGAGTTGGATATGGCAGGGGCTACGGTAACTAAAGGCATTGAAGGTTTTGGCGGACACAGCCGTATTGTAACCAGCCGGATTGTCGATATATCTTCTGATTTACCTGTGGTAGTTGAGATAGTAGACAGTGTGGAATATATAGAAAAATACCTGCAGGAAATTGACGGTATGATTAAAGAAGGGCTCATAACTTTAGATGATGTGGAAATAATAAAATATTCCAGTTTAGAAGGGGAAAGGCTCAAAAGAATTAAAAAAGAAAATCAGTCAGAACCTGATAAAAAATAACACGTCTAAATAAGTAAACAGGAATATTGTATACCAAATTTTTAGGGCTGGACTAAAGGCTGTATCCGTTATATTCTTAAATTAGAAGGATAGTTTCTCTCGTGGTTAGGCTAAAAAGGCTTGAACCGGAAAGAGAGGCGATAGCCATGAGAAATAATGGAGTTTAAAGCAGGCGTTTATCTAGATTTGCAGATGATGCCTGTTTTTGTTTTAGGAGAGGGTTTTTTGGAGGGCATAAGCTGAAGGAAGGTGAAGACGAATGACCTGCCGGAAAATATTAAAGGGGTTTATGGAGTGGTGGCAAGGATATTTGCGGGAAGATATTTGGGATAGGGAACATTATGAAGAATTTGTGGACTGGATGTACTGTCATGGTATAGATGTAGAACAATATATGCCTTACTGGAAATAGCCTGTAATAAAGGGGGGCGGAAGAACCGCCTTTTTGTTTTTTAAAATACGGTCTGCAGGATGGCAAAAAGAAATTCTAAAGCTATGAGTATGATTATAATCCATTCTAAAAAATTAGAGTGCTGCACATTTACTTCATTGCTTAAAAGAGAGTAGTTTTGATAGATTACATTAGTTGTCCGGGTTAAGCTTTCTGACCATTGATAAGTTCTTAAAACCCGCAGGGTAGTTTCATAAACCCGGGCATAATAGATATCTTCAGTTATTTTTATGAAGTTTTTTATTTTTTCTGTTACTTCAGTTATATCGGCTATTATTTCCATAAGTTCAGTCATTATTTGCCGGTAAAGCCTTAAACGGGCATAGCGCGAAAGTTTTTCCGCTTCTTCAATATCAGCATACATTTTTTCCATATGCCTGTTGAGAATAGCATCATAATAACGGAGCTCTAAAAGCTGAACATTGGCAAATTCAATCAGATCCCGTAAATCTTCCGGGTCTTCCGGGTCGCAAAGTAAGGCAGTGTCCCAGCTTATTATGGCAAAATCATCCCGGCTATAGGATAAGGTATTGTTCATTATCTGCTGACGCATTTGGGGGCTAAAGTCGGTTTTTTCCCCCATAAGAACAGGCATGGGATCGGTTACTTCTTCCGGGCTGGTGATGCGGTAGATAGTATAATCTTCATAAAAGTCAGGATCGATTTTTATTTCCCCTAAATAGGCAGATAAAGTATTGGCGAGTATATCTATATAAAGGGAAAAAGCATCTTCCAGGCCTTTCTGGCCGGCAAAGGAGAGGGCAAAATCGGTTAGATCTGCTGGTATATTCCCTTTATTTTCATAGCTAAGGCAGATACTGACCGCTCCTATGTCGTATATGCGTGCTTTAGCCTGTAAAACAATTTTATTTTTCCGGTGGCTGATAGCCAGATTTCCCAAGTTTATAAGTAGAGGAGGAACATCAAGCTGGATAGAGCTTGGTTTAACGCGCAAAAAACGCTGGCGGCTTATGTTGTGGTCATCAGACATTTCTTTTTCCAGCAGGTCTAGGTCAATTTCTTTTCCCGTCTCGTATATGCGGTAAAAGTATGCGGCAAACATAAAAACGACTCTCTCCCTTTTATAGATTCATCTTATTTTAATATTTTTCTACCTGCTTAGCAAATAAGTCTTCAGCAGCTTAAATGAATTACTCAAATTTCGCAGTTTAAAACAGGCATCAAAGCCCTAATGTATGCTGGTTGACCAGCAATCCAATATCGAACTTGACACAAAATTTCTGCGTATAAATCCTGGGAAATTTTTTTGCGCAGTTCGGCAATAAAAAGCAAAAGATACCGTATGGCGGTCTGGTAGTCAATATCCTGTACCTCATCGCATAACAAATAGAATATTTCTCCGTAACTACGTGAGTCCTGGTTGTTACGTCGTTCCCATTCCAGCAAAATATATCTGGTAAAAACAATGGTTGTATGGGCTATGAGCATATCGTAATTTCTGCCCTGGAATTCGGAGCCTAGTTTTAGCAGTGATTTG
>NZ_FQWY01000090.1 GCF_900129805.1 Thermosyntropha lipolytica DSM 11003
CCAGATATAGCCAAAGCATTAGAAATGGTAAAACAGGTTGAGCCTCCAAAACCTCCCAAGAATGGGGCAAGGGTTTATTCAGAGGCAGACCTGACACCAGAGATGGTGCAGAAGATCAGGAGTATTTATAATCATACTGAAGGTCGTTACTGGTCAACAATAGAACCGCAGTACCACTCTCAATATGCTGAAGCAATTAAAAGAGATTTTATGAAGATAAGAATTATAAATGAACAAGTACCTAACATAACCAAAGTAGAAAGCATTGTAGTATCCGACAAATTATATTTAGAAAATGGTAGAGGTGCAGAAGAGTATCGTGTAATAGTAAATGGTAATCAAATATGGGATGTTACCGTAGGTTTTACTGGTAAGGAATTTGTAGCCAGTTTAGCTTGCTTTAAAGGGTTTATTAAATAGGAGGTAATAATCTATGAAGAAAAAAATAGCTTTAATAGTGTTGATAGCTTTTATATTATCAATTTTCCCTATTAATACTGTATTAGCTACCACAGGAAATATTGCTGTAAGTAGAGATGGGGTAGAAATTATAGATAAAGGAAAGGGTACAGGCAGTAATCCAGATATTATACAAGCTCGTAGAACCAAAGACCAAACCAAAGTAGACCACATCTACTTCTACAACCAATCCACCATAGGCTCTGGCACAATGGACGGTAAAGGTTATCGCACAATAGGTTATGACATGACTTTATATGATGAGAAGAAAAATAAAATATCCGAAACATATTATTTTGATTATGGTTCATATCGCGAAGAATATTTGGCATATATGAGAAACAAAATAAGAAATACACCAGGTTGGAATTTCGGTGATTCATATGTATCAGAAGAATATTTATATCGGGATTTTTTACTCAAATATTTTAAACCAGAGGTATTAGATACTGCTAAATATTTAAAATTAGATGGGCATATAGAGTTATTTAATAGGCAAAATGGGGTTTATCATAGGTTGTATTTAGTTACTAAAGATAATTTAGATAAAACATCAGATTATCCTTCAGGATTTGCTAAGTATTATAAGGATTTTAAAACAAGATTTCCATTTATTGATTTAAACCCGCCAGTAAAAGGACCAGACTTCTACCCAACACCTGATTTTACTAACCAATATAATTATGAATGGAAGTATAAACCCGCCAGAACATACATGGGCGAACCAGGTCAACAAATCAATGTTGAGGTTTATTTATGGAACGGCGGAACAGAAACCGCAACAACTAATATAGCAGCTACATGGTGGGGTTCAGGGTGGACAGCTTAGCAAATCATGTTTTTCGAAATAAACAGGTTCAACTGCCTGGCCCCAGTAAACAAAGCCCAGAACCTAACATAAGAATCCCTAAGTTAGAAAAAAAGTATTCTGGTATTCAGATCCGCTTTACATGGCAATACTCTTTATTTTGCAGGCTTGATCCCCATGTCCGCATAAAAAGCCTTCCTTAAATCCACC
>NZ_FQWY01000083.1 GCF_900129805.1 Thermosyntropha lipolytica DSM 11003
ACTATCAAAGAAGCCTTCCGCTATGGAATTGCGCGCGGTATATTCTCCAATGAAGCCGGACTGGGAAGTACTCCCCATGCCCATGCTATTGCCCGGGTAAACCATCCGGCCGAACAGGGATTTGTAGCTATGGTTGGTGTTTTCATAGTTACTGGAATAGTATGTACCATGACTGCACTGGTTATACTGACTGCTGGCGCCGATTATACCCAGGCTACCGGGGCAGTCCTTTCCCAGATGGCTTTTGCTAATGCTTTTGGTGCCTGGTTTGGTCCCAAGTTTTTAGCTGTAGCACTTTTCTTCTTTGCCTATTCTACTCTCCTGGGATGGTATTATTTTGCCGAAACCAATATCCGCTTCCTTTTCGGCTCTAAACCAGTAAATATATTTAAAATAATTGTATTATTCATTATAGCTTTTGGTTCCACCCTGGAAGTAAAACTGGTTTGGGCTTTAGCCGATTTCTTCAACGGCTTAATGATCATCCCCAACCTGATAGGTGTACTCGGGTTATCTGCCATAGCCTTATCGATATTCAAAGAATACGAAAAAGATATTTTTCCTCAAATGATGCGTAAAGCGGCATAAATACCACTAAGCCTGAAATTTTTGATCAAAAGACCCTGCTAAAAATCCAGGCAGGGTCTTTTTATTTAAACTTTTCTACTATCCTGGCCTTGGTTTTTGAAAAATTTGTAAATATAATTTTTTTTTATACCTGTTTAAAAAACATCAAGTATAATAATAACTAGAATAAAAATTCTAACCTTTTTATTATTGCCAAATCTATAAAGAAAGGAGATGGGGTATCCGCTTTAGAATCTGCAGCCAGGCAAAAAAGCTGCTGTAAAAACTAGTTTAACAAAGGGGGAAACAAGATGGACGTGCAGGCTGAACTTCTGGTATTAGTAGGAAAGCTTAACAGCATCTTATGGGGTCCCATCATGCTAGTTATCCTCCTCGGAACAGGTATTTATTATACTATACGCACCAATTTTATTCAGATACGTTTTTTAAAACAAGCCTTTCGCCAGGTTTTTGGTAATGCCTTTAAAGATCGCGACAGTAAAAAAGAAGGTTTGTCATCATTCCAGTCTCTAACTACGGCGATAGCTGCTCAGGTGGGTACGGGAAACATTGTCGGTGTAGCAACCGCCATTGCTGCTGGAGGCCCGGGAGCCATATTCTGGATGTGGGTTTCGGCTTTCTTCGGGATGTCTACTATATTCAGCGAAGCAGTTCTGGCCCAAAAATTTAAAACTACCCGCGATGGTGCCGTCGTCGGCGGTCCTGCCTATTATATCTCCCAGGGATTAGGTCAAAAATGGCTGGCAGTAATATTTGCCATATGTATAGTGTTGGCTCTCGGATTTATGGGCAATATGGTACAGGCCAATTCGATTGCTGTGTCTATAAATAATGCCTTCGGCATAAACCAGCTCTATGCCGGTATAGCCGTAGCCCTGCTGGTAGGTGCAGTAATCATAGGCGGAGTAAAACAAATAGGGAAAGTAACTGAAATCCTCGTTCCTTTTATGGCTATCATATATATTTTAGGCGGTTTGATTGTAATAATACTTAATATAGAAGTTCTGCTTCCTGCTTTTAAAATGATTTTTGTAGGAGCTTTCTCCCCTCAATCGGTTGGAGGCGGGGTTTTAGGAGCCACTATCAAAGAAGCCTTCCGCTATGGAATTGCGCGCGGTATATTCTCCAATGAAGCCGGACTGGGAAGTACTCCCCATGCCCATGCTATTGCC
>NZ_FQWY01000049.1 GCF_900129805.1 Thermosyntropha lipolytica DSM 11003
CCCCGCGTCAGATTGCAGACAAACCCGCTTTTAGATTAGCACCTCTAAAAGCGGTTTTGTCTACAATCTGAACTAAAATCAATAGCTTCTTCTATTAAGCGTAAAAGATGATCTTTGGGCACTAGATCATCTATACTTACAATTTCCAGTTGATTTATGGTTTCACGATTCTTTTTGCTTAACATTTTCATCCTCCATTACTTGCTTATTTTTTTAATTTGTTACTTTTTTAGGAATTTATTGCTCTATTTCCTTTATATATTATAAATAAAATAAAAACGGCTGCCAACAATGACTTTGTCGACAGCCTGAAAGCCTTAACTTTTTAAAGGTTAAGGCTTTTTTACTTAATTTAATCAGGGAGGGAAATTTTGCGGCTATTAAGATAAGAACTTCCTTTTTGCTGTTTGGCTATTTTTTTTACCTTGGCGGCTGTTTCACTTAAATGCAAATAGTCGACAAAAGGAGCTTCCCGGTTATTGGTTATTCCTGCGATAGATAGGGTCATGATAGGGAAGCGGGTTATAACACCCTGCCGGTTAGCTGTTTCAATGTAGCCGCACTTTTGCGCAGCCTGGTCGTAAAGCTTGGTTATGTTGCGGTCAAATTCGGCTATGATGTGATTGGCGACAGTATCAGCTTTTTCCGGTGTAGTTATGACTATGAAATCATCTCCACCTATATGGCCTACCATATCTTCGGCATTTCCATAAGAGCGTACCTGTTCGTTTATTATATCTGCCAGCAGGGTTATGGCTCTGTCGCCATGCCCAAATCCATAATAGTCATTAAAAGCTTTAAAATCGTCCAGATCTATATACAATACGGTGAATTCCTGTTTAGCTTCTATGAGGCTTGTAAGCTTTCTTTTTATATAACAATTACCAGGAAGACCTGTAAGGGGATGGGCGTCTTTGGCCTGAGCAATTTGTATCCTGGCCAGGGTGTCAATGATTTTAGAAGTATTTACTATACCCGCATAAGAACAGTTTCTGGTCACTATTATATAATTATCCATAAATCCATTTTCCAACCTGGCTGCTATGACCGAAGCTGCTTCTTCCACCGGGGTATAGCCAGGAAGGATGAGAGGTTGTTTATCCATTATGTTTCTTACCGGTTTGCGGGCAAAAAGGTCATAGCCGTATCTGCTTCCCAGGATGGCAAAAAGGCGTTCCCGGGTTATAAGCCCGATGGGGATGTCGTTTTCGCAAATAGCATAACTGTTTATAAGCTTATTGTTTTTAAATAGATCTACTATGCTGGTAACCGGGGTATCAGGAGGCAATGATTCCTGGTATCTAGCCATATCTTCTATTTTATGAGAGCTTTTAAAATCATAACAGCTGGGGTAAAAGAAAAAACTATTATCACTAGTTATCGGGGAAGAAATTTCCTGGGAAATATCGGGAGCAGGTTGGGCAATAAAATAGCCCTGTCCGTAATCACAGCCCATAGAGGCCAGGGTTTTGAACTCTTCAAGGGTCTCTATTCCTTCACAGATAATTTGCGTTCCTATCTTGCATGAAAAATTCACAAGTGTTTCCAGCAAAGCTTTTTTGGTGGGGTCTTTATCTATTCCTCGAATTAGGGACATATCAACTTTCATAAATTCTGGCTTTGTCTCGGCAATAGCCTGCAGGCTTGAATAACCAGCTCCGGTATCATCTATGGCGATGAGAAAGCCGGAATCCCGATAATGATTAAGAGCTTTTTTGAACTGTTCATAATTTTCTATGGCGTCCCGTTCGGTAAGTTCTAAAACTATGTTCTGACTGTCTAGAGCGTACTTTGCCAGGAGCTGCTCTATGAATTTTAAATGCTGTTCATAATGGCTGTATATTATACGGGGGCTTATATTCAAAAAAAGATAATGGCCTTTTAGGTAGGGACTAATCCTGGCCAGAGCTTTTTCCTGGCATATAATTTCCAGCTCGTATAAGTGGTTATAATACTGGGCGGCATTAAATAAGGCTAGGGGTGTTTCCAGCAGCGAACCTTGCGGGCCGCGGGAAAGGGCTTCCCATCCGGTTATTTTGCCGTTTTTTAGTGATATTATGGGCTGATAAAAAGTGCGTATCCCTTTCTGGCTGATTATAGTTTTAAAAATCTGCCATTTAGCATGTTCAGAAGCATGGGCATAGTTTTTGGCAGTAAAGGCTGCTTCTTTGATAGCTTTATAAACAACAGATTCAATAAAAGCACAGGCATTATCTTTTATTTCGGCATATCCCAGGTGGATATGTAGATTTTTTTCCAGTTTTAAAGGAGCTATAATCTGGTTTATCTGTTTTTCCAGTTCTGCTTTTAAAGCCGAATAATGAACGGCAAAGTCTTCATCTATGGGCGGGAGGTCAACAAAAACCAGAAAATCGTCACTCCCCAGGCTTACTGTAACTAGGTTTTGACGTCGGCCATAAAAATCAAAGGAGGCTGATTTTAAGAATTCTCCTATGGTCCAGAGTATATGCTGGCTAACTTCTTTGCCTTTAGTGTTTTCTATGCTCTGAAAATTTTCGATATCAATATAAAAGATGGCAAGAGGCATCTTTTTCCTCAGACTATCCAGCAAAGGAAAGACAGATACCAGAGTAGGCAATCCTGAACTGCGGTCATTGGTCAAGTTGCGAAGATGAGGTTTTTTCTTGCCAGTAATATTTTTGACCAGGTATTGGGGCAAAATATTTGTATTAAGCAACCTGCTCAACCTCCAGGCTAACTTGTTCTGACTACAAGTTTAGCTTAACAACCTGTTTTTATTTTTAAATCTTTGCAAAAATAAGGAGGACAAAATGTAAATTTTGCACAAAAAAGCCCTGTCCTCTTGAACAGGGCTTTTTTTACAGGTTTTTTACAGGCCGAAAATAGAGTCATCAATTTCCAGACAGGTGGTATCTCCGTTCTTGAGAATCTGCAAAAATGTACCTATTTCGGGGATTATATTATTTATGAAGAAACGGGCAGAAGCAATTTTGCCCTGATAGAAGTTGTAATCATAATGGTCCTTGCCTAATTCATCGATTTTCTTCTGGGCGATAAGGGCCATTTCCAGGAGGAGTTTTCCTGCCCATAACTTGCCGGTAGCGTGAAGCATGCGCGTAGCATAAAGCTGAATCATACCTGGTTTGCTGTAAAAACCTTGCCAGATTTTAAGTATCTCATCATACCAGGCTAGTGCATTGTTAAACAGGGAAAATTCTTTTTCAAAGCCGGGAGCATTTTTGTTTTCTTCGGCAAACTGACGTATATGGTCAAGCCAGGCGGCAAATACCTGACCGTTTTTCATAGTCATCTTGCGTCCTACCAGGTCCATAGCCTGTATGTAGTTGGTTCCTTCCCAGATGGGATAGATGCGGGCATCC
Organism: Thermosyntropha lipolytica DSM 11003; assembly: GCF_900129805.1. Taxonomy (GTDB): domain Bacteria; phylum Bacillota; class Syntrophomonadia; order Syntrophomonadales; family Syntrophomonadaceae; genus Thermosyntropha; species Thermosyntropha lipolytica. The sequence goes on from NZ_FQWY01000049.1 coordinate 3,363, forward strand.
CGGTAGATCTGAGCAATCGGATATTCCTCGGAAAAGCCATAGCCGCCATAGCACTGCAGAGCTTCTGATATACACTGAAGTGCCATGTCCGAACAATAAGCTTTTACTATGGGGGTATTTACTGCCAGGAACATGCTTGCTTTTTTCCGCATTTCCGGATCTGAACTGTAATTTTCAATATCTGCCCACCAGAAGGTCTGTACAGCCATAGCCCGGAAAGCTTCGACATGGGCTTTCTGGAACATGAGCATCCTCTTTATATCTTCATGTTTTATAATAGGACATCTGCCGGCTTTAGGATCAGAAGTAGGACGACCCTGGATGCGCTGGCGGCAGTACTCGACAGCATTATGATAAGCAGAAGCAGCGAGAGCACATGCCGATAGGCCAGTCATAAGCCTTTCTTCATTCATCATTTTAAACATCTGCGCCATACCTTGTCCTATGCCATCTTCGCCGGGAGGATCTCCCAGGAGAAATCCTTTACATTTGCCTTCTTCGCCAAAATTTATGACACAGGTAGGAGATCCGCGATGGCCCAGCTTATGTTCGATACCGGCACAGTGCACGTCATTGAATTCTCCCGGATTGCCGTTTTCATCGGGCAGGTATTTAGGTACCACAAAAAGGGATAATCCTTTGGTGCCCGGGGCTGCCCCTTCTATGCGAGCTAAAACCAGGTGGATGATATTTTCAGTTACATCTTGTTCGCCACCGCTTATAAAGCACTTGGTACCTTTTATAAGGTAAACTCCCGGTTCATCCGTAGGAATAGCTTTGGTGGTAGCATCACCTACATCAGAGCCGGCGTTAGGTTCAGTTAAGTCCATAGTACCAGACCACTGGCCGCTGTACATTTTAGGGAGATAGGTCTTTTTAAGTTCTTCGCTGCCAAAGTCTCTTATAAGACCTGCTGCACCGGAATTGGCCAGCCATAAGGTTTGAATAGAGGGGTTGGCAGCTATGAAATATTCGTTGAGGGTCCAAACTACAGATAAAGGAAGGGCAGATTCGTCATCCGGGTCAACATTGGAAGCGGCAAATCCGTTATTGACGATAAAATAGTAAGCGTCTTTGGTGGATTGAGGTGTTATTACCTTGCCATTTTCAAATTTAACTCCGATTTGATCAGAATCAATGTTGGAAGGAGCCACCACTTCTTTGGCCCCTTTCAAGGCATTTTCCAGTATAAAATCCAGGTCATCTACGGAATAGCCGTCTTTAAATCTCTCGGTGTTAAATATAGTGTTCATGTCCAGCCATTCTTTGAGGATAAACTTATGATCGCGGGTGGTGTTCATTAAAGTTGATGGCATATTTATTCCTCCTTAACGATTAATTATATTTACTTATATTTTAATTTTAACAATTAATACAATAAAATATCAATGGTCGTAAAAAATAAGAGCCAACCTTTTTACAAGGCTGACTCTTTTAAGAGGTTTATATATTTATGCCTTTTTCTTTTAGTTTATGGGATAAATCGGGAAGGGAGGGGATATGGGAAAAGTTTAAGGCTAAAACCGGAATTTTAGCTGCTTTAGCTGATTTTTCCAGAAATTGCTCGGCTATCTGTTCTTTTCTGGCATTACTTCCTTCATGTACCTGGACAATAAGAACTGGTTCCAGGTTTTCTCTATGACAGATCAAAAAATCAACACTTTTTGCATTTATGCGTTTGAGGTATTCTGGGCTGTTGGCTATATGGGGGTCAACATGTAAAAAATCAGCTAGACGCACTTTGGGAAAAACTATAAAATTGCTTTCTTTAAGAATATGATTTAACCTTTGATACACCTCTTTTTCGGCTGCCGAGAGCAGGCTTTCTTTTTTAGAATAGGGTAAATTATTCATGTCTATCCAGGCTTCGCTTATGTCAATAATCTTACCGCCCTTTTTTGACCTGGTTTTAGGTGGCACATCGGGCGTAACTTTTTCCTTATATACATCCCAGAAAAGCTTGAGGAGTATAAGCCCAATTAAAGCAAGAATAGCTTGTCCCATAAAAAACCTCCTAACGTAACGCGGGAACGGTTCTTTTGTGCTGTAAATTATATAATTGCATATGTTTGAGATAAGATTTTATGTATAATAATACGCAAAATTTTTTATTGAATACAATATCAGGTGTTCATGTTTGTTTAATATCCCGGAGAACAGGAATAGCAAAATCGTTTTTATCATTATTATACAATATTATCGGCTCTTGCAATCTATATAGAAAAATATTTATTATAGGAAGGTAAAGGATGCCTAAGGCGATGGGCGTAAGATAAAAAGTTTTTAAGTGGGAGGATATTTATGAAATATGAAAGCAGCAGAGGCAAATATCAAGGCTTGACTTCAGCAGAAGTTATCAAAATGGGAATAGCGCCTGATGGAGGGCTTTTTGTGCCCGGGTTTATACCGCAGCTTACGGAAGAAGATCTGGTACTTATGCAGGATTTTAGCTATCAGGAAAAAGCAGTTCATATTTTAAAGAAGTTTCTTACTGATTTTAGTAGTGAACAGATTGTAAATTGTGTCAACAGTGCCTATAATGACCAGAGTTTTGACCATGTAGATATTGCTCCCCTGGTAGCTTTAAACCGTACTACCTATATTCAGGAATTGTGGCACGGGCCTACCTGTGCCTTTAAAGATATGGCTCTCCAGATATTGCCCCATTTGCTTACTACCAGTTCCCTTATTACCGGGGAAACAGATGAGATTGTGATTCTGGTTGCTACTTCGGGAGATACGGGTAAAGCAGCCCTGGCTGGTTTTAAAGATGTAGAAAATACCCGGATAATAGTTTTTTATCCTGAAGAAGGAGTAAGTGAAGTACAGAAAAGGCAGATGATAACCCAGGAAGGGAAGAATGTTCTGGTAGCTGCCGTAAGAGGCAATTTTGACGATGCCCAGAATGGGGTTAAACAAATATTCAATGATAGGCAAATGGGAGAGCTTCTTAAAGCCAAACATAAAAAAATGTCTTCTGCCAACTCTATAAACTGGGGAAGGCTTCTCCCCCAGATAGTGTATTATATAGCTGCCTATCTGGATTTGAGGCAGAAAGGGATTATAAAAAAAGGGGAAAAGATAAATATAGTAGTGCCTACCGGCAATTTCGGCAATATTCTGGCTGCCTTTTATGCAGGAAAAATGGGTATACCGATAAATAAACTTATATGCGCTTCCAATGCCAATAATGTTCTGACTGATTTTATAAGAACCGGTGTTTATGATCGCAACCGCAAGTTCGAGAAGACTATTTCCCCTTCTATGGATATACTTATTTCATCTAACTTAGAAAGGCTTTTATATGAGCTGACAGGACATGATGCCGGTAAAGTTTCTTTCTGGATGGAAGAACTCAAAAAATCTGGCCGCTATGAAGTGGACAGTTTGACAAAGGAAAAAGTGCAGGAAATATTCTGGGCCGGATTTTGTGATGATGAAGCGACTATAAAGACGATAAGTGAAGTGTGGCAGGAGTATGCATATCTTTTAGATACCCATACCGCAGTAGCTTTTAATGTTTACAGGCAGTATGTGGAGAAGACGGGAGACAACACGGTTACGGTAATTGCTTCAACTGCCAGCCCTTTTAAGTTTGCCGGCAGCGTAGCTTCTGCTGTGCTACCACAAGAGCTAAGGCAGGATAAAGACGAATTTCAGATTTTGGACCTTTTAGCTTCCTATACCGGCCTTAATATCCCGCCCGGTATAAAAGATTTAGAAAAGAAACCGGTGCTGCACAAAACGGTATGTGATAAAGATGAGATGAAGGAAGTAGTTTTGAAATTTTTAGAATAAATATTAAAAAACCTACCCGCCATGTTTTTAAACTCATGAGGGTAGGTTTTTTGCTCTTTATTTTCCGAGGATAAAGAAATCCATCAATTTATGGCCACTATCGAAAAATAATCCTTCCTGCGCATATTTTTCATTATATATGCCCGGACTTTCATAGCAAGGGTTATTTTTATCATATATCATAAAAGGCACAGGTGCGGAGGTATGGGTTTTTAAGGAAAGAGGAGTTGGATGATCAGGCATGATCATTATCCTTATATCATCAAAATAGTCCAGCACCGAACGCACAAGACCTATTACCTCTTTATCAATCTGTTCAATAGCCCATATTTTCTTTTCCAAACTGCCCTGATGGCTGGCCTCATCTGGCGCTTCGATGTGCAAGTATACAAAATCCTGACCGTTTTTAAGTTCCTTTATAGCAGCTTCGGCTTTACCCCGAAAATTAGTTTCGATACTTCCCGTAGCACCTTTTACCTCTACCGGATGGAGCCCGGCAGCTATGCCTAACCCTTTTACCAGGTCAACGGCGGCTACCACCGAACCTTTAAGTCCGTATTTCTGATAGAAACTAGTAAGAGAAGGTTTTCTGCCTTCTCCCCACAGCCAGATAGAATTAGCTTCTTTAAGCCCTTTTTGGCGTCTTTTTTTATTAACCGGGTGTTCTTTAAGAATATCCTGGCTTTTTTGCATAAGTTCCAGAATTTTCTCTGCCTTATCCCCTTCCGGCAAATAAGGGCCTATTTTTTTATCTGATATATCATGAGGAGGGGTTAGTTTTAATTTATAATCGGCTGCCTCTTGCCATAGCATGAGATGGCGATAGCTTACCCCGGCGTAAAAGCTTATCTTTTCTTCCCCTAATTTTTGCTGCAGGGTATAGATAAGCTCACTGGCTTCTTTAGAAGATATCTCCCCGGCACTGTAGTCAAGCATTATTTTGTCGTGGTATTCTTCGTTTTCCGAAAGGGTAACCAGATTACAGCGCAGGGCTAAATCTTTTTCCTTCAGGGTTACTCCCATACTGATAGCTTCCAGAGGAGAACGTCCTGTATAGTAGATGGCCGGGTCATAACCCATAACCGAAAGATTGGCCACGTCACTTCCGGGGGTATAGCCTTCAGGTATAGTTTTTACCAGACCGATGCATGCGTATTGAGCCAGGATATCTATATTAGGTGTTTTAGCATATTCTAAAGGGGTTTGGTTACTAAGCTCAAAGATGGGATAATCTGCCATGCCGTCGGCTAATACAAGCAAATATTTCACCTGATTCAACTCCTGTATTAGATAGTTATGCGGGGAAAATAACAAATTTTTTTACCACTTTATAAATTTTATAACATTTTTATGATGAGGGGAAGATGGAGGGTAAAAGCTGTTAAGATGCCAGAAGAAAAATAATAAAAAAAGAGGAAAGAAATAGAAAGTATAGAAATATAACTGTAAATAATAACGCTACATGATTATCACGGGGGGATGAAATTTGCCAACAAGCCGATTTTTAGAGGAGTTTCCGTACATAGTAAAAATGCTTATGCCTTTATTTCCCAAGGATACTACTTTTTATGCTACCGACTTAGAAAACTTTATTTTTAAGGATACCACTAACTTTGATGTACCTTTTGTCAAGGTAGGAGCTCCTTTTGCCAAAGGAGGACCAGCTGATAGGGCTATTCAGACCAAACAGGTGGTGATTATGGAAATAGATGAAAGCTATTATGGGATGCCGCTTAAGGTTATAGCAGCTCCTGCTTTTGCCGATGATGATAAAACCAAGGTAGTAGGAGCCTACGGCATAGCCGTGCGGAGGGATAATGCTTTTAACCTGCGCAAAGTAGCAGATACCTATCAAAAAGGTATGCAGGAAATCGCTGCCGCTATTGAAGAGACGGCAGCTTCGGCCAGTGAAATAACGGTAAGTGAACAAAAGTTGAATGAGGAAATAAGTGCTATTTCGGGATTGGCCTCCGAAATCATAAAAGTTTTAGAATATATAAAGAGCATTGCCGATGAGACTAAAATGTTAGGGCTAAATGCAGCTATTGAAGCGGCCCGGGCAGGAGACGCAGGTAAAGGATTTGGCGTAGTGGCAGCAGAAATCCGTAAGCTTTCCGAAAGCTCTAAAGAAACCGCCGGGAAAATACGCGAGCTAACCAGGCAAATTGAAGAAAAAATAAACATTGCTTTAAAAAGTTCGGAAGTTACCCTGCGCGCTACCCAGGAACAGGCAGCTGCCACGCAGGAAATGAATGCCGGTATCCAGGAGCTTACCAGTATGCTGGAAGAGCTTACCCGTATTGCTTATGAGATATGATTAAATAATATAATCTATAACCGCTTCCGGGAACAGCTGGCTGATTTTCTCCTTAAAAAATTCCTTCATCTGGATAAGTTTATCTTCCGTATATACGAATTTGCCATAACCAAACTGACCGTATTTGAATTTGCGGTCAGTTTTTTCATCCATAGGAAGCAGGGTTTGGGGGAAAACCTGAAGGATATTATTTTTGGCCCGGGTTGTAAAACGGTGAGAGATTATTTCCAGGTGAAAGTCATCCATGTTTATATCTTTTAGATAAGCATGCATTTTTTGCAAAAGGTCTTCATACTCTGTTTTCCAGCCGGCATCCAGTATTACCGGAGCAATTATTACTCCGCTCGGATAACCATGTTCAGCAATTTTTTTTAATCCGTCCAATCTTTCCTGAAGATCAGGTGTGCGATGTTCATAAGTTTTTATTATGCGTTCGGTGTTAAGACTGAAGCGGATACGGGTGTGTTTATTATGTTCAAGAGATAGAAAACTATCTACATAAGGGAATTTAGTAACAAAACGCAGGCGTCCAAACTCTTCCTTAGCAAAAAAACTTATAGCCTGACTTAATGCTCCGGAATAGGGTTCTACGGCCACAGGATCAGAAGTAGCAGCAGCTTCGAATATGGTTATTTCCGGTTTTCTTTTTTCTATATATTTTTTAGCCTCCCCCAGTATTTGGTCTACATTTACATAGATACGAATATAAGGTTTTTTACCCAGCTGGGTATTAAGATAGCAGTATTCGCATATGCCTTCACAGCCGGTAACCAGAGGAAGCTGATAGTGGGCAGAAGGTTTACAGGTTTCAAATTGGAGGTTTTTTCTTATGCCGACTACCAGAGTGCTTTTAGCTTGAAAAAAAGCCTCCCGGGGATTTTGTCCCGGAATACCGGTAACCCGGTTGTGTGATTTAAGAAAATGTATATTAAAGCCTTCCTGACGAAGATTTTGATATATCTTTTTTCCCAGAGGGTAGTCCAGGGCTTCTTTTTCAAAAAAAACCCTTTTAAATTTAAGTTTAGTAAGCATTTAACAAATCTCTCCTTTAATAACCTGTTTTATTCTTATTTTTTCAACAAACTAAAATAATATTAATAATTAAGTAGGAGAAAAAAATGCATAGTGTAAAATTGTTGTAGGAAAAAATACAAACAAAAAAACACAAGAGACCACTCTTTTTGGTAAGATAAAAGTTAACCAAAAACAAAAACCACCAAAAAGGAGGGTCTCTTGTGAGTATAATTTTACAACAAAAATGCCAGGAATTCATCAATCAAGTTTTAGAATTTCTTTCAGAAGATGAAACTCGAGTCATGGAGGAAATAGAAACAGATCTAAAGGAGATAACCGATAAATTTATTCTTGATATGGTAAGAACCTATTTTGAATTGATTGATAGAAGCATTGTTGAAGATAAAGTTGGGCGCAAGCAAAAAGGAATTGTAATTGA
>NZ_FQWY01000048.1 GCF_900129805.1 Thermosyntropha lipolytica DSM 11003
AAGATGGTTTTTATGGATAGGTGAGGATATGAGCAAGGAAAAAGCCGTAAAATTTATTACTCAAGTTTCGCACCCAGAAAGCCCTGCTCAAACAGCAATAAATCGGGGGTAACTGAGCAAAAAAATTGTTGTTGACAATAAAAAACGCCTTGTTCTGCGATGAGGTACAGGATATTGACTACCAGACCGCCATACGGTATCTTTTGCTTTTTATTGCCGAACTGCGCAAAAAAATTTCCCAGGATTTATACGCAGAAATTTTGTGTCAAGTTCGATATTGGATTGCTGGTCAACCAGCATACATTAGGGCTTTGATGCCTGTTTTAAACTGCGAAATTTGAGTTTATTATATAACGGCAGTTAACATTGTATTACCACCGTGTCTGCTATAAAATTTAATTGGAAAACTATCCCGGAATGAGTACTTTATAAAAAGGGGGGATTTTTTTGGAAACGAGAGAGTGTATTAAGACCAGGCGCAGTATAAGGAGGTTTACTGACCAGCCGATTAGTGATGAGGTTTTGATTGAGCTTTTGGAGGCTATTCGCTGGGCTCCTTCCTGGGCCAATACTCAGCCCTGGGAAGTGGTGGTGGTAAAAGACCAGGTTTTAAAGGAAAAACTGGCTGATTGTTTATCATCCAATAATCCGGCTCGCAAGGGGATGCTGGAGGCTCCAGTAGTTATAGCTGTGTGCTGTAAGGTAGGTCTGTCGGGTTATAAGAAGGGAGAAGCTCTAACCGACAAAGGTGACTGGTATATGTTTGATGGAGGGATTGCCTGCCAGAACCTGTGCCTGGCTGCTCATGACCTGGGTTTAGGTACGGTGCATGTAGGGGCGATGGATCATAAGAAGGTGGATGAACTTTTAGGACTGCCGCCAGATGTCAAGTCTCTGGAATTAATTCCTGTAGGTTATCCCGCTCAGGAAGGAAAAGCTCCTCCCCGCAAGGAGCTGGAAAGTTTTGTTCACCTTAATCGTTATGGGACACCGTTTAAGGTGAATAAGTAGATAAAATAGAAGAGATGGTATGAAATGCCTGGCATGTGTCTTTAAAATCCCTGCTTAAGGAGCAGGGATTTTAATTATTTTTTGGTATAAATTAAATAGTTTATTTTTCTTGTATTTTCTATAGTTACATAAAGCGTAATTGTAAGGTAAAATTACTATATATAATATTTATTTACCATACTTTATTCAAGAGGAGATAAGGATGAGAATCAGGTATATTGCCGTAGAAGGATTACCTTTTATTATTTTTTTCGCCCTGGCAGTAGTGATAGTTTGGCTAACAGCTGGTTTTTATTGGGCAGTTTTACCTCTGGTTTTGCTGTTTTTTTGTCTTTTCTTTTTTCGTGATCCCGAGAGGGATTATGTCTTTAAGGAGAATATAGTTGTTTCTCCTGCTGATGGCGTAGTTATGTCGGTAGCAGAAGTGTATGAAGGCAGATTTATAAAGGATAAAGCAGTTAAGATAAGTATTTTTTTAAGCCTTTTTGATGTACATGTGAACCGTATTCCCGTAAGCGGAAAAGTTGTAGAGCTAAAGAATGAAGGAGGTTTATTTTTGCCTGCTTACAAGAAAGAAGCTGGAGATCTCAATGTAAGAAGTTATACGGTTTTGGAAACCAGGTGGGGGAAGGTAGTGGTAGCTCAAATTACCGGATTGGTGGCCCGCAGGATTGTTAACCGGGCTAAAGTAGGAGATGTTTTTAAAACCGGGGAAAGATTTGGGCTTATAAGGTTTGGATCCTGTACTGAAGTATATTTGCCTTGTACTGCCCGTATACTAGTTAAAGAAGGGCAGAAGGTCAGAGGGGGGGAAACTGTAATTGCCGAGTTTTGTGATTAATTCTTGTGCCCATTTTTTAACTTTGTTAAATGCCGTTTTTGGAGTTTTGTCAATAATTTATGCTATAAACGGGCAATATACTTCAGCAGCAGTTATGATTTTGATAGCGGCTTTTCTGGATGGAATAGATGGTAAGGTAGCGCGGAAACTTAATATTGTTTCAGAATTAGGTAAAGAGTTGGACTCATTATGTGATTTAGTATCTTTTGGAGTGGCTCCGGCCGTTTTAATTTACAGCAGCATTTTGGCAGCTGACAATAAGGGGATCTTAAGTATGGTTATAACGATATTGTTTGTAATCTGCGGGGCTTATCGGCTGGCCAGATTTAATGTGCTTAATATAAGCGGTTATTTTGTAGGTATTCCTATTACCCTGGCTGGTTTTCTGGCAGCTTTGTTTGTACTGATTGACCAAGAATTTTCTTATGCTCTGACCGCGGTTTTTATGATTGTTTTATCGCTACTGATGATAAGCACTATTAAAGTGAAAAAATGGTGAGAAGTTTAAGGTGAAAATATATGCATGATTTGAATTTTTATCTGCAGCTGGTTCAGAATTATGGGTATTTAGGTATAATAGCTGTTTTAATTTTTATAATTATACAGTGTCATGTCCCGGTTATGCCTTTTGCGGTACTGGCTGGGGTATGTGGTTTTTGGTTTGGTTTTGCGGAAGGGGTTTTTTTGTCCTGGATAAGTGTGGTTTTAGGCTGTTTGCTAGCTTTTTATGTTTACCGTTTTTTCAGGTTAAATCGCCTGACGGCTAAACTTTTGGCCCGTTATAATATCAAGACTCAGTTGAAAGATAAGTTGCTGATAAGTTTTATAATCATATCGCATAATATTCCGTTTATACCTATTGCTGTTGTCAATATAGTTGCTGCTGTTAGTGAGATAAAAGTAAGCAAGTTTTTGGGGGCTACAGCTTTAGGGCTGCTTATACCTTCTATACTTTTCAGCGGTTTGGGAGCTGGAATAGGAGCTTTTGTTAACCATCCCCGACTTTTGACTTTGCTCCCTCTGCTGGTGGTGATTATGACGATTATTTTTTACAAGAAGGTAGACTGGGAAAAACGTTTTTATCGCATACAAGAATAACCAGAGGAGCCTGACCGTGAGGTCAGGTTTTTTTGTGGGGAAATTTTATAAGCAGGGCTTTATGGAGAGTATATTATTCTGTTTCGGGGTAATTATAAATGTAAGCACTAAAACTGATGAAAGGGGTTGTTACCTTGAAACGCTTTTTATCGGGGCCGGAAAATGAAGAACATGAAAATAGAGAACCGGAAAATAGCAGTGAACAGAGGCTTGATAATATCAAGGAACTGGGCCAGACTCAGGTACCTGATTTCAGGAGCGATATCCACTGTTTAACTATCAGTGGGCAAATAGAGGGACATATGGTCTTGCCGCCGCAAAATAAAACTACCAAATACGAACATGTAATACCCCAGCTGGTAGCTGTAGAAGAAAACCCTAATATAAAGGGACTGCTTATTGTTTTAAATACGGTGGGGGGAGATGTTGAAGCAGGGCTTGCTTTATCCGAGATGATTGCCAGCCTTTCTAAACCTAGTGTTTCTATAGTTCTGGGAGGGGGACATTCGATTGGATCTAGTATAGCAGTAAGTGCCGATTATTCCTTTATTGCTCCTTCCGCTACTATGACGATTCATCCTATACGCTTGACGGGATTGGTAATAGGGGTGCCCCAAACTTATGAGTATCTGGATAAAATGCAGGACCGGGTAATAAGGTTTATCGTACAGCACTCTAATATAACTGAAGCCAAGTTGAGAGAATTGATGTTTAGAACCGGCGAATTGGCAAGGGATATAGGAACAGTTCTGGTAGGAAAAGATGCGGTAGAATGTGGTCTTATTGATGAAGTAGGCGGTATCCGCGATGCGATCAAAAAACTTAATGAACTTAAAGCTAAAAAAAAGGAGGGAGGCTTTCTGCAGTGATAATATATGTGCCGGAACCGATGGAGCTGTACAATAAAGAAATGGCGGAAATCATGACTATAAAGCTGGCCTCCGGGGGAATTATTACTGCTGAACCTTATGGACAGGGCAGAATAAGGGTTTTATCAATAAACAGCACTGACCCTATGGATTATATGGAACCTAAGTATCAGCCCGGAAGCATATTAGATATGAAAATAGTTATTTAAGAGATTTAAAAGCACCCTTCGCCCATGAAGAGGTGCTTTAAATTATATTGTTTACAATTTTAGTAAGATTTTATGCCTGGCACAACTTTTTACTCTGATAGCGTTAAATTTTTATAATTTTTATTTGGGCTTTATGATATACTTTTAAAGGTATGACCAAATAATAGGAGGAGGAATTTTCTTGACTTCCTTTGAAGCTTTTATTTTAGGTATGGTACAGGGATTAACTGAGTTTTTGCCGATTAGCAGTTCCGGGCATCTGGTTCTTTTTCAGCATTTGTTCGGTTTAAAAGATGTCCCTCTGGCTTTTGATGTGCTTTTACATATAGGTACTCTAATTGCTGTTTTTATTGCCTTCTGGGAGGATATAGTTTCCATACTGAAAAAACCTTTCGATAAGCTTACTTTTCTTATTCTTGTCGGCATAATACCGGCTGGATTGGCAGGGTATTTTCTGGAAGATTATGTGGCTATGGCTTTTGAATCGCTTCTGGTAGTAGGAATAGGACTTATTTTTACCGGTGCTATACTCAAAATATCCGAAAACTATGCTAATAATAGGATTCTTATTAAACAGGCAGAAGAAACTTCTTTTAAGGATGCTTTTTTTATCGGTATAATGCAGGCATTAGCAATTTTGCCAGGAGTATCACGTTCAGGCTCTACTATTGCGGCTGGACTTTTTGCTGGACTAGATCGTGATTTTGCTGCCAGGTTTTCTTTTTTGCTTTCCATCCCGGTTATTTTAGGAGCCGGGTTATTACAGCTTAAAGATTTGCCTTTTAAAGGAGAAACTATAGATTTAATTCCTTATGGAGTCGGATTTTTGTCATCTATCATCTTTGGTTATTTAGCGATTAAGGTAGTATTACGCCTGGTTAGGGGAGGCAGGCTTTCCGTATTTTCTTATTATTGCTGGGGAGTAGCTTTGTTGTCTTTAATCTTGTATTTTGCTGGTTAACAGGCTTAAAATTTTTTAATTAAAGAAGGAAAAAATTTAATGTAAATAGAATGTACTAGGCAAAGAAGTGAAAATTTTTTGTCTATTTATATATTTTGGAGTGAATATTAAAATGGGGGTAAAAAACGGGACGAAAACTAAAAAAAAAGCAATAAAAAGGTTTAAAGAGGTTAAGGAAGATAAAATATCGTCTTATCTAGATGTGGTAAGCAATGAAATACTTACCGTTTTGCTTTTAGTTTTAGCTGTATTTATATATATTTGTTTGAGCAAAGCCCAGGGATTGCCGGAGGATAACCAGTTTATAGGGATTATAGGGATTTATCTGAACAGGTTTTTAGAAAAGGCTTTGGGAGAAGCTTCTCTGCTGGTTGCTTTTTATCTCCTGGCCTGGTCGATACATATAGGAGTTACTGGCCAAAAATGGTCAATCCACATGTGGGGGATAAGCCTGGTCTTTATTTCCTTGTTGCTAATTATTTCGGTACATAATATTCCTGCTGGCTTAGATCCTCTGGAGGCTGGGAAACAGAGTATGGGTGGAGGACATATAGGAGGAGCCCTGGCCTATTTAAGTATAAAGCTGGTAGGGAAAATTGGCACCCTCATTTTTACCGGGGCGGGTATGGTGATGGGATTAGTTATGATAGTAAACCGCCCGCTGGCAGATATAGTGTATGCGATAAAAAGCTGGAGTTTAAAGGCTGCTTTTAAAATAGCTGATTTCTTATTTGAAGAAGTAGAAGTAGAGGATAAGGAAGGAAAAGGTAGAAAAGAGAATAAAAAACCGGATAAAAAAGCGGATAGAATTAAGGAGAGTAAAATATCTAAAGATGAATCTGCAATCTTTTTACAAAATGAGGAAGTGAAAGAGGAAAAAGGGGAGGCGGCGGTTAAAATACTGGCTTCTGCTCATAACTTTGAAAATAACAGCAGAGATGATGAGCGGGAAATGGAAAATAAATTGGGTGCTGACCATGTATCTTTAATTGCTGCTGGGGCGGAAAAAGAAAAAAAATATCAAAAACCTCCTCTAGATTTGTTAAGCAATTTAAGCGAAGAGCGTACTATTGATAAAAAGAATATAAAACACAGTATAGCGATCATCGAAGAAACCTTTGCCAATTTTGGCATAAATGTAAAAGTTAACCAGGTGAGCTGTGGCCCGGCAGTTACCCGCTATGAAGTTACGCCTGCTCCGGGAGTGAAGGTGAGCAAGATATTGAGTCTTACTGATGATTTGCAGCTTAATCTGGCTGCTCCCGGGATTAGAATAGAAGCTCCTATACCTGGAAAATCTGCTATTGGTATAGAGGTACCGAATAGTAAAATAAGGAGTGTAGGGCTTAAGAGTTTGCTTCTTTCGCCTGTTTTTAAAAGACTCCAGAGTCCTTTAGCTTTTGCCCTGGGGGAAGATATTGCCGGAAATACGGTAGCCGTTAAACTTAGTGATATGCCCCACCTCCTGATTGCCGGGTCTACCGGTTCAGGCAAAAGTGTTTGTTTGAACTGTATAATTATGAGTTTTTTGTATAATGCTGCTCCAGATGAAGTGAAATTTGTATTTATAGATCCTAAAATGGTGGAACTTACTGTTTATAACGGTATTCCCCATCTTCTTACCCCGGTTGTAACTGATCCCAAGAAGGCAGCTTTGATACTGCGCTGGATGGTTACGGAAATGGAGAAAAGGTACAAGCTTTTTTCTGAGTACGGGGTAAGGGATATAAATAGATATAATCAGGTAGCGGAAGAAAAACTGCCTTTTATTGTTATAATAATAGATGAGCTGGCTGATTTGATGATGGTGGCACCCGTGGAAGTAGAGGATGCTATTTGCCGGCTGGCTCAGATGGCAAGAGCTGCTGGTATGCATCTTATTGTGGCTACCCAGCGTCCTTCGGTTGATGTGGTTACGGGGGTTATTAAGGCCAACATTCCTTCACGTATCGCATTTGCCGTTTCTTCCCAGGCTGATTCCCGTACTATCCTCGACTGCAGTGGAGCAGAAAAGCTTTTGGGCCGGGGAGATATGCTGTTTTTGCCTATGGGAGCCAATAAACCGGTACGGGTACAGGGAGCCTATGTTTCCGATCGCGATATAGAGGCTACTGTCGAATTTATTAAGGAGAATAATAAGGAAGAAAAGGTGGAAAAAGAAGAGGAAATCGATCTAGTTTTATCTTCGCAGCAGATGGAATTGGAGGATGAGCTCTTCTGGGAAGCGGTAAGGATTTTTGTGGAAAGCGGAAGGGCTTCAGTTTCTTTGCTGCAGCGAAGGCTGCGCATAGGATATTCGCGGGCGGCCAGACTAGTGGATATGATGGAAGAAAGAGGAATTGTTTCTGAACCTGATAACAATAAAAAACGGGAAGTTCTGATTGACCGCAAGCAGCTGGAAGAGCTCTATGAGCGGCATGAGATTGTTTAATCATTACAGAAGTATAGGGGTGTAAAGAGATGGGAGTAGGTGCCAAGCTTAAGGAGGCCCGGGAAAAAAAAGGTCTGACTTTGGAAATGGTAGAAGAAGAAACCAAAATCCGCAAATCTTATCTGGAAGCGCTGGAAAATGAAAATTTTAGCATCTTACCTCCCAGGGTTTATGCGGTAGGTTTTGTACGCCGTTATGCCAAGACTCTAGGGCTGGATGAGGAGGAACTGGTAAGAGAGTTCAAGGCTTTGGCTTATGCTGGTGAAAAAGAGGAAGAAGATTTTTGGCAAGAAGAGAAAAAAGAAGAAGGGCCAAGATTTGATGTAAGTAAATTACCCTGGAGCAATGTTTTTTTAGGATTGGCATTTCTGGTGCTGGTTATCTGGCTGGGTAATTTTCTGGTAGGTTATTTTGCCCAAAAGGCGACCGAAGAAAGGGAGCCGGTTTTACCTCCGCCGGTAGTGGAAAAAGAAGAGAAGAAAGAGCCCCCATTACCGGAAGTGAAAGAGGCGGAAAAAGCAAAGCCGGTTTATAACGGGGTTAATCTGGCGATTGAAGCGCGCCAGAATTGCTGGTTAAGTGTTAAGGTAGATGGAAACGAGGCCTTTACCGGCATTATTAAGCCGGGAGAAAAAAAGGTGTTTGACGGACAAGAGGAGATATATGTCAAGGCCGGCAATGCCGGAGGTATTGATGTAACTTTCAATGGTGAGAAGATTGGCGTTTTAGGAGAAGTAGGACAGGTTGTGGATAAGACTTTTACCAGAGAAATAGGTAAAGACGAAAAAAAAGAGAAGCAGGGGTAGAAACAGCGTGAATATAGGGTTTATAAGTTTGGGTTGTCCGAAGAATACTATTGATACGGAAATAATGATAGCTATTTTAAAGAAAAAAGGATACAGGATAGTCAACGAAGCCGCAAGAGCAGATATGGTAATTATAAATACCTGTGGTTTTATAAATGATGCCAAGGAAGAGGCTATCGAAACAATAATTGAAATGGGGAGTTTGAAAGAAGAAGGGATAATAAAGTATATAATAGCCACCGGATGTTTGGCTCAGCGGTATGGGCAAGAGCTTTTAGATGAGATGCCGGAACTTGATGCAGTTGTTGGCATCTCATCTTTTCTGAGGATTGATGAAGTTGTAAAAATGTTGACCTCAGGTGAGAAAAAAAGGATTATTGAGGTTATGCCCCCAACGGAATTTTTTATAGAAAAGGGAGACCGGTTTTTAACTACTCCGCCGGGGACAGCCTATCTTAAAATAGCCGAGGGCTGTAATAATCGGTGTTCGTATTGTGCTATACCTCTTATAAGGGGTAATTTGCGCAGCAAGAGCCTTAAGGATATTGAAGAGGAAGCCCGCATTTTAGTAGAGGATAAAGGGGTAAAAGAGCTGGTAATTATAGCCCAGGATACAGCTGCTTATGGTGTAGATATTTATGGCGAAAGCCGCTTACCCCAGGTTATAGATATTTTAGCCTCTTTTAAAGGTTTGGAGTGGATAAGGTTAATGTACCTGCATCCAAGGCATATAGATGAGAAAATAATAGATAAGATAGGGAACACGGAAAAAGTCATACCTTATCTTGATATCCCTGTACAGCATTTTGCCACCCCTATTTTAAAAAGAATGAACCGCCAGCATGATGGGGATTATCTAAAGGAGATAATTGACAGGCTCCGGGCTGCCAAACCAGGTCTGGTCTTGAGGACTACGGTAATGGTAGGTTTTCCAGGGGAAAAAGAGGATGATTTCCAAAAACTTTATGATTTTATAGGAGAAGTGGAATTTGATTGGCTGGGATGTTTTGCTTTTAATCCGGAGGAAGATACCGCGGCCTATACTATGCCGGAACAGGTGCCTGATGAGGTAAAAAAGAAAAGAGTAGATGAAATAATGCGGCTGCAGAAAAAGATTACGCGTAAGAAGAATATCACGCGGGTTAATAAGAAAGAAAAGATCCTCGTAACCTCCAGGCTGGATAAAAACCTTTATGCCGGCCGAGGGTATTTTCAAGCCCCTGAGGTGGACGGAGTAACCCTTATAAAGAGTGAAAAGAGTCTGGTTCAAGGTGAATTTACGGAGGTTATACTCAAAGGGGTTAGAGGATATGATATGATAGGAGTAACTCTTGACTAAACTTGAAAAGAGAAGTTAAAGATTAAAAACAGGAGAAAAGATGTTCATGAATATCCCTAATGTATTGACTTTACTGCGCATTGTACTTATACCTTTATTTGTGGTAGTTTTACTTATAAGGATTCCCTATGGGGATTACCTGGCGGCTTTTATTTTTGCCGTGGCAGCCTTAACTGACAGTCTGGATGGCTATCTGGCTCGCAAGTGGAAACAGATTACCAAGCTGGGCATAATTTTAGATCCGCTGGCCGATAAGCTGCTTATTACTGCTGCTTTGATAAGCCTGGTGGAACTGGGAAGGATACCAGGATGGATAGCTATTATAATCCTGGGAAGGGAA
Source organism: Thermosyntropha lipolytica DSM 11003 (assembly GCF_900129805.1). Taxonomy (GTDB): domain Bacteria; phylum Bacillota; class Syntrophomonadia; order Syntrophomonadales; family Syntrophomonadaceae; genus Thermosyntropha; species Thermosyntropha lipolytica. The sequence goes on from NZ_FQWY01000048.1 coordinate 9,906, forward strand.
TTTGCCGTTTCCGGGCTTCGAGCGATAAAAGCGGAAGAAGGGGTTATAATACCAGCCAGTAAGTGGGGGAAGGCGAAAACGGTGAGCCAGATTGTGGCCGTTTTACTTATAATGCTGGAACACTTATATGCACCCTTTATATCCTGGCCTGTCGGCATGTGGTGCATGTATGGAGCCGTAGCCATAACTATATGGTCAGGGATAGAATATTTTTACCGATTTTGTACTTTAAAATAATGTTTTATAAATTTTATTTTTGTGGTAGAATTTATTCTACCATTTATTTTTATAATGAAAAGTTAAAAATGTAATTTTTTGTAATTAAGTTTAGATTTTTTAAGCCAAGGAGGCGAAAAAAGATGAACTGGCAGGATGAATATAAGCGCAAGTTAGTTACGGCTGAAGAAGCGGTTAAAGTTGTAAAATCAGGGGATTGGATTGAGTATGGATTTGGATTAACTTCAGCTAATGAACTGGATAAAGCTTTAGCTGCCAGGAAAGATGAACTTTTTGATGTAAAAATAAGAGTAGATTTAGGGGTATGGCCTCACTATACTCTGGAAGCAGATCCTGATGGGAATCATTTCTGGTGGCACTCCTGGCATTTTTCGGGACTTGATCGTAAATATTATGATACTACTGGTAAAATGTTTTATGTACCTATGAAATTTAATGAATGTCCTATGATGACGCGCAAGGATGTTAAACCTAACCGCATTTTTATGGCTACGGTAGCTCCTATGGACAAACACGGCTATTTTAGCTTTGGAGCGGGAGCTGCAGCTTCTATGGCCGCTATTGAAAATGCAGAATATGTTATATTAGAAGTTAATCAGAATATGCCCCGGGTACTGGGAGGCAATCAGGAATGTATTCACATAAGCCAGGTAACTTATGTGGTGGAGGGAAGTAATCCTCCCCTTCCTACCTTAAATCCAGCGCCTCCTACTGAAATCGATGTCAAAATAGCCGAGCATATAATCGGATTGATGAGAGATGGAAGCTGCCTGCAGCTGGGCATAGGCGGTATTCCTAACGCCGTAGGAACCCTGGTTGCCAGGTCAGATTTGCAAGATTTAGGTGTGCATACGGAAATGTATGTCGATGCATTTTTAGAAATGACTAAGGCAGGTAAAATAACCGGCAAGTATAAGAATATTGATAGATACAAACAGGTTATGTCATTTGCTCTGGGAACGCAGGAACTTTATGCTTTTATCGATGATAATCCGGGAATAGCTTCGTATTCTGTTGATTATGTTAATAACCCTGCAGTTATTGCCAGTATAGATAATTTTGTCTCCATAAATGCCTGTCTGGAAGTTGACCTTTTTGGACAGATATGTTCAGAAAGTGTGGGAACCAGACACATAAGCGGGACTGGCGGCCAGCTTGATTTTGCTGAAGGTGCCTATAAGTCAAGAGGGGGACAAAGTTTTATCTGCATGCATTCAACTTACACCGGAAAAGATGGCCAGGTTATGTCGCGCATAAAACCTATTTTAACTCCAGGTGCTGTAGTTACTACTCCCAGGACAGCAAGCCACAAAATAGTTACCGAATTTGGCGTTGCTGACATGAAAGGAAAGAGCACCTGGGAAAGGGCAGAAGCTCTTATTAATATTGCCCACCCCCGGTTTAGGGATGAATTGATTAAAGAGGCGGAAAAGATGAAGATTTGGAGGAGGTCTAACCGTCTGAACTAGTGAAGATTAAGCTCCTGCCAGCAGGATGAAGGCAGGAGCTTAATGTTTATTCAGCTTTACGAATCATTTGCGGAAAGATATCTTTTTCAAATTCTTTAAATGTAGCCAGGACTACTGCTGAAAGCCCGAGTACTCCTATCAGGTTGGGAATAATCATTAAACCGTTGAAGAAATCGGCTAGCTCCCAAACCAGCTTTACTTCTAGAGTAGATCCAAAAGCAATAAGGCACAGTACGATTATTTTGAATATATTTATAGGTTTAGCGCCGAACAGGAAGCGGATGTTAGCTTCTGCAAAGTAATACCATGCCAAGAGGGTGGAATAAGCGAAGCAGAAAAGCATGACTACCATAAGCTTGGGCCCTATCCAGGTACCGAAACTTTTGGCAAAAGCCATTTGTGCAAGGACTGCGCCGGTAGCTTGAGTGTAATCAGCTCCACTCATCAATATAATCAGAGCAGTTATAGTACATACTATTATTGTATCAATAAAGACTCCTGCCATAGCCACTAAGCCCTGTTCAGCCGGATGGTTAACGCGGGCAATAGCATGGGCATGGGGAGTACTTCCCAGTCCGGCTTCATTGGAGAATATACCGCGCGCAATTCCATAGCGGAAGGCTTCTTTGATAGTGG
>NZ_FQWY01000047.1 GCF_900129805.1 Thermosyntropha lipolytica DSM 11003
GCAAGTATAAACTTGAAGAATTATGAAAAACTAATAGCTTAGCACTTGACGCAAGCTATTAGCTAGTACCGATACGTTAGTCGGGAATTTAAGCCTTCGGAGCGTCATACCAAGCAGGAGTAGGGTTATCCGAAACTGGACGCGATGAACAAGGAAGGAAACAGAAACTTTATAAGGATATTATAAATCCCTTATAAAGTTTTATAGGTTTTCTGTAACGGACAATAGTTTATGGTGGAAAAAATAAGGGATAATTTATATAGAATGAGTATTCCGCTTCCTTTAACCCCGCTTAAAGCTTTAAACTCCTATGTTATAAAGGGAAGGGAGCGAAACCTCATAATTGACACCGGCTTTAACCGGGAGGAATGTCTTAGTGCCATGCAAAACGGGCTTAAGGAACTGGCGGTAGACCTTGCCAGGACAGATTTGTTTGTAACCCATATGCATGCCGACCATTCCGGCCTTATATCCCATCTGGCTACTCCTTCTTCCCGGATATACTGCAGCCAGAAAGATGGGGAAATGATAAATGCTTCCCGCCGGGGGGAAAACTGGCAGGGGGTACTCCAGCAGGTTATAAAATATGGTTTTAGGACGGATGAGGATATAACCGACTATCTGCCCGGCAAGAGATACCGGATTTCTAATCAGGTGGATTTTACTTATGTCCGGGAAGGAGACCGGATTGAGATAGACGATTATTGTTTTGTCTGCCTGGAAACCCCGGGCCATACTAAGGGGCACATCTGCCTTTATGAAGAAAACTATAAAATCCTGATTTCCGGGGATCATATTTTGCCGAAAATAACCCCGAATATATCGAAATGGTTTAACAGCGAAAATCCGCTGGCTGATTATATAAAAAGCCTTGACAAACTGGAAAACCTGGAGGTCGAACTGGTTTTACCCGGGCACCGGGATATTTTTACCGACCTTAAAGGAAGGATAAGGGAACTCAAAAAACACCATGAGCGAAGGTGCCGTGAGGTTCTGGATATTCTGGCCGGCTATGAAATGGTAGATGCGTTTACCCTGGCTTCGCAGATGGAATGGGATATATCTTTGGCCTGGGATGACTTTCCCGTGCCTCAGAAATGGTTTGCTCTGGGTGAAGCGCTATCCCATCTTAAGTATCTGCAAGCGGAAGGAAAGGTGGAAGAGATAGAGGGAGAGGTAGTAAAATACAGGAAATGCCAGCAATGAGTCGCAATTTGACTTTTTTTGACTTCATATGCGAAAATAGCATAGTAAAAAAAGGAATTCAGCTTTTGGTAGCGAAATCCTGATTATGATAAATTTTATTTGGATAATAAACAAACCGGGGGGGATGGTTGGTGCAGCTCTTAAGAATAGAAAACTTTCATCTTACCGACCGGAATAAAGCGGCCGGAGATGCCTACTTTGCGTGTGATGGCCAGGAATACCGGGCGGAGCTTATTTTTTACCTGCAGGGCTATCAGTGTTTGAGCATTCGGGTAGGCAGGCATGACCCCTCACTTAATACCAGGGATATTGAAGATTATGTAGAGAGGCACAGCCGTGAGCTCAGGCAGCAGGTGCAGCCTGAGGTGGAGCGGGTAAAAAAAGAAAGGGAAAAGATGTTAAACTCGTTGCAATAAATGTTAGAAAGTGTTATATTATAAATTCATAGCCGGATAAATTTAATTTCCCTTATTTTTCATTGTTATTTTAACTTTGGTTCTCATATAATCAAAGTATAGGGAGTACAATTTAACAGGGCTTATGGCTACAGTTTTTTAATATTTTTTTACGTCAGATGCTCTAGAGGATGCTGCCTTAAACTGTAGCTAATAGATGCGGAGGTGAATTTTATGAAAAAAAGATGGGGAAAAGGAGACCCGGTTAATTTATCCGACCTTTTAAAAATCACGCCGGTGGCCAATGAAATCATGCAGCTGAGCAAGGAACTGGAGATGACGCCAGGTGATATTATGTGGATAGTGAACCAGATAATAGATAATGTTCAGGAAATAGATGCTCTGAACGAAGCAGAAGACATCCAGCTGGAGGATATAGAAGATTTTATGGAAGGTTACTGGGATGATGATCTGGATGACGACCTGGATGAAGAAGATGATGAGGAAATGGAAGCAGCTGAAGATAGGGCTCCCCGAACTGCTTACACCATAAATGTAAAAGTAAGCAGCGACGGGCGCTTTCCGGAAATCGGCTTTAAAGCCGGGGTAAATGACAAGGAAGATATAGGCTACTTTTTCGATATGGTAATGGAGATGCTGGATAAGCTGGATTAAAAGAAAAAGTCTGCGGTTTTGACTGTTTCCCGGTCAAAGCCGCTTTTGCTTTTTTATTTATCAGAAATGTTATATGATAAAATTGAGAAAGAGAAAGATGAGGTGACAGTATGCAATTGATAAATGATATAAGACAGCTGCCGGATGATTGGATAGATATAGTGATAAAAGATAGGCCTGTGGTTATTGCCAGGGATAGTGATTATATTTTTTCCTTAACCCGGGAAAACCTGGAAAGCTTACTGGAACCGTACAAGTTTACAGCTGCTAAGTATATGGAAGCTGATGGTTCGATAACTTTATCTTTGCATGAACTTGATTTAGTTGTAAATATGCCTACCCTGAAGGATGCCCTGGAAGCTATGAGAAAGGAACTTAAGGAATATGCTGAAGAATATTATGAAAACTTCCGCCTTTATTATAATTCACCCAATCGCAAAGGCCACTGGCCTTATGTTTTAAAAGTTCTTCTGGCTGATAATCTGGATGAAATAAAAGTGATGATAGATGCCTAGCTGGAGGGATTTGAGGCGGCTCAGGGGAAATAGGTTATCATTTGTGGCAGGAGATTTTAAAAAAACAGCTTAAAGTTACCCAGGAATATTTTAATAAGAAAATATAGCAGGAATGCCCTGCTTTTTTTGTTGAGGAGGTGGATTTTATGCAGTTTAGAAGATGGCTGGCTTTTTTCTATCTAGTTGTATTCTTTTTGCTTATCCTTGCTGGCTGCGTTTCCCGGGACAATACCTATCAGGTACTGAGGGTAGTAGATGGAGATACGATCATTATCGATTATAACGGCAAAGAAGAGCGGGTAAGGTTTATCGGGGTTGATACCCCGGAAACCAAACATCCCCAGAAAGGGGTAGAATTTTACGGAAGGGAAGCTTATGAATTTACCCGCAATCTTTTGGAAGGAGAAAGGGTAACCCTTAAATTTGATGTGCAGGAAAGGGACAGATATGGACGACTTTTAGCCTATGTTTACAAAGACGATATATTTGTCAATGAACTCCTGGTAAAGGAAGGCTATGCCCGGGTGCTTACCATCCCTCCTAATGTTAAATATGCCGAGCATTTTCTGAAACTGGAAAGGGAAGCCAGAAAAGAGGGGAGAGGCCTCTGGGGGAAAGAAGTGGCAGAAGAGAAAAAGGAAATAACATATATAGGAAACAAAAACAGCAAAAAATTTCATCTACCTTCCTGCGAAGGGGTAGCTAAGATGAAAGAGGAAAATAAAGTTAACTTCAACAGCTTGGATGAAGCTTATGCAGCCGGATATAGTCCATGCAGTATTTGCAATCCACAATAGGAAATGGTTCTTTTGTGCTGCTTTGCATTTGGCACAGATATTTAAAGTATATTTTCCATTTTCTTTTTTTTATAAATATCATAAGCCTCATAAAGTGGAGAATAGGCAAGAAGGTGAATGACAAATATATGTCAGGTATCCATTGTAAAATATGAGAGAAAACATAAGAGGGGGTATAAAGGTGCAGGAAGCGCTAGAAAAGGTGAGGGAATACATAAAAAACAGGGAGTGGGATCGTTACCTGGTAATACTTCCTACTTCTGAACTGAGAGACTATTTTATAAGCGAGCTTTTGGCAGATGAAATAGCAGGGATGCTTTATCCCGGCATATATACCTTTGATTCTTTTGTCCAGGAGGTATTGCATCGGGAAAATGTAAAAATGCCGCTCATAGGTGGTATAGAGCGGCATGAGCTGATGCGCAAAATATGTCCCGCTAAAACCTACGGTGTGGTGGAAGATATCCTGTCAGCCATAGCAGAGATCAAAAAAACCGGCCTGTCTCCGGAAAAATGGCAGGCCCTGAAAGAAGATGAGGAGCTCTGCGGGCTTAATCTGTTTTTTGTGCTTTATGAAAGGTATAACGATGAGCTTAAAAAAAGAGGATTAAATGATTCGGAAGACAGGTATTACAAAGTGCTGGAACTGCTTACCGGAGGACAGGTTTCCCTGCTGGATAACCTGGAATATTTCTATGCCAGCTGGTTTTTTGATCCTACCGGCATCGAGGAAAAGGTATTAAAGAAAGTAGGGGAGAAAGTACCGGCTAAATCCCTGTTCATCGAGCGGATAGAGGAAAAAGATTTTAAGCTAGACGATGGAGCGGGTTGTATTTTTCCCGGAGGGGAAAGAGCAAAGGCTTTCCCGGATGTTACCGTTTTTTCTGCCCGGGATAGGGAAGAAGAAGTCAGAGGAGCGGTAAAACTTATCAAAGAACATCTGGCCGGCGGGGGGAGAATAGAGGATATAGTGCTGGTTTGCCGCCATCCGGACAGTTATGCTCCGGTTTTGCGGAGGATTTTTGATAAAGCAGGACTGCCTCTGACCCGGGAAGTAAAAAAGCCTCTTTTAAGCAACCTGCTTATAAATGATATATTAAAGCTCTTTAAAATGCGCGCCTCCCAGGGGGAAGAAGGCTTGCTTTCCCACCCTGCCGACCTGAATCCGGCTTCTTCCAGGCCGGATGACAGGACAGATGACATATCTCTCCTCCTGCAGGAAATTTCTCCTTTGTTGGCTATGGGAGATACCTGTTACCTGCCGGAAAAACTGGGCCTTATTCCCCAAAGCGGAACTTATGGAGAAATAGCTGAAGGGCTGAAAACTTTTCTAAAGGAGCTTCCTCTGGTGGATAATATCCTTAATCTGCCGGAAGAGCTGGACTTAAAGGAGCGTTTCTCCCTGGCCGGACGGGATCTGAGGGCTCTGGATAAGCTGGAGGAAATCCTGGAGCAGATGGCTAAAGCCGGTGAAGAAGAGGAAAAAACAAGCTTATCCTTTTTTATAAGCCGTCTGGAAACTTATCTGGGAGGGATTACATATACTTTTGCTCCAGCTGATTTCAAGGGGATAAAAGTTCTCGATCCAAGTGATATAAGGGGACTCAGCTTCCCGGTGGTGATAATGCTGGGGCTTAATGAAGGGGTTTTTCCCATCAAGCCGGAGAGCAACTGGGTGATACCGGATAAAGAGCGCCAGATCTTAAAAGCGAAATACGGCCTTTATCTGCCTGCTGCCCGGGATATATATGAACGGGAGAAAGTTCTCTTTAAGGCAGCGCTTAATGCAGCCCGGGAAAAGCTCTACCTTCTCTATTCCCTGTATGACGAAGAAGGAGAGGAAATGCTTCCTTCCCTTTTCCTTAACTATATCCGTAAGCTTTATCCCGGCGGGGTAAAAGAGGAGCAAGTAATCCCCTGGCTTTCCTATGCCGAGGATTTATCTCTGGTTTCTCCTTTTTATCCCGGGGAGACGGCAGAATATCTACGGGAAAGAGGGCTGCCGGAAGAGATAGTGGATGCCGTAAGCCGGGGGAAGGTTTTTGCACCTTGTGACCATTTCACCAGTGACGGGGCTTTAAAGGCTATAAACAGTAAATACCAGGATTTTACCTTTGCGGTAACCAGCCTTGACAGTTATATTAAGTGTCCCCTGCAGTATTTTTTTGCTAGCGAGCTTGCGCTGAAGGAGAAGGAAGAGGCCAAGGATGCCATTTCTCCGCTGTCCCGGGGAACCCTGCTGCATAAAATATTATGCTCCTTTTTTACCTGGTGGAAAGGGGAAGGCTATCGCCAGCTGAAAGAAAGTGAAGTAGAGACCTGGATCTACAATGAACTGGAAAAGGAAGCTATCCCTTCCCCTCTTCATCCGGTTTTGTGGGAGATGGAAAAAGAAAAACTTCATGAGCAGCTGGTTGACTTTATCCTGAATGAGATGGAGCGGGGAGAATTGAGGCCGGAATATATGGAATGGAGTTTCCGTCTTGAACTTGCCGGGAAAGAAAAAGGGGTTATGAAAATCTCCGGGGCGATTGACCGCATAGATAGTTTAGAAGAAGAGGGAAAGAAGGTGTATGCAGTTTATGATTACAAAAATTCAACCGGAAGCCTTCCGGGAAAAGGAGACATCTTTGCTTACCTGGCCAGCCTCCAGCTTCCTTTGTACATAATGGCTGTTAACGAAAAGCTGGGGGGAGAAGTAAAGGGAGCTGGCTATATAGGTTTGAAAGAGGGCAAGGTGGACAAATTTTTCCCTTGCGAAGGCTGGAAAGGCAGAATACTGAATAGTTCAAATAAAAAAGGAGAATTATCAGCTGCCGACTGGGAAGACTGGCTTTCCCGGGCCCGGGACATGGCTTTTGCGCTAAAGGATAACCTGCAAAAAGGGTATTTCCCGCCCCAGCCCCATTCTGCCTGGGAAAATGTCTGTGAATACTGTGCTTTTGCCTCTATCTGTTTTTACCGCTAAAGGAGGGATGAAGTTGCGTTTCATTTTTAATGAAGAACAGCAGTTTATTCTGGATAATATGGATAAGCCCATGCAGGTTTCAGCCGGAGCCGGTTCCGGCAAGACCAGGGTGCTGGTGGAAAGATATTACCGCCTTATAAGCCGGGGGGTAAAAATAAACCGCATTCTGGCCGTCACCTTTACCCGCAAGGCGGCCGGGGAGATGCTGGATCGTATAAGAAAAAGGATAGCTGAAGATGAAAACCTGACAGCGGAGGAAAAAAACCGGCAGCAGGAAGAACTGGCCTTTGCCTATATCGGGACTATCCACAGCATATGCGCAAGGCTCATAAGGGAAAATCCTCTTTTAGCAGGAGTAGATCCTTATTTTGGGCTCCTGGATGAAGTCGAGGCTTACCGCCTGAAGATGGATATTATCCGGAAAACCGCCTATGAACAGCTGGAAAAAGATAATCAGTACCTGAAAGAATATATAAAACTTTTTGGATTTGACGGGCTTTTATCCGATCTATATGACTTCTTGCAGCTGACTTCTAGCCGTGGGCTGGTGTTAGAAGACCTGTTGTCTAAAACCGAAGAGGCTTATGGCGAAATTACAGAAAAGCTGCCAGAACAGGTAGAAAAACTGAAAAATTCTGTTCTTGCTATGGAGGCAGCCGGTAAAGAGCTTAAAGAAGGAACACCTACCCGCCAAAAAATAGAAGAACTGATGGCAGTTTTTCCGGATTATATACCCGTATTAGAAATGATTAAAACCAACCCGGTCTGGGATCCGGAAATTTATGAAAAAATGCAGGAATTAAGCGGGTACAGGCTTGAGGCCAGGGGGAAGGCTGCGGAAAATATAAAAAGCTTTCGCGAAAATCTGAACGGAATCAAAGCTTTACTGCTGGACCTGAAATACTTTCCTCTGATAAAGGAAGCCTTTTTTCCTTTAGCCGCTGATGTAAGAGAGCGGATAAAAAAAGCCAAAGAAGCCCGCAATCTTCTGGATTTTGATGACCTGGAGGAAAAAACCCTGTCGCTGTTAAGAAACCATCCGGATGTGCTGGACAAATACCGCCAGCAGTTCACTTATATTATGGTAGATGAATATCAGGACATTAACTACCGGCAGTATGAGATATTCCGGCTTTTAAGCGATGATTTTAAAAAAGGCATATTCACCGTCGGCGACCCCAAACAGTCCATCTACCGCTTTCGGGGAGCTAAGGTAGAGCTTTTCGGCCAGACCGGAGAAAAAATAGGGGAAAGCGGTATAAATGCCGGTCTTAACCGCAACTACCGCACCTTATCTCCCATCATCGATTTTATAAACGACTTTTGTGCCCGGCTGTTTACCGATGAAGCCATACCTTTTGCCCCCCTGCAGGCGGAGCGCATTATCTCCTCCGGACGGAGAAGCCGGCTTTATCTGCTAAAGGGATTTCCCCCCGGTAAAAAAGCTGAAGCCCAGGCTTGCCTGCTGGCAGATGTTATAAAGGATATAATCAATGAGGAAATTCTTCTTCCGGATGAAAAGACGGGGGAAGTAGGAAGGGTAAACTATGGCGATATTGCCCTGCTTTTCCGCACAACGGCCAATATGCCTGTATTTGCCCGTATTTTAAGAGATTACGGCATTCCCTGCCGGGTAATAGGAAGCCGCGACTTTTTCCTGGCCGAAGAGGTAAAGGCCATGCTCAGGCTTCTGGAGGCCATTGCTGATGCCGGGGATGAAATCTCTCTGGTAGGAGCTTTGCGTTCTTTTCTCTTCCAGGTAGAAAACGAAACCTTATGGCTCATGCGCCAGAAAAGGGAGCCTCTGCGGGAGGTGCTGAAAAAGGCAGGAGATCTTCCTATTCCCGAGGAAGAAAAACAGAAGCTTAAATGGGCCGACCATATCCTTGCCGAGGGGGAAAAACTCAAAGACCGGCTTACTCCCTCTGAACTCATACGCTATCTGGAGGAAAAAACCTGTGCCTCCTTTATTCCCCTGAAATATTCCGAACCGGCGCAGAAAAAGGCCAACCTGAACAAACTGGCTGCAATGGCCTGGCGCCTGGAAGAAAAAGGGGTTATCCGCTTAAAAGATTTTCTGGCCTATATGAATGAAGCGGAAAAAAGAGAAATTCAGGAAAAACAGGCGGCAGTTGACCTGGAAGGGGATGACCGGGTAAAGCTTATGACTGTACACCAGTCCAAAGGCCTTGAATTTCCGGTAGTTATCATACCCGAGCTGGAAAGAGAGTTTAATGAAGAATATACCCGGAAAAACCTGCTGGTGCGGGATGAAGAAGGGATATTTTTGAGGCTTGCTTCCAGTAAGATAAGCAGTGAAGAAAAGATAATGAGCCGGCGTCATCAGGCAGTTGAGGGAGAGAGAAGGGATGTCATCTCTGAACAGAAAAGACTTATTTATGTAGCCCTTACCCGCTCCCGCGACCTCTTGATCCTTGCCGGCATAGGAAAGTTTAATGATAAAGAAAATAATGATAAAGAAAATCAGATCCAAAGCTGGAGGGATTTTATTCAGAAATATTATACTGATGAGAGCAGGCAGATTGTCGATACCCATCTGGAAATAGCTGTTGAAGAGGTAATGGCTGTACCTGAATTTAGTGCCAGTACTGGCAATACCAGTGAGAATTCATCTTCCCCCTCTCTTACCGGAGAGAAGGTGGAAAAGAAGGATTTTATCCCTGTCGGCTTTGACTATATATCACCTACCCGTCTGGTAGAATATGCCTTCTGCCCTTATCAGGCTTATTTTGCTCAGCGGGAAAAAGTAAGGCTTAAGCCGGCAGAGGAGGAAGAGACCCTTTCTTCCGCCCGCCTGGGCAACATTGTCCACTACCTGGCGGAAAAAAACGTATCTTTAAGCGAAGCCGGGAAAATCGTCTCTTCCTGGTCTGACCTGAGCGAGGAAGAAAAAAAGGAAGCCTTAAAACTTTTTGCTGTTTACCTTGAAGAGCCCGAAATAAAAGAGATACGGGAACAGGCTGACTACAAAAGGGAAGTGCCGTTTCTGGTTCGTCTTGAGGATTTTTATCTGCGCGGGGTAATTGACGGATTGGGCCTAACTGAGGATAAAATCTATATAATAGATCTCAAAACCGGCAAAGAGCGGGATATATATGATCTGCAGCTGGCCTTCTATGAAAAGGCTCTGCAGAGGATAATGCCGGAAAAAGAAATCGCAAAACTTATCTTTTACCTGCAAACCGGGATGGTAAAAAAGGCAGCCGGCAATATGGAGGCTTTAGTCCCCGGAAAATTATCCTTAAGGCCAGTTTTTTCAGAGAAATGCGAACAGTGCCGGCTTAAACCTTTGTGTAAGGTGTAAAAGGGAGGTATGTCATGACAACTGCGGTGATAAATGTAATCTACCTTGCCGGGGGCCTGCTTTTAGGATTAACCCTTTCCTTTCTTTACCTGCGGGGGGTGCTGGAAAGGGAGAAAAGCCGGAACAGCTGGCAAACGGAGCAGATTTCCCTGCTCCGTTCCGAACTGGAGCGCAAAGAAGAGGAAATAGGCGCCTTACTGAATGAAAACACCGCCTTAAAAACGGAAACGGCCGCTCTTAAAATCCGGCTGGAAGAAGAGAATAAGAACTTCCAGGAAAAAATAAAACTCCTGGAAGAAGCCAGAAGAGAGCTTTCCGATGCTTTCAAAGCCTTATCAGCTGAAGCCTTAAAGAGCAATAACCAGTCTTTTCTGGAACTGGCAAAGACTATTCTTGATAAATACCAGGAAGGAGCAAAAAGCGACCTGGAGGAAAGGCAAAAAAGCATAAAAGAACTGGTATCCCCGTTAAAAGAAGCCCTGAACAAGATGGAAGAAAAGATAAACTGGCTGGAAAAAGAACGCACCGGTGCTTATGCCAGCCTTATGGAACAGGTGAAAAATATGGCCGAAACCCAGCTAAAGCTGAAAGAAGAAACCTCCAGCCTGGTAAACGCCTTAAGAAAGCCGCAAATGCGGGGAAGATGGGGGGAAATCCAGCTAAAAAGAGTAGTAGAACTGGCAGGTATGGTAGCCTACTGCGATTTTATAGAACAGCCCACCTTATCTTCCGAAAAAGGAAAATTAAGGCCGGATATGATCATAAACCTGCCGGGCGGCCGCTATATAATCGTGGACTGTAAAACCCCCCTGGAAGCTTATCTGGAGGCCGTTGAGGCCAGAAGCGAGGAAGAAAGGGAGGAAAAAATAAAACTCCATGCCCAGCATATAAAAAATCACATAAACCAGCTTAACAAAAAAGAGTACTATGCTGACATGGAAGCGACTCCTGAATTCGTCGTCCTCTTTATTCCCGGCGAAGCCTTTTTCAGTGCGGCTCTGCAAGCCGACCCCTTCCTTATCGAATACGGAGCGGAAAGGCAGGTTATCCTAGCTACCCCTACCACCCTGATTGCCCTTTTAAGAGCTGTTGCCTACGGCTGGCGGCAGGAAAAAATAAACCAGAATGCGCAGGAGATAAAGAGGCTGGGCAAAGAACTCTACGAGCGGCTTGGCACCCTGGCTGAGCATGTAGGCAAACTGCGCAAAAACCTGGATGATGCGGTAAGTAATTTCAACAAACTGGTAGCTTCTCTGGAAACCAGGGTTTTCGTGTCAGCGCGCCGCTTCAAGGAGCTGGGGGCAGCGGGGGAAAATGATGACGAAATTCCGGTTATTCAGCCTATTGAAAAAAACTTGCGGGAGTTATATAATAATAATCACAACTTAACATAAATAAAAGCCTGATTCTAAAAATATTCGTGGTTCATTTCTTACCTCCGGTTAACAGCCAGTTTACATCCATGACATATAATGAGGAAAGAGTGATATAATGGAGTCATGGAAAGGAGGGATGAAGAGTGGACTACAGGTTGATCGATGAAATCCTGCGGGAAATCGGCCTCGAACACATCGATGAAGATGAAGCCGAAGAAGATGATTGAAAAAACAGCCATTAAGGAAAAACCTTGGTGGCTGTTTTAATGTGAAGAAATTCTCCTGCCTTTAAATCCCCCTTTCGTCTTACCCCTTGATTTTACCCCTTAAAGCATATATAATGAAAAGCGAAAAAAGAAAAGCATGGGTCGTTAACTCAGCGGGAGAGTGCTTCCTTGACGCGGAAGAAGTCACAGGTTCGAATCCTGTACGACCCACCATTAAAAGCCAGAAATTACGGGACTTTTTAAAAGTCTCGTTTTTTATTTAGCGGCAAACACACAGTTTTAACACACAGGGACAGTTCTTTTGTGCTGTAACGAAAAGTCCTTTTCTGGTTCAATTTTATGCTGACATTTACCCTTCTGGCAGGAAAATGGATATTTTTGCCGAATAACCACCAAGATGGCAGTCAAATGGTTATGCTTGTTTGCCTTGTTCTGGCTTTTCTGGATTAAAAAGTATCGCAAAACCAGTTTTGTAAAAAGCTTGTTCGGGCAAAAAGAGGTAGAAAGGAGCCTTTTCATGAATGAAATAAACATCCATGACCGGTTTTTCAAAAAATATTTGGAAAATCCCCGCATAGCAGGGAGTTTTCTCTCCTACATCCTGCCGGAGGGAATAAAAAAGATAGCTGATCTATCAAACCTTACTTCCAATAAGACCGGATTCATAGATGAAGAACTAAAAGAAGCCTATTCTGATCTTCTCTTCAAGACCAGGTTAAAAAGCGGAGAAGATCTGTATATCTATTTCCTGATCGAACATAAAAGCTACTTCTATGAACATACAGCCTTGCAGCTCTTGAAATACATGGTAAG
>NZ_FQWY01000082.1 GCF_900129805.1 Thermosyntropha lipolytica DSM 11003
CCTGCTATGCGGGGATTTTCCAGGTATTTTTTAAAAAACCGGTCATGGATGTTTATTTCACTCATGAAAAGGCTCCTTTCTGCCTCTTTTTGCCCGAACAAGCTTTTTACAAAACTGGTTTTGCGATATTTTTTATCCAGAACAGCCAGAACAAGGCAAACAAGCATAACCATTTAGCTGCCATCTTTGTGGTTATTCGGCAAAAATATCCATTTTCCTGCCAGAAGCCCCCTTGCCGATCGCCATATTTATCGCCCAACCACTCCACCCCCAACCTTTTAGCGATTCCCCATTCCCCCATAAGGGGGTGTGCACCTTTTAACGAAAAGGTGCAGAAAAACAAAAAACACCACCTTAAAACGGTGCCTTATCTTAAAGCCAAATCGTCGCAAACCCCGATAATACTGGATTTTGCCTGGTATCAAACTTTGCGTGCTTATCTGTCAATTTCAAGAAGATACATTATTCAACTATTCTAATGTTTAACGATTTATCTTAAAAATGCACACCCCTACCTAATGTCAAACGATTACTACGGTATGGAGCTTACCTAAAAATAAATTAAATCTGCTGCTTATATTAAAACAGCCTACTGAAAACGGCAGCTGTTTAAACCAAAACCCTCGTAAAGCCTTGATTTCAGGCCTTTTCCGGGCAAAATAAAAGCCACCTGCTGATAAATCTCTTTTTATTAATAGATGGTAGATTATCTGGCTTATGACCTAATTTTCGATACAATTTAACAATTTATTGGAGTTTAGGCGTCAGGGATATATTTGTGTTCCATTAGGACCGCTCTTAGAAGGTTATAAGACCCCATGCAGAATATTTCTTCTTGATACTTCCCATGCCTTCTTTGTGGGTTCAGCCAGCTTAGAACCTGACTTGACCTGCTTACCCGCTGCGGGTTGTTGCCTTTTTGCTATAAAATTAATTCCTATTGTACCCAAACTGTCTAGACATAAAGACCTTCTTCCAGTGTTCTTCCCGTTCAATTAACTCCTGATCGCTAGCAGTGTTCGTTATAATTTCCAAAATAGCAAATTGGAAGTTCGAAGCATACTCTATTCCCATGCTCTGAATAAGATCTTTTAACTCCTTGTTTTCCCCGTGTCCGCTTTTAGCATAAGAAGCCCATCTGCTCCAAAAGGAATCTTCTCCATAAGCTACTCCCACATACTTTTTCCCATTGGTTTTATCCGTAATAATGTAAACCCCCTTAACAGAAGAAAGGCCCGCTTTCCATGAAATTTCTTCTTTATCTATAATTGTCTTTAAAAGATTGAAATCTATTATTACGTTCTCGTAACCTGGAAAAGGAGCAACGCTATAAGGTTCTCTCAATATTTCTACTACTTCAATTTTATCTGCCCAATTTTCAAGATAAAGATACGACTGCCTGCCCGGTCTGCGAAACCTGACTATTAACCGTCCGATTAATTCTGTTCTGACATCTAGAAGTTCCGTCTCATACATATATTTATTTGCAATTTTCTTCACACCTAATCGCCGATAAACACCACCAAATATCCATTCATCAGGCTTATAGTATATCAAAGCCAATATGAAATCTCTTTCAAAGTTTTTTTTGCTTTGCTCTTCCTGCCATAACTTAAAGCTATCTATTGATTTGGCTAGTTCATAAAGAGGTTCCTTCTTGTCCTTCGCACCAATTGCGAGGTGTAGCTTGTATTCAGACATATCGTTCGGTGGTATCGAAATAACCTCCAATAGCCTCATTTTTGCAATGTCACATCCTATCCTCCATCCAGGCATCCAGTTTTTGCATTACAAGCTCATAAGTCTTTTTCGATATCTCAGGCAGTCCGCCCAATACCGCCTCTGCCGCCTTAAAGCCTTCGATAATAGCTCCCCTTAACATCTCTATCTT
>NZ_FQWY01000022.1 GCF_900129805.1 Thermosyntropha lipolytica DSM 11003
AATTTGTTACTTTTTTAGGAATTTATTGCTCTATTTCCTTTATATATTATAAATAAAATAAAAACGGCTGCCAACAATGACTTTGTCGACAGCCTGTAAGGGGGCATCAGCCCCCTTAAATTATTTTTCTGCCTGTTCCCTTTCCTGTCTGGCTTTTTCTACTATTTTATCCTGGATATGAGCCGGAACTTCTTCATAGTGAGAGAACTCCATCTTGAATTTTCCTCTCCCCTGGGTTAATGATTTGAGGTCGATAGTATAACGCGCCATTTCTGCTAAAGGAACCTGAGCTTTTATAAGCTGTTTACCTTTTCCATAAGGTTCCATGCCCAGGACTCTTCCCCGTTTACTGTTCAAGTCGCCTATAATATCCCCCATAAAGTTTTCCGGCACTATTATTTCCACATTCATTATAGGCTCTAACAATACAGGGTTAGCGGCTTCCATACCTTTACGGAAAGCAAGTCTGGCGGCCAGTTTAAAAGCCATTTCTGAAGAGTCAACTGAATGATAAGACCCATCAAAAAGATTGGCTTTAATATTAACTACCGGATATCCTGCCAGGACTCCTTCTTCCATGGCTTCCAGCAGCCCTTTTTCTACCGCCGGGAAATACTGTTTGGGAACTGCTCCCCCGAAAATACTTTCTTCAAATAAGAAGTCTCCATCAGGATAAGGCTCAAATTTAATCTTTACATGACCATACTGTCCATGACCACCGCTCTGTTTTTTATGCTTACCTTCAGCCTCTACCGGCTTGCGGATAGTTTCCCGATAAGGAATCTTCATTTCTCTTGATTCAACATCAACTCCGAATTTGCGGGCTAATTTTTCTAAAACAATTTCTACATGGGTATCTCCCATACAGGTGAGAATAGTCTGTTTAGTTTCGGCATTTTTGGCAATCCTTATGGCAGGATCTTCTTCGAGGAGTTTTTGTACAGCACTGCTCAATTTGTCTTCATCACCTTTAGATTTAGGTGCAATAGCCATACTCAAGGTAGGTTCAGGGAATTCGATAGGATCTAGTACTACAGGACTTGCTTTGACGGTAAGAGTATCACCCGTAGAAGTAAGAGACAATTTGGCAACCGCAACTATATCACCCGGATAAGCTTCCGGAACCGGATGCTGTTCTTTGCCGCTCATCACCAGAAGCTGGGCAATTTTTTCTTCTTTTTCTTTATTGGCATTATACACTACGCTGTCTGACTTCATTTTGCCTGTAAAAATGCGCAGCATACTTAATCTGCCTATATAAGGGTCGGCAATAGTCTTGAAAACCTGAGCCGCCAGAGGCTCTTTCTCTAAATCTTTACCGGCCACCAGAGGATTATGCGAAGGATCAGCAGCACATTCAACAATAAAATCCATTAAAGGGGTTACCCCCATATTGTTGACCGCAGAGCCACAAAATACGAACACAGCAGAGCCTTTCACCGCTGCCGCCTTAATTCCCCGCATTATTTCATCATCAGTCAGGGTTTCACCCTCTAAATATTTAGTAAGCAGTTCATCATCGGCTTCAGCAGCTGCTTCAATTAAAGCTTCCCGGTAAGTTTCAGCATCATCGAGCATATCGGCAGGTATTTCTTCTTCGCTTATCTTGCCCGTTCCTTTTTCAAAAATCAGGGCCTTCATCTTTATTAAATCGACTACACCTCTAAATTTATCCTCCGCACCTATGGGAAGCTGCACAGGCACAATATGGCCTCCTCCCGGAAGCCTCTTCATGTCTTCCAGAACTTTATAAAAATCAGCATTTTCACGATCCATTTTATTAACAAAGGCCAGCTTAGGTATGTCAGGGAAATCTTCCCATACCACCTCGGTCTGCACTTCTACTCCCGCATTGGCAGACAGCAGCACTACCATCGTTTCTACTACCCGCATGGCACCTATAACTTCAAAATAGAAATCAGCATATCCCGGGGTATCAAGGACATTTATCTTATAGTCCTTATATTCACAAGGTACCAGAGCGGTGCTGATAGTAATCTTTTTCTTTATCTCTTCCGGTAAAAAGTCGGCTACCGTATTCCCATCATCTACCTTGCCCAACCGCTTGGTAGCCCCTGTATTATAGATCATAGCTTCGGCCAGAGAAGTTTTTCCAGTGCCTCCATGCCCGACAAGAGCAATATTGCGAATTTTACTGGTGGGATAAACCTTCATTCAACAACCTCCTTACAATTTAGCTATAAAAATTTTCCCAAATTAAAAAAACAAACGGTTTCGGGTTATGTATTTGCCCGAAGCTTGAGGTGTAAGGCCGCTCTTATTTATGTAATTCGCTATTTTTTTATAAAATCCTTGGTGAAATATTTTTTATATTCATTTAGAAGCTTATAATCAGTCAAATCCAGGTGTATAGGTGTTATGCTTATATAGCCTTCTTTAACTGCCAGCACATCACTATCTTCATCCTGCTGTTCCTCTTTTATTCCCCCTCCTAACCAGAAATAAGTATTACCCCTAGGATCTTTTCTCTCTTCAAAAAGGTTTTCATAATTCCTTACCCCCAGCTTGGTAACCCGAATGCCTTTTATATCTTCCAGCTTAACTGCTGGAATATTGATG
The DNA here is from genome assembly GCF_900129805.1 of Thermosyntropha lipolytica DSM 11003. GTDB lineage: Bacteria > Bacillota > Syntrophomonadia > Syntrophomonadales > Syntrophomonadaceae > Thermosyntropha > Thermosyntropha lipolytica. Next base: position 2,581 of record NZ_FQWY01000022.1, read on the forward strand.
TTTAAAAGGGTAGTCTTTTTTATCCCCTTTTCAAAGGCCATTTTTACCACTTTACGGGCAAATTCAGCCGCATAAGCAAAATCAGGCTCTTCATCAAAGCAATCTAAAGATACGGCAATAGCAGGAGCCCCCATTATGACTCCCTCTGCCGCCGCCGAAACAGTTCCCGAATATAATACATCAGTTCCTAAGTTAGGGCCGTGATTTATCCCGGAAACGACTAAATCCACCTCTTCGACCAGTTTGCTCATCGCCAGCTTTACACAATCAACCGGGGTTCCCCCTATTATCCAGGCTTTTTTAGCCAGGGGAACCTTTATCTCCTTTACCCGAATAGGCTCAAAAACCGTTATCGAATGACCAGTCCCACTTCTTTCCCGATCCGGTGCGGCTACATACACTTCTGCTATTTCTCCCAGGCTTTTTATTAAAGCATTTATCCCTCCTGCATGAATACCATCATCATTAGTTACCAGTATCCTCATCAAAACTTACACCTCGTTCCAGCAAGTGAATGTGATTTATAGGCCAGTAAACCATAAAAGCCTTGCCTTTTATGTGATCCCTGGTAAGCCAGGCATTCCACATATGACTGTCAAAGCTATGATTGCGGTTGTCTCCTAAGACTAAAAAACTATCTTCAGGCACCCATACCGGACCATATTCATAATCTAAAGGCTCATATAAGTAAGGTTCTTTAAGCGGTTTATCATTTATATATACCCTGCCGTTTTTCATTTCTACTTTTTCTCCCGGAAGCCCGATAACTCTTTTTATGTAATCTTCCTTGGCATTAATAGCCTCCGGAGGTCTAAAAACGATAATATCCCCGCGCTGGGGCTCCTTAAAATAATAAATAAACTTGTTTACCATTACCCTATCCTGCAATTGTAGAGTAGGAAGCATAGAACCGGTAGGGATTATGCGGCCCTCTATAACATAAGTTCTGAGGAGCATAGCCAGTATAAAAGCAATTACCACTACACTTACAGTTTCTTTGATAAAATCTTTAAGTGCCTTACTCATCTCTTCCCCCCCAGATTTAAAACTCATAAATACTTATGGTCATTTCATCTTTTTCTTTATCTTTGGTAATGCCAAACATTATCCTTTTGCTTTTCAGGTTTTTATTTAAAAAATCAACCAAACGCACTAAATCATCACTGGCCGGTAAAGTTTTGGTAGCAATAATTTCTAACTTATTTTTATCTTCTTCCATAGCGGAATTTCTCCTTTCCCTGTTATATTGTATTTTAATATACGCTAGCTTACAAGTTTATTAATAAATTTTGGCAAGTAAAATTCACATTAAACCTAAAAAAACATGCAGCTGCGGCATTATCCTTACATCCTCCAGCCTATTCAATCCTTTTTCCTGCATTCTGAGCAAGAAAGGCAATAATTTAAGATCAGGCCTTCCTTCTTTAGTCACTGGCTGCAAATAAACCGGAATTTTGCGGTCAATTTTCCCTATTATATCAAATGCCTGGTATATTTCATCTTCCCTGGTATCCTGGTTGGCAACTATTTTTACATAACAAGGTTTGGTAACCGCTTCCCTAAGAAAAAAATAATGATTATCCCAGTTATCTTTGCCGGTAGCGGAAGGAAGTTTAAAATCCATGCTTATAAGATCAACTAGGGGAAGACACTTGTCCAATTCTTCTACGAGAGTTCCATTAGTTTCCAGCAAAAATCTATAGCCTGCCGGCTTAAGCTTTAAACCTAATTCCCGCACAAAGTCTGACCACAAAAGAGGCTCTCCCCCCGTAAAGCTTATCCAGGAAGAAGAAAATCTCCTGACCAGCTCTATAACAGATAAGGTATCCAGGGGATTTTTAAAAGCTTCCTTAGATCGGCTATTACCTGCTTGCGGATAAAAAAAACCTTCTTCAGGTGTTGCCAGTGAAGCCCCCGTATCACAGTAACTACATCTTAAATTACATCCGCCAAAACGCAAAAAAATCTGCCTCATGCCTGCTGTTAATCCTTCCCCCTGAATACTCTCCATAATCTCGATAAGATAAGCTTTCAAGCATATTTCCCCCTAACTTTGCAGCGGGCTTCGTAAATTCCCTCCAACTCCCTTTCATAACGTTTAAGCACATTAAAGGCAAAAGAACTAATGTCAGCAATGCCTAATTCAGATAAGCCACTGGTCTTAACCGGAGTTCCCCGGGTTTCAATATTAACCCCTACATGAATAAGAGTAGAAACTAAAGAAGCCGTAGCAATAGAAACGGAAAGTTTGCCTTTATCCACATATAAATCATCGCCCAGGCGTAAAACTTTTATACCAAAACTTTCTAATTCTTCCTTTATGCATACTATAAGCATTCTCTGCCTGTATACTGCCAGCTCTAAAGAAGCATCAAAATGTTCTACGATAAAGTGCAGCATTAGAGGAGAATAAATAAAGGCATTTTCCTTAACATCTGCTAGATCTACCATATTTTCAATAGGAACTCTTGCTTCCCCCATAAAAGCGACTCCTGCATCTCCTAAAATGCCAAAATTATTATATATCCACTGGGGAGCCAGCTGGGTTCCATCATAATCTATTTTTTCATTAACAAATAAAATCTTCATTATACTTTATCCCTGCCTTGGCAAAAGCTTCCATATTGCGCAAACAAGATGAACATCTTAAACAAGGCTTTTCTCCTCCTCCATAACAGCTCCAGATATACCTGAAATCAAGCCCTAATTCGGCAGCAGTTCGTATAATATCTATTTTATCCATATCCTGCACAAAAGATTTAACTTTTACATGATTAGTTGTTGAATAATAAAGAGCATTGTTAAGTGCCCGAACATATTCTTCGGAATTATCCGGAAAATTAAACGCTTCTTCCCGGTTAAATCCGCAAATCACAAGCCCTGCCTTCATAGATTCCGCATAACATGCCGCCAGATTTATAAAAAGACCGTTACGGTTGGGTACCCAGGGATTAGTAATAGGAAGTGATTCTTTCTTTATCAAATCTGACTGTATTTTATGCATAAAAGGGAGTTCAACTACTTCATGTTTTACATTATAAATGCGGCATATATTGCGCGCAGCCTTTATTTCATTTTCTCTAGCCCTTTGCCCATAATCAATGGTGATGGCCAGCTCCACTTTAACTTCCTTACTAGCCAGCAGCATAGAAACTACTGAATCCAGCCCACCTGAAAGCAAGGCAATCGCCTTCATCTTTTCATTCCTCCTTATAAACCGCATAAGCGGTAGGTGATTCCCAAACCTTTACTTTTTCCAGTTCGACTACCGGGGTCAGCGTTTTTTTCATATCATAGTATATTTCCCGGGCTATATTTTCCGCTGTCGGGTTTATTCTGTCAAAAGGTTCTATTTCATTTAGAAAGCGGTGATCATATTTTTCTTTGATTATACTGGCAGCTATCCTTTTCAGTTCGCGAAAATCTATAAGCATGCCGGTAGGGTCAAGCTTATTTCCTTTTACGGTTATTTCTACCTTCCAGGTATGTCCATGGATATTGCTGCAATCACCCGGGTAATTGTTCAGCCTGTGCGCCGCAGCAAATTCTTGAATAATACCTAATTCATAAGCCATAAAACCCACTCCATACTTTGAAGATCTTTTTCATTCATAATAGATTTTACCATTAAAGAAGCTATTTTAAAAATATAGCATCACGAAGCTCACTGGCAAAACCATGCATTCGCGCAATATATGGGCATAACATGACATCATGTTAATAATTAAAGTTTGCCAACTGTTTTGCAAAATTGCAAAAAGTTTTTGCATTCTCGCAAAATACTCGGTTAAATTACCTGCTCCCCTCCCCATTATAAAGGTACAGCCGGCCAAAGCAACCATTTTTTATTATTGGCATATTTCTTGCTCTTCTAAAAATCAGAGGCTGATATATAAAATTAAAATTTTTTGGGGAGGGGTCAAAATGGCGATTGCCAAAGATTTTTATTATCAGTACAAACAAAAAAAAGTCACTGCGGAAGAGGCAGTTAAAGTCGTAAAATCAGGAGACTGGGTACAATACGGGGAATTTGCTATGCAGCCGAAAACTTTAGATGCTGCTCTGGCCAAGAGGGTTAATGAACTGGAAGATGTAAAAATACGCGCTGTCTGCACTACTTTTATGCCGGAAGTGATTAAAGCTGATCCTGAACGCAAACATTTCATTTACAATGACTGGCATTTTTCTGCGCTTTCCCGCCGCCTGCACGAAAACAACCTGTGCAATTATATACCCATAGCCTACCATGAAGCTAAAAAATTGATCGAAGAATTCTTAACTATTGATGTAGCATTTGTTCTGGTAGCCCCCATGGATGAACGAGGTTTTTTCAATTTAGGTCCTTCAAACTCGATAACTTCCTATGTTATAAATAAAGCGAAAACGGTAATTGTGGAAGTAAATACCTCAGTTCCTATATGCCTGGGGGGAAACAGCGAATCTGTCCACATATCGCAGGTCGATTACATTGTGGAAAGTGAAGATAATCCCAAGCTTTTTAATCTTCCTCCTGCCCAAATAACGGAAACCGACCGCCAAATAGCCTCCCAGGTTATGAACCTCATCGAAGACCGCTGTTGTCTGCAGTTAGGAATAGGAGGACTTCCTAATGCCGTAGGAGCTCTGATTGCCCAATCAGACCTTAAAGATTTAGGAGTACACACCGAAATGCTGGTCGATTCTTTTGTCGACATGTATGAAGCCGGCAGAATCACCGGTAAATACAAAACCCTGGATAAAGGAAAAATGGTTTATACCTTTGCTCTGGGAACCGACAAATTATATGACTTCCTCCACGATAATCCGGTTTGTGCCAGCTATCCTGTCCATTACACCAACGACCCTCTTATGATTGCCCAAAATGATAAAGTATTTGCCATAAATAATGCTATTGAAGTGGATCTATACGGTCAGGTAGCTTCGGAAGCCTCAGCCGGAAGACATATTTCCGGCACCGGAGGCCAGCTTGATTTTATCTACGGAGCTTTCCGATCTAAAGGCGGAAAAGGGCTTATATGCCTTAGCTCTACCACCACCCTTAAAGATGGAACTGTAATCTCCCGTATAAAACCAACCCTGGATCCAGGAACTATTGTAACTGTTCCCCGTTCTCTGGCCTACTATATAGTAACCGAATTCGGCTATGCCGTCCTCAAAGGTAAAAGTACCTGGGAAAGGGCTGAAGCCCTCATAAATATAGCTCATCCTGATTTCCGAGATGAGCTGATAAAAGAGGCTGAACGCTTAAAAATATGGGTAAGAACTAATCGTCAGGATAGCTAAAAGTTTTTAACCTAGGCGGACCCCCGCCTTTTTTTATTTATGATTTTTTTTATTGGCTATTTTATATTTGCGCATCTTGCGGGAAACTGTTGCCGGATCAACCTCCAGCGCTTCCGCTGTCTTCTGGCAGGAATTATACAGTTGCCAGGCTTTTTCTAAAATTTTTTTCTCGGTAATCTCAACCGCCTGTTTTAAAGGCAGGACTCGATTCACTACTATAGCCTCTTCCTCTTCATTTTCAGCTTTTTCATGAGATAGTATATACTCGGGAAGGTCGCTTAGGCTTATTAACTCCGTATTGCTGGTTATAACCAATCTCTCCAGCAAATTTTCCAGCTGTCTTATATTCCCTGGCCAATAGTATCTAGTCAGCACTTCCACAACTTCGCCAGACATTTTTTTGTTCATATTATAGCGTTTATTAAACATATCCAGAAAATGCTTAATTAAAATAGGAATATCTTCCCTTCGCTCCCGCAAAGGGGGTATGTTAAGGGGAACGACATTGATTCTGTAATATAAATCCTTTCTAAATTCTCCTATTCTCACCTGTTTTTCCAAATCGCGGTTGGTAACAGCAATTATCCTGACATCGACCTTAACTGGCTTGGTTCCGCCTACCCGGAATATTTCCTGCTGCTGCAGAGCTCTAAGCAGTTTAACCTGTAAATGGAGCGGAAGCTCTCCAATTTCATCCAATAGCAAAGTTCCACCATCAGCCAGTTCAAACATGCCGGGCTTTCCTTCCCTTTTGGCTCCGGTAAAAGCCCCTGCTTCATAACCAAACAATTCCGATTCAATAAGGTTTTCCGGCAGAGCTGCACAGTTAATTTTTATGAAAGGTTTATCCCGGCGATTGCTGTTTTTCTGGATAATTTCGGCGATAACTTCTTTGCCGGTACCTGATTCACCGGTTATTAAAACCGTAGTATCTACTTCTGCTATTCTGGCTGCCTGATAGATTATATCTTCCATTACTTTACTCTTAAAAACTAATCTGCCTGAGAATTTCTCCTTTAACTGGTTTACCTGGGATTCATAATGTTTTTTCAAGCCTTCCAGCTGTTCAATCTTCTGTTTTAATCTGTTCAGTTCGCTTATATCCCTGACATTAGTTACTACCCTGACTATTTCGCCCTGTTCGTCAAAAACCGGCACGGCACTTACCAGTAAGGTTTTTCCGGTTATAGTAGTGAGGGTAGTAGTTATCGGTTTTTTCTTTTCTAAAACTATCAAAGTAGCCGAACGGGATAAAGTTCCGTTTGCCACCAGTTCGTTCATAGTTTTGTGCAGCAGTTCTTTTTCTCCCAGCCCGGTCATACGCTTTATGGCTTTATTTATCCTTAAGGTTTTACCTTTCCCATCTGTAATATAAAGCCCATCAAAAGAAGCTTCAAAAATGGCGTCTAATTCCCGATTCAAGGACTTGACATATTCGAGTTCCTGAGAAATTTTTTCTATTTCGGATACATCATATAATACAGCAACTGCCCCGGTTATTACTCCGTTTTCCAGGATAGGTGCCCGGTTGGTTATTACCGATATATTATTAATTTTCAGCTTAATTCCGTATTCGGTTTTTCCTGTTTTAACTATATTAAAAAGCTCACTTTCTGGTATGACATCATTTATGAATTTGCCCATAACCTTTTCTGCCGGCATATCAGCTAATTTTTCTGCCGCTTTATTCCATATCCTTATCTTCCCTTCCCGGTCTATGGCAATAATAGGGTTATAAGCCGAATTAATAACTGCTTCCAGCTGTCCTGACATTTCATCTATCAAGCGGTTTAGCCCGCGCATAATATCAGATTTAGTAATAAAGCCTACCAGCTTTTCCCCCTCTAATACTGGATATCTTCCCGTATACATAATATCTACATCACGGATATCCGTATCTGGATGTAAATATTTTACTTCCCGGGTCATAAAATTTTTTACCGGTTCCCCGGGAGAAACCCCATTATAAAAAGCCCTCAAAATATGAGTTTTCGTAAGTAAACCTATGATTTTACCCTCTTTTACTACCGGTGCTCCATCTATCTTTTTTTCCAAAAATATCCTACAGGCTTGTTGTAAGCTGAGTTCCGGATCTAGTTTAATAATTTCCGTACTCATAAAATTTTTTATTTTCATCTTTCCACCCCCTTACTATTTGTATTTAGCTAAACATTTTTTATCTCTTTTTGAACATAATCTGCTATCATAAAAATGGCTAATTTTTATATAAACTTTGAGGTGATCCAGATGGCTGAAGCATTTTTTGACCGTGAATATACCTGCCCGATATGTAAAACTACCTTCAAATCCCCGGCAGTCCGCAGTTCAGCTATTTATGTGGAAAAAAAAGAAAGTGATTTTCATACGGTATATAGAGGAGTTAATCCCCTTTATTATTCAGTTATTGTATGCCCGGTATGTGAATATGCAGCTTCCAGCAATACCTTCAACAATGAACTGCCCGGTAAAACCGCTGAGCAGATAGCTCTCGCCCTTTCTCAGCTAAAATCGGAAAAAACTCCTGACCTGTGTAAAGAGCGCAAGCCGGAAGAAGCTCTATATGCTTTTCATTTAGCTATCCGTTCCAGCCAGCTTAAAAAAGCTCCTCCCGGAGAAATTGCCGGCTTACTTCTAGCTTCTGCCTGGATTGCCCGGGAAATAGGCAATCAGCAATTAGAAGCTAAATTTTTAAAAGAAGCCTTAAACTATTATGTAGAAGCTTTCTCTTCCGGATATAATATCCCTAACCTGAACGAACTGCAGCTTATCTATCTCATCGGTGAACTTAACCGTCGCCTGGGCAACTTCAAAGAGGCAATAAGCTGGTTCAACCGGGTTATAACCCACAAAAATATAAAAAACTTTCCTGCTATTGAAAAAATGGCCCGTGAACAGTGGGCCCTGGCGCGCGAGGAAATGCAAAGCTGCAAAAACGACGATACACCAAGCTTAAATGAAACCGAAGAAACAGAAAACCATGCTCCAGCCGCCAAAAGTGATACCCCAGGGCTCAAAACAGCTTTTCCCGGGGAGAATAAAACAGGTAAAAAGGCAAGACCGCTTATGCAGATGCCGGCTCATTTATATGAAGACCAGATAGAATGGCTGCGCAAAATCGCCAGCCAGTATACAATAAAAAACAAAACCTTTACCCGGGAAGAAACCTTAAGAGCTGTTCTAGATGCCCTCATAGAAAGCATTGGTTCCCCTGCTGCATTTAATTTCAGCAGCGAAGAAGAGTTGAAAAACAAAATCCGTGAACTGCTTACCCGGTAGCATTAAGTTTTGGGGATAACCACGCTTTCTCCATTATCCATCTTTACCTCGTAAATCCTATCACCGCTAGAGGCTAAATACGGATTGTGGGTAACCATTATTATCTGCCGGTTAAAAGCTTTTACCACCTCCTCTAAAAAGAGGGCCACATTTTTTATATACTCATCGGAAACATGTTTGGCAGGTTCATCCAGCACCAGGGGTATATGCTGGGGGATACGGCAGGTTTCCATAAGGGCTATGCGCAGAGCTAAAGACAGTATATCTACTACTCCCCCTCCCCGGGCTTCCTGGGGGTCGCTTTCCATAACCAGATTATTCACCAGCGTGGAAGAAACTAGAAAATCGGCAGCAGGTTTATTGCCTTTTTCGGATAATTCGATTTTAAAGGCGATATCTCCGGGAAAAATAATTTCCAGTGCCCGGGACACAATGCTTTCAATCGCTGATTTTGAATTTTCCCGGGCATATTCAGCTGCCTTTTTATATATTTCATTCACCTTAACATATAGCGCTATCTTCGCTTCTAATTCTTTTTTTTCCCTTTCATAAGAGGCTATAATCTGTTTTATTTTTTCCCTTTCTCCTTCTCGCCTCTTTACCTCGGCATCTAGGGCAGCATAAGCCTGCTCCAAATCATCTTTCACCATTAAAATCCCACCTTTTCTCTATATTCAGGCGGCAAAAGGTTTTTGGCTTCTTCCAGCATCTTTTCTATCTCCTCTTTCAACTCCTGAATCTTTTCTCCCAGCTTATCAGGGTCAACTCCCATTTCTTCTGCCTTTTTCCGGAGCTCAGCTAGTTCTTTTTCTAAATGCTTTTTCGTAGTTAAAGCACTGGTTCTTTCATCTCGGGCTTTCTTTAAGGCTTCATCCAGCCTTTTTATCTTTTCTTCATAGGTGAGATTTTTATCCATATTTTTCCTCCCCCTAAACCAGATTAAGGCTCTGTTTTATCTGTTCAATGGCAAATTCATCTATTCTGGTATTACAGGTAGGACATCTGCCGGCTTCTTGCAAAACGGCAATATATTCATTCAGCAAAGAGGTATAATTTTCCTCTAATTTTTTTAATCTTTTTAAAATTTGCGCATGTTCTATTTCCTTTTGGGCACAGGCTTCTTTTATATCCAGCAATTGATAATATTTCTGCAAATTTAAAGCTAAAGCCTGATTTATTTTTTCCCCTCTTTCCAAAGCTCCTGTTTGTTCTAAAATCTCTTTTATTTCTTCAAGTCTCTTTTCTTTATCATTTATTTCTTTTTTAACTTTTTGCAGTTCAAAACCTAAATTTCTCTTTTCCCACAGGGAAGCTATTATGTTTTCTGCCTCCTCGAGATTTTTCATCTGCTCTAGAGTGTTATCAACCTGAATAAGCCTTACAAGCAATTCTCCTTTTCTATTCTCCATATTAGAAATGTTATTCAACACTTTAAAAACTTCTTCTATCCTTTCTCTTTGCCGGGCAAGTTCTTCCAGGACTTCAAGCTTTTTTAATTTTTCTGCACAATCCTTCCAGGCAAAATTTATTTTTGCCCACCGTTCCTGCAACTCCTGTAGAGAATTAATACTGGCCTTTTTTTCTGCAATTGCCCTATAATATTTTTCCACCTGTTCTATCGTTGCCATCTCTTCTATTTTATTATTGATCCAGGCTAATTCCTGGTTTAATCTTATCCAGCGGTCCTTCATCTCCTGTAAGCGGGTTAAAAGCTGTTCTTTTTGGGCGATAGTGTTTAAAAGTCTCTGTCCTTTCTCCAAAATAGATTTTTTATAATCCAAATCATCATAGGCTTCCAGTTCCCGGTTAAGGTTTTTTATCTCCTCTTCTAAATCTTTTTTTCTGCCATTAGCCTGATTGATATCCAGAAGAAGCCTTCTTCCGGCTGCATCGATAATATCCAGATCAGCTATAAGGCCAATGATTTTAGCTTTGTCTCCATCTGATTCTGTAAGTAAAAATGGAGGTTCCAGCTGAGAAGCTATGCTTATATCTATATACTTGTCACTGTCAATATACAGGCGGCCATTCCCTAATATTTCCTGTACCCTTTCCGGAACCTGGTTACCCACTTTATCTTCAACATAATTGGTGCCATCGGGATATTTTATTTCATAGCGGTTGATCTTTTTCCCTTTTTTTATCCGGCTAACCCTGGTTCCATCACTCAATTCGGCAGTTACGGAACAGTAATCTTCTCCTATCCTTATAAAGTCGCCCTTAGGGGATTTATTGTAATAGAGCCAGCGCAAGGCCCTTATTACCGCGGTTTTGCCCTGGTCTGACTCTCCTACCAGGATATTAAGGCCGGGACTAAATTCAACCACGGTATCTTTATGGGATTGAAAATTTTTTATATAGAGATACTTTAAATACTTCATCTTATCTCCCTCACTCTTTTCGACCGCAACTCTTCCTCTACCCAGGCGATTCTTTTTAAGGCTTCTTCTTTAGCCTCCTTGTCAATAGCCTCACCTCGAGCTATTTCTTCAATTATACGCCGGGCATTCATCCTCTCAAATTCCGCATTCTGTCTCACTTCCTTTATAAAATTAGCCAGTTTAATCCTTAAATCTGATCTGTGTTCGATTTCTTCCCTGGTTAAAACTTCATTTCCCGGACGCGCGGAAATGAGAGGTATAAATTCACAAACCGGCTTTTCTCCCTCCAGTTTTACTAAAATTACCCCTACCCTGCGCGTCATCTCCTGTTTATCGTTGCTAAGCCTTACCAGCGCTCCCGGATTGGCAAAAATTTTCCCCTCTTTCTCGATTATCCCCAAACCCGAGTGGTAGTGTCCACATAAAGTTATATCAGCTTCTGTATCCTTAATCCTGTCGATTAAAGTAAAGTTAGCCTCCTTAGGAAGCGGCCGTTCCAAAAGCATACCGTGTACCATATGCAAAGCCAGGTCGGCATTTTCTTTCTTTACGGCATAATCAAGGTGAGGATCCCGCTGGTCAATCTCATAGTGATAAGGCTGTCCGGTAAGCTGTAAAACTGTATCATGTTTTTTTAGATATATCTTTTCCCCAGGTAGCACAAGCCTTATAAAGCCTAAGCGGTGTAAAAAACCTAAAAGGGTGCGGTTTAAAGAATGGATATTACCGCCAAAAAGATCGTGATTTCCACTTATAGCATAAACCGGGCATGAGAACTGGCGGAAACATTCCAGCAAATCGCCACTAACTGCCAGGGAGGGGCTGGGGCTATCAAAAAAATCTCCTCCATGCAGTATGTAATCTACCTTAAGATCAGCAGCCAGCTTTACTACTTCTTCCAGTTTACTCTTCAAAGTTTCAGGCAAATTATCCAGCCGGCTTTGCGGAGTATTGCCTCGCAGATGGGTATCGGTAAAATAAAGCAAACGCATTTTCTCTCTTTCCTTTCCCTCCAGATAAGGTTTAAGCCAAGCGGTAGATATATCCGACAATCCGATTTTCTTCCCGCTTGATTTCTCCTCTTTCTACCATCATATCCAGGTAATTGATTATCCTTTCCTGGCTCAGTATAAAACCACATGCTTCTAATCTCTGTATAAGATCAACTAGGTTAGAAGCATTTACAGGCAAACATTCTTTTATGATATTCATTATTTCTCCATCGCGTTCATCAACTGTTTCCAGCTCATCAAAAGGATTTATCTGGTGCGGACTGCTGGTTTTGGCCGCTCTAACCCTTATCGGTATAGTACGGCCAAATACAGGTGAAGAAACAAACCCCGTGCCGGAAGGAAGATAAGGCAGCCTTTTTATCTCTTCACTTCCCATATCGGTTTCTTCCCTTATAACATTCAAATCATGTGAGCGGACGGTGCGAAAGATTATCTTGGTATTAAGCTGGGCATTTACGGTATCATCAAGCAGAGCCGGCCGCTGGGTGGCCAAAACTAAAAAAACCCCATATTTTCTCCCTTCCTGAGCTATTTCTCTTATCTCCCGCCGGGAAGGGACATTTTGTTCGCCGCGGGGAGCAAAATTATGAGCCTCATCCGTAACTACAACAAAAGGCGGGAACTTTTCCTCTGCTCTTTCTCCTTTCTGCAGCGCGTCCCGATAAACTCTCCTTTTGCCATAAAGGCTGCGCAGCACATAAGCCGCATAAACCTTGAGCATCCATATGCTTCCCCTTACGATAACTGCCTTTTGCGCTTTAAGCCCTTCCTCAATCTGCCTTATCCCCTGATCCCTAAAAATACCCTGTCTTTCCAGACGATTAAGACGCCAATTTATCGATTTCAAGGTACTGAGTTGCCCCACCTGTTTTTTAAGAGCCATAAGCCGGTTCAGATAAGCTTCTCTTTTTTTCTCATCAATATTTTGACAGCTGGCCATAAAACTTTTTTTAAAATCATCATCATTAGGGCTTTCTAAAAGAGACATCAGATCATTAAGACGCTGGTTAAAAGTAGTAAAACTATCTCCTCTTTCCAGGATTGAGGTTACCGCATTTTCCATAGCTTCGGTAATGGGGCTTACCGCACTTAAAAGATTACAGAGATCAGCCGGGGTTAAAGCTTCAAACTTTACCCCTGTATCATCACCTACTGTTAAAATAAGGCAGCGATCGGCAAAAGTTTCCTTAAAATCATCAGGAAGGCCGGGATGAAAAACTTCATTAAAACTCATCTCATAGTGGGGATCAAAAACGAGCAACGGTACGCGTTTTTTTATAAGCTCTTCAATTAAAACCCGAAGGCCAAAAGATTTTCCCGAACCTGACCCCCCAAATACCCCGATATGAGGATAATTGTTCATAGCCCGGTAATCGAAAATAAAAGGAACTCCTGTTTGGGGTTTAATCTCCCCTTTTTCATATAAAGGAGCCACCCTGCGATAAGGAAGGGGAAGAGAAGCGGTAAGCCCTTCAGTCCCTAATATTACTCCTAAAGCTAGTCCTTTATCAGGAGAAGTTTTTAATAGCAGCTCTTCTACTTCCGCAAAACAGGGATAACGAACTTTGGCCCCGGTACTTATCGGATAAAAAAGTTCGCTTAATATCCGTACTTTAGCCGTATATATCATTTCTTCCTCAAGGTTATAACCTAAACTGCTCAAAGAAGCTACTACTTCCTGATCCACCAGGATAGAAGATTTTTCATCAACCCCGGGAATAAAAGGGTTTAAAGCATAAGTTTCTATAACTTCCCCTACTGGATTATTAAGTTCCTCATCTTCGATAATAACCAGTTCATTAAGCCTGAATTTTTCCGTATTTGAAGCTATCCACACTTCACGTTCATTAGTCATGCCTACAACCTGCATCTAATCACCTCTCTTTTAACTTAAAAAGCTCTTCTCTCGCGGTTAGCCCGGAAAAAAAGTTCCCTTAATTCCGGTTCTAAACAGTTTTCAATAAGTTTTTCCGTTTCTTTTTTGCGCAGACGGACTTTAGCATCGGTTATCTGCAGCCACAGAGGTATTCCCTGGCCGTGACGAGGGGTTAAAGTATAAAGCAGATTCATGGCTTGGGTTATTTTTTCTCTTTGTTCAGCTAAAAAATCACAGCCAATAGCCTGGGGCAAACTTCCTAACCGGGCAAAAACGGTGTGGTAATTTTTCTTTATATTTTTGTCAGCAGCAAAAAGCAGATACTCACCCTTATCCAAAAGGCCAAATAAAATTTCTCTATCATATATGCGCAGGCTATGGTCTAGACGCAAATCCAGCCATTTAGCCAAAACGGAAGTAGCTACCTCTTCAATAATCCCTACCAGAATTATGTCATTTTCCAGACAAAACTTATAAAGCTTTCTCCATTCGGCAAATTGATCAAAAAGCAAAAAACCTCCATCCAGCATAAGCAGGCAGGGTTTATATTTCTCTGCTATTTCCAGAGCGGTTAAGATTTCTAGATGGGCTAATTCTTCCTTGAGGTACAGCCTGTAAGCCTCCTCCTCCCCTATCCCTTCCTTTTCCTTTTTTTTATACACTAAAGCAGCTGTTTCTGCGTGTAATGGAGTTATAACCTTGCTCTTTTCTAAATCTTCTCTACCTGTACACTTGCCTAAAGTGCGCAGCAAAACTAAACTATAAGGATAAAAAGAAGCATATTCAATCCTTGAACCATCAACAGCAGCAATCGTTCGCTCCCCCAGTAATTCTTTAAGCTTTAAAGAGGGGATCTTCTCTCCTAACCTGAATGTCCCCCACAAGCTTAAGGCTTTTCGCAGTTCTTCCCGGTGAGGAATAGCTTTCGAAGCTGTCTTAATGTAGACATTAAATTGTCGCAAATCTTTTACCATCTGTACATTCCACATAAAACCGTCTCCTAAACCAAACATTTATTCTATTATTTATTCTATTATAAATAAAAATCCTGCCTTGCGGGCAGGAAATTTTTAAATTTACTAACCAGTCTAAATTCAATATAATAATACATGGACTTTACCAGAAAAGAAAGGAGATTATTGTGTCTATAGGAATTAGCCTCATTATAATTGGCTTAATCAGCATGCTGTATGCTTATATTACCTATAAAAAAGCTGACCTCCTCCTGGCAGAAATTAAAAAAGAAGATGTGGTAAGCTATTACCTGGAATTAGCCCTGCATCTTATTCCTGTACCTTTCTGGTGTTTTTTAGGAGGGATCACCTTTACCCTGATCGGTATAATAGTGCTTTTAATCTCTTTGCTCTCTGCCCTGGTCGTATAAAAAATTTCAGTCTATAAGCAATATACGAGCACCTGCCGCTAAAAGGGCTATACCTAGTAGATCCAAATAATGGAACTCATATTTTTTCATACCAAAGGCCCCCAAAGCATCGATTAAAACTGCAGTTAAAACCTGAGCTACAATGATAGCTGTGGTAGCATTGCCCACTCCGATTTTAGGTATACTGCGGGCAACCGCATAGATTATAACTACATTGAGCAGTCCTCCTAAAAAAGCATACCATGGTACCTGGGCTATTTTAGAAAAATTACTCATCTTGGCTCCGATAATAAGCATAATAATTAAGGTCGACACGGTACCAATAATATGAACCAGAAGAGTAGAATGCCATATTCCAAGCACTTTACCCAAAGCAGCATTGAAAGTTCCCTGTAAAGCCATAGCTGCGCCGGACAGAGCAGCTAGAGCCAAAAAAAATAAATTGTGCATCTCTGGTTAACCCCTCTATTACATTTTAAAATTATTTTGAACAGGGGAAATCATTTTATACTTAACTTTTCCGAAAATCAATTATAAAAATGTTGCCAGCAAAATGATAAATATTCCCAGCCAGAAACCTTTCCATTTTTCCTTTTTTCCTTTTAAATTGGCCTGTGGCCAGAGCTGATATATAACAAGATAAAGCATTATACCGGAAGCTAAACCTAAAAGAAAAGGAAGTATCCCCGGCAATAATAAAACAGTAGCCCTGCCTATTATAGTTCCCAAAGGGGTTATAATTCCTACCAGCAAAGCCTGTATTAAAATTTTTATCCGGCTTAAGCCGGCCATAATTAAAGGAGCAGCAATAGCCATACCTTCGGGAATATTATGAATACCTATGGCCAGGGCTATTACTAATCCGGTTCTAGCTTTCATCTCATGCCCCAGAGCAATAGCCATACCTTCAGGAAAATCATGCATAGCTATCCCCAGCATTATCAAATATCCCAGGCCAACCAGGGTTTGTTTTGGCATAAGGTTGCGCAATAAAAAATGTTCCAATAGAAAAAGCAAAAACAACCCGGCCAGGATGCCATATACTCCTTTAACCCAGCCAGGAAAAAACAAAAAAGAAGGTATAAGGTCAAAAACTACTACCCCCACCATAACCCCGGACGCCAAACCTAAAAATACTGCCAGACTACGATTGCTCCAATTTTTCTTTATAAAAAGCAAAACAGCTCCCAAAGCAGTACAAGCTCCGGCTCCCGTACTTATTAAAAGCAAATAAGCAAAAGACATAAAACTTTTTTCGCTCCGTCTGGTTTTTTACATATTTATGCCTTATATTTAGATATAATACAGCCCAAAATAAGGAGATGAGCAGATGTTTAAAATAGAAGTCCAAAGTAAAAACCAAGAGGAAATTATCGATATCACCCCCCAAATTGCCAGGCTAGTTTCAGAACACGGGGCAGATGCCAAAGCTTGTCTTGTATATATACCTCATACTACAGCTGCCCTAACTATAAATGAGAATGCTGACCCGGATGTGAAAAAAGACATGCTAAAAGGCCTCCGTTTATTAGTACCACCTAACACCCAATTTAAACATAGTGAAGGGAATTCGGACGCCCATATAAAAGCCAGCCTCTTAGGCTGCTTTCAAATTATACCTGTGGAAAAAGGTTATCTTAAACTGGGTACCTGGCAGGGGATCCTCCTTGCCGAATTTGATGGCCCCCGTACCAGGCAAGTCTGGGTACAGCTTATATAAACCGGGGATAAATTTTGTAATAAAAAAACTAACCTCCTCATAATTTTTTTCTTGAGGAGGTGTTTTATTATGAAATGCAAAGCTTCTATTGAGGTAAAGGCTTTAGGCAAAGCCCTGATTTTATCTTGCATTTTATGTCTGCTTTCTGCAACTATAATCTATTACACCAGTCTTAAAGAAACTCTGCAGGCACCGCTGGGAAAAATAATAATTATAATTGCCGTATTTACCGCTGCCTGTTCTATAACCAAATTCCACGGCAATCGTGGGTTGATAAGAGGTATAAGTACTGGAATAGCTTTCTTTATTATTATGTTTATTGCTACTCTTCTCTTCGCCAATTCTACCATAAATATGGCTTCGTTTTTCTCTACCCTGCTCTTTTGCATAATTGCAGGGGGATTAGGGGGAATTTTAGGTATTGGTTTGAGTGATTAAAAACATAGTTTGGAGAGACACCATAAGATTAAGCCAGCCGCAATAAAACCGGCTCCCATTATGATACGGAAAACAGACACTGGTATCCCTCCCTGGTTATTTTACCTGAAAACTTAACCCCATACTTTTAAAAGTAAATTACGCAAAAAACGGGGAATCCTTATATAATACACCTTCATCTTGCAGTTCTCCTTTCACCAAAGGTTTTTTTATCAATTTATATTATGAATTTTCTCCGGGAATGGTTCTTTTTTATTAGAAAAAAACTAAAAACAACCTAAAATTAAATCGAACAAGCATAAAGCCGGGATAATTGGGTTATTATCATAAAATAAAACCTAACCAGGCAGCCACATTTCTTTTAAATTCCTCTTGGGATAATTTTTTTATATTCTTCACCGGAGTATTATTTTTAAAGATACTGCCATAAGCTTTCTTCTCCAGGCGGCTGTCCAGGACAATTATTATCCCCCTGTCCTGTTCACTGCGAATGAGCCTTCCTACTCCTTGTTTAAAACGGATTACCGCATCAGGCAGCATAAAGCTGGTAAATGTATTTTGGCCCTGCAAACTGAAATAAAGGCTCGCTGCCCGGGCAAAAGGCTCATCCGGAGAACGGAAAGGAAGCTTAGTAATGATAAGGCACTTTAAAAGTTCTCCTTTTAAGTCAATTCCTTCCCAGAAGGTATCAAGCCCCATCAAAACCGCATTCGGGCAAGTTATATACTCATTTACCAAAGAAGCCGCCTCTCCGTCTTCATTTTGTACCAGAAGCTTAACCCCCTTGCTATCGCAGATAGGCCGCAAAAGGCGAGCAGCCTTTTTCATCTGGGCCTGAGAAGTAAAAAGTATTAAAATACGCCCGGGTAAAAAATCTAATATCCCGGAGACAACTTCTGCCAGTTCTTCATTAAATCTATCATTATCAGGAAACGGCATATCTTCTAGAATATACATAAAAGCCTGTTCTTCATACATAAAAGGCGATTTTTCAATAAGGGTATTAAGCCTTCCCTCCTGGTTAAACAATAAAAGTCCGCTTTTAGATATAAAATAGGAAAAATCCCCCTCTACCGCCAGAGTAGCTGAAACCATAACTAAACTCTTAAGTTTAAGGTAGAGTTTTTCATATAAAATTTCTCCGGTTGCTATGGAGGAAGAAGAAATAGCTCTTACCCTCCCGGCATAAAATTGCAGCCATATTATCTTATCGCTTTTTTGTATGTCTTCTTCCAGCAAAGTAAAAATCTTATCCAGTTCCTGCTCTAAATTGCGGATAAAAACGGTAAGTTCCCAGCCCTCATCATCTACCTCCATCTCCCTTTGCAAATCCTCCATCTTAAAACAGATAAGCTGCAGCGTATCATACCATTCCAGATAAATATGCAAAAAATCTTCCTCTAAAAAGCGGTTTTTCTCTTTCTCCCCCAAAACTTTACTAAACCCCGTATCATCTTCGCTGACAAAATTTTTATCTAACCAGGACTTAACCTTTGCGGTAAGCTGTATTCCTTTATCTACCAGCATTTCCAGTTCCCCTATGAGCATCTGCAGAAGAGGGAAAGAGCGTTTAAGGTGAGTAAGATAACCTTTTTCCCATTTAGCATCTTTATAGTAAAGGGCATAAAGCAAATCTTCTAAATCAGAAAAGACCAAAGATACCGATAATTTATCAAAAGCTTCCCGTTCAAAACTGTGCGCCTCATCGATTATTAGATACTCATATTCAGGCAGGACTCTATTTTCCACCATAATATCAGCAAGCAGAAAAGCATGGTTAGTAACCACAATATCAGCTTTATGTACCTTTTTAATCATCTTCATCCGGAAACATTTTTCCTGGTGAGGGCAATTCTCCTTAAAGCAGGTTTGCCGCTCAGCTGATACTATACCCCATTTTTTAAGCAAGCGGGCCTCGACCATAACCTCTTTACGATCTCCAGTAGTCGTCTCTTCCGCCCACCGCATAATTTTTTCTATCAACTCCAGCTCTTCTTTTTCCAGTCTCTTTTTGCCGGCTATAATCTGATGGTATTTATTCCAGCACAGGAAATTTTCGCGTCCCTTAGCTTCGGCATAGCTAAAATCAAGGTCTAAAATCTTTCTCAGAGCAGGCAAATCTTTTTCCACTATCTGCTGCTGCAAAGCTTTAGTCTTAGTAGATATGACTACTTTTTTCCCCGTCTGGACAGCCCATAAAACAGCCGGGATAAGATAAGCAAAGCTTTTTCCTATACCGGTACCTGCTTCCGCTACCAAGAATTCATCTTTTTCCAAAGCCCGGGCGATAGCCAGGCTTAAATTTACCTGCTCTTCCCGGTATACATAGTCGGGAAGGATTTGATTTATACGGCTATCTTCTTTAAATATACTTTCCACATCATCCATCCATCTTGTCATATCGACTATCCTCTCATATATTCCCTACCGTAATTATAATCTATAAAAAAGAACAAAAGCTACAAGCATATGCCTGCAGCTCAGGAAATACTTTTTTTTATGCCATCTCTATTTTCGTTATATTATTTTTTTTGCCTTCTTTTTCTACCCTGAACACCCCTTCTACAGGTACTTTATTTTCCAGCAGGTCATTATAATATTTTTCTATATTCTCCCAGGAAAGCTTTACAGATAATCCGCAGCTGCTGGAAATTTCCCGTAAAGTAGGTACTATTAAAAACTCAGCTCCCAGGGCTTTTAAAACCTTTTCCGCCTTCAGAGCATGGGAAGTGGTATTAAAAGTAAAAAGGGCATACTTTTCTGCTTTTATAAGATTTGACATATCCGTTTTCACTCCTAACCTAAAGATATTTCTCCGGTTTTAAAAAAAGTCCCCTGGCTTTTGGCTATAAGCTTTTTCTCTGCCCATACCTCAGCTTCGGCAAATATAAGATTTTGGCCAGCCTTCAAAACCCTGCCTTCAGCTTCTATTTTAACTCCTAACGGGGGAGGAGATATAAAACTTACCGTTATATCAGCCGTAACTCCTTTTATTCCCATACTGCGGATAGCATTACCCATGGCGGCATCAGCCAGAGTAACTACAAGTCCTCCATGTACCATACCTAAAGGGTTCAAATGATCTTCTTTAGGCCAAACACTTAAAACAGCATGTCCCTTCTCTATTCTTTCCAGATTTATTCCGATTAGATTATAAAAAGGGGTATCAGATACGGTGTTACATATATATGCATATAATTCAGGAGCAATTCTTTCATAAGCCGACAAACCTGTTCTCTCCTTTACCTTAGGATAATACCGTAAAAATTATAACATATAAATTAAAAACATAATCTAAAATCATTATTAGAAAGCAAAATATCCGACCTTCCTGGTAAAGCATATATGGTTATTATCGCCAATATGACCATAATCATATCATTGAAAGCAAACCCTAATTTTTTCTTTACTCATATACCATTAACGGGTATAATGTAAATGAGGTATTAAATACCAGCCAAAGGAGGGTAATTATGGAAGAAAGAAAATCTTTAAATCCCTATCTGGGGGGAGCCCTAGCCGGTATTCTTCTTACTTTATCTGTTGTTTTTACCAATAATTTTTTCGGAACTTCGACTACTTTAGTGCGCCTGGCCGGTAAACTGGAATCTCTGCTTGCACCTTCCCACTTTGCATCTCTGAAATACTTTCAGCAGATCCCGCCCCTTATTGACTGGCAGGCTATGTTTGTAGCAGGTATATTCATAGGTTCTCTAGTTTCTGCCATCGTGGCTGGAGATTTTAAAATGCAAGCTGTTCCTGATATGTGGCAAAAAAAATTGGGACCTAGCAGGGGCAAGCGTTTTCTGGCAGCATTTGTGGGCGGTATTATTGCTGTCATTGGTGCCCGCATAGCTGGGGGATGTCCCAGCGGCCAGCTTTCAGCCATGGTCCAGCTTTCTCTTCTAGGTTTCATAGCTATGCCGTTTTTCTTCCTCGGGGGACTTACTGCAGTTCGTTTTATCTATAGGGGGAGGGATTAAGCATGAAATTATTGTCAGGCCTTATAGCAGGAATTTTATTTGGCATTCTTTTACAAAGAAGCCGGGTAATAAGATATGATAAACAGATAGGCGCTCTGCGTTTACTGGATATGACAATAGTAAAGTTTATGTTTACCACTATTTTAGTGGGTATGATCGGAGTTCATATTTTTTTAGATCTAGGGATTATTGAGAAAATTACCTACCGTGAATTCTCCTGGGGAGGAGCTGTTATAGGTGGTCTGCTTTTTGGCATTGGCTGGGCACTTATAGGCTACTGTCCTGGTACTGCCTGGGGAGCTCTGGCGGAAGGAAGATATGATGCAGGAGTAGGAATTATCGGCATGATAGTTGGAGCCCTCATAGTAGCTGAACTTTACCCGTTTTTACAAAAAACTGTCCTTTCCTGGGGTTATTTAGGTTCAGTAAGCCTTCCTGCCCTTTGGGGCATAAACCACTGGTTCATCATCATACCTTTTGCCATAATTGTAGTAATTTTGTTTATCGGGTTGGAAAAAAAGCAGTTGTAACCCCAAAGAAAAAATTCCCCAGATTGTGTTGTCATATCATGTACAGCTGTAAATAAAATAAGTAGCAGGTATTATATGCCTACACCTGCTACTTATTTATAGAAACTAAAAACTCATTTTAAATATGCGGAAATAGAAGCTTATCAACAGAGCTTTGGCTATTTGGTTGATACTGAACCACCCGACCTTTAGATGAAGGTGACTTTGTTGTCATACCAGGAAGTAATAGAAAAATAAAAGTCTTTAGATATGTACCTAATTTTGACCCTAAATTAAAAATCTACGCCCTGAAGCCCTTAGCTTAAAAAGCCAAGGGCTTTTATCTTTTTCTTAGCCGGGCTTATATCTTTTCATATACGGCAAAAAGCTGCAGGGCTACTTTATCGAAAGACTTCTGTTTAAGATCTTCTGCTAACTCTCCATCAGGTGATTTCTCCGCAATATGCAAAAAGTCTTCATAAGTCATAAAGTCAAAAGGAACTACCTCTACTTCCCGCAGACCATGGCGGGAAAACATATCCCTCAGTATTTCCTGATCAAAATGATGCATATGCAGCATGGCAGGGAATAAAGTTCCTTCTATGCTCTCATGAATACGCTGTTCCCATTCTCCATAACGAGTAGGAGCAGTTATAAAAACTTGTCCCCCTGGTCGTAAAACCCGGGCAAATTCCTTGACTATGGCCTCAGGATCATAAGTATGTTCCAAAACATCCAAACAATTAATAAAATGGAAGAAATTATCTTCATAAGGAAGCTTATCCAGGCTTCCCCAGGTAAAATGTACATCTTTAGGTTTCTGGTTTAATAGTTTTTCCGCATCCGGAAATTCATATTCTACCTCAATACCACCCAGTTCTTTTTGAATAAGGCTTATTATTTGCGGGAAAATTTTACGCTCCCCTCTTTTCATCATTTCTGCCAGGGCATGTGCTCTTTTAAGCCTTGCCTGACAGGCATCCAGGGAATATACTTCCATATACTGGCTCATAACCAGAGTAGCAAAACCTGCCCCACATCCACCATCCAGAACCCTTCCTGACTTATCCTTGATGCGGGGATAAACATACTGTAAAAATGAACTTTCTCCTCCGGAAGAAAAGTTCTGCAAAGAGATGACTTCATTCAAAGTAAAAAGTTCCTCCTGGTCTAAACCAGAACCGATTTCTCTTCTGAACCAGTTGCGAAGTGCTACATCTTTTTTCAGCTTCTGTTTGACTTCTTCATAAGAAGAAACAGCACAGGCGGCAAATACTTTATCCTGTTCTTCTCCCGTTAGAGTGTTCCACACATAATCTAGAAAAAAGTCAAAACATACATTGTCATTTACATTAAAAAGAATAGCCTGCCGGGGATTTTCCCGGCACAGTTTAAAAGAAACCGAATAAAAATCAAGCAAGAATTTCAGAGCTTCCTCATCATGCCGGCTGAACATTTCCGCATAAGCCCCTGCCAGGTCTTCTTCCTGAGGCAAAAGGCCGGCATAAATTTTTCTTACTTCATCATCGACATGGGAAAAATAATAGGTGAAAAATTCCTTAAGAATCATATAATCCCCTCTCCTATCTAGTTTATTTTGGGTAGGCTAATAATTCTACTACCTTTGCTTTGGGATCAGCTTCCCATTTCACATCAAATTCCCAGGAAATATCAACCTTTAAAAAGGCTTCTCCATCCTTAAAAGCTATTTTAGGTTTTACTGCTAATCCGGAAGTATGATAACCTAATCTGCTCTGCTCATCATTTACATATCCTTGATAATAGTTTTTCACCGCCGGACTTATGACCACCTTTTCTATATTTTCTCCTGCTGATAACCTGTAATTTACTCTATTAATAAAACATTCTCCTTTAGCACTCTTTATCCTGTAATAATAACTCATGTCCCCCGGCTCGTTAAAAACAAAGCTTTCATCAATAAGGCTGATATTTTCTCCTTCGCGCAACTGTTTATCCTCCAGGTGATATAAAATTTCTCTCTCCCCCCCGGATTCAATCTGAACCCAGGCCTGAGGTTTAAAATCGATCTCATCAGAAGGAGAAACGGAAGCAGCAATATCAGGCACCAAAAAAAACCGTATCCGGCTATTTTCCGGAGAACAAAAAGCCTTAAAAGCACATTTTACTCCCTTCTGGTCTATCCTAAACTCTTTGGTTAAAGTTATATTATATTCATCCCCATCCTCCAGTCTGATCTTTTCCTCAGCTAACAGCTTTATCCTTATCTCATCTTCTTTTTTGTCAATCTCATCTATTTTATACTGTACAGTAGCCAGGTTGCCTAAAACGGTATATTCCCCTTCCCTTTCCATTTCTATCTCACACCGCATACTATGGCGGCAAGTTTCTTTTCTGCCCCCTTCCGGATAGAAACTGCAGGCCATACGGCTATCTGTTTCCGTAAAGATTAAAGGTATGCTTATCCTGTATATGTCATTATAAGGAGCTACACTGTCTATATCGCGCTCTAATATCCTTTTCATCACATCAGGATCACAGCTTACCTTATTATCTAAAACCTGATGAAAGCTTATACAGCCTCCTTTTAAATCAATAACCAAAAACTGTTCTTTATTCCTGATTACTATCTCCTCTAGCCCGTCATAATCCCAATCTTTTATCTCTAAACCTTCTTCATCACGAACTAAATTTAAAGCTTCTTCCATATACTGCAAAAGCCTCTCGGCCATAAATAAATAAGCCAAACCCTGCATATCATAATAAGGTGAAGAACCATAACTCGGGTGGCGGCTGGCCCATTTAGGATCTTCCTGATAAACCACATGCCGCACCCGATTCACAAGCTGGTAGCCCAGGGCCAGGGAAGCAGAAAAATTCAGTTCTAAAAGCCTTTGCACTATTTCATACCTTTCAGCTGAATTCAGCACAGCATTTTTATACATATCCTGTATGCTGTCATCAGGCATCTTATCAGCAAAGATCCTAGCACTAAAAAGGCTAATAACATGCTCTTCTATTTGCCGCTGTTTCTTTTCTACATCGCGCAAACGATTTAAAACTAATCGCAGTCTTTCATCACCAAAGACAACACCTCTTATCCCTCTTTTGGCCGTCCAGTTTTCCCACTCCGTATAGCTATGGCTGCTTCTGGCCGGATAAGTATCCAGAAACCCATGGGCTAAAACATAATCTTTAATCCCTATAAACGCAAGCTCTTCATCCTGCAGTACCAAATGGAAAAATTCCTCCAGCCATTTGGCATCACCCTGCGGATCTTTGCTCCACTGCCCAAACTTTTCGGCATCTTCAAATATCACCAGAATAGGTTCTATTTTTTTCCCCCATTTTTCACCTAGCTCGCCTGCTCTTTCCAGAGCATCTTTTATATAAAAGTAATAATGTACCGGCTTGGTAATATTTTTATCTTCACGCGTAAAAGCTCCTCTTTTTAAAAGATGATAGCGATATTTGCTATGTACAGGCAGGGCAAAATATTCCTGCCCTCCTATCTCATCACGCAAAGCAAAAAAAAGCATCTCCTGCGGTATATGACTCATAGTAGTCCGCGAATAAGGATCCTTAAATCCAAAATGTTTTAAACAATAATCACTCTCGGACCCTGGATAAGCGAAATGGGAATTATAAAAAGTTTCGGCATCCAGATAATAAAGGGGAAAAGCACCTAGTTTGCGGGCGGCATAGCTAAGTTCCTGCAGCAAAAATTCGCCGCCTTCCCGTTCCACAATATGTATCCCCTGCCACTCATCAGCCCCTACCTCAAAAAGCTTTTGCGTAAGCTCTTCATACTTTTTTATCTGATAAAAAAAGTCATCCCGGCGGGAAGTAAGCTGTATAAAAGGTTCATCAGCCAGCCCTCCAATTAGACCGGCTTTGCCTCTTTTTATTAATTCTTTCATTCCCAAAATAAATTGAGGTTTTTCCTTCTCTATCCAGTATAGAAAAGGGCCGGAAAAATGCAGATTTATAAAAAAACCTTCTTTATCGGCAAAAGCCTGCAAAAGACTAAGCCAGGGCTCGTAGGAATTCTTATATGCTTCTTCCCTGGTCTTATACAGCTGAAAATGTGGCTGATGAAAATGAGGACAGAATGCTACGTATCCTTTCATATAACGACCTCCAACCTGCTATAAAAAATTAAAAGGAGTTAAACAGATCATCTTCATATTCTACCTTGGCAAACCATTCAGCAAATCCAGCATCTACCTTATTATTTTTAACCGCATCTGCTATGCGCAAAAATTTAGTATAATGTTCAAAAAACCTTTTTAAGGCATAATCTTTGGTAAGATTATTGGTAACCATGAAAAACCAGTCACTGCTCTGGATAAGCATTAACTCTTTTAGAGCCTGTTTTTTCACCCGTTCACCTAATTCACTCCTGGTTGTTATATTAATAATCTCTTCATATTCCTGATTGGCTTTAGCGATAATCTGCCACATCCACTCGGTTTCTTTATTTTGCCATACATAATGTTTGCCTCCCATTCCCCATGAAGAATCAAAAATTTCCGCTTCATAACGCGGGGCTTCTATATGACAGGGTAAAACCATAGTCAGGTTATGCCTGGCTATCTCCCGCATTACTTCTTCCAACCAGGTAACTCCTTCCCACCACCAGTGCCCAAAAAGTTCAGTATCATAACATCCTATAATAAGCGGCCTATTAAAACCTATTTTCTGCGCTTCACTTATCGTCCGTTGCAAAACGCTCACAAAATGATGAGCATGTTCTTTAGCCTTTTTTTCTGCTTTATGGGCATCATAATATTCTTTTTTATCCAGAGGCTTAGATCTATCGGTAACTCGCCAGTATTTAAGTCCCGATTTAGGAAAATGTTTATGAAACTCACGATAATTCTCATCTCCCGGATACCCAAATTCTGCTGACCATACCTGGCGGCTTACCAAAGCATTACGGCCCAAAACAGTAATATCCTTATCTTTAAGTTTATAAGGGCGATAAGTGCTAAGGCCGGTGATAGCAAAAGTTTCTATCTCCGGTTCTTCTTCCAGCATATCTCCACTAAATACTCCTAAAGGCTTGCCTCCTTCTATGGCATGGCTGTCCACAAAAAAATACTTAAAACCATATTTAAGCAGAATATCTTCTAATCCCCGGCGGTATCCGCACTCCGGAAGCCAAAATCCTCTAGGTTCTACCCCCAAAAATTTTTTATAAATTTTTTGACCATAGAAGATTTGCCAATCCGCACTTTTCTCATCCAAAACAGGCAAATAAGCATGGGTAGCTGCGGTAGCTAATACTTCTATACAGCCTTTATTCTGCATTTCCTTAACTAGGCTAAGAAGGTCGCTGTTAAAATCGATAACAAAATCCCGGCGTACATCTTTATAAAAGCGATGATAAATAGCAGCTGTTTCTGCCAGTTTTTTTTCTCCACAGGAAATAAAATATCTTTCATCCTCCAGAGCTCTAACTTCACATGCTTTTAGATAATTTATGAACTCATTTTTTATGTATTTAGAATGGAGCTGTTCCATTAAAGTAGGGCTCATACTTATAGTAACCGGAGCCCTTACCCCTTCTTCATAAAGGCGAAGAAAACTTCTTAGAAGAGGGATATAAGTTTCAGCCATAGCTTCAAAAAGCCATACTTCACCAAAAGGCCATCTTCCCTGTCTCTTAACATAAGGAATATGACTGTGTAATACCAGCATTATGCGCGCATCCACTTTTTGCACTTCCCTTGCCCGAAAAATTAGCAGATAACCTTCTGTTTTACTCTCAAAACTTCTCTATATACATCAGCTGTTGATTTCGCAATGGCTTCCCAGCTATAAACATTTTTTACCTTTTCCCGCGCATTGCGTTTTAGCTTTTCCGCTAAAAGTTCATCGGTAAGCAGCCTTACCATGGCATCAGCCAGCTTATCTATTTCCAGGGCATTAACTTTAAGACCCGTAACCCCATCTTCAACTATTTCGGCCAATCCGCCTACATTACCTACAATTACAGGGGTATCAGTAACCATGGCTTCCAGGGCGACAATACCAAAAGGTTCATAAAGGCTTGGAAATACAGCCAGGCTGGCCCGCTTGTAGATCAAATTCCGGTCTTCCAGGCCAATAAAACCTGTAAATACAACCTTTTCTTCTAAACCTAATCTTGCCACCTCTTTCTCTAAAATTTCCCTCTGAGGTCCTCTCCCCCCTATATATAACCTGGCTAAAGGCACTTTTTTAACCACCTGGCTAAAAGCCTGAATAAGCTGCATAACCCCTTTCTCCGGCACCAATCTGCCCAGAAAAACTACCGCTTTCTCATTTTCCCCCACATAGCTGTAAGGGGAGGTTGAAGGAAGCTTTTTAAAAAGTTCAGGGTCGACTCCATTAGGTATAACATAAATAGCTTCTTTTTTAATTCCAAAAAGGGTACTTACTTCATTTTGCATATATCGGCTGCAGCAAATAACTTGATCAGCCTCTAAAGCAAGATTTTTCTCTATTTCATTGATTTCCAGCTGCATACGGTTATGCAGGCCCAAATTTCTTCCATGTTCGGTAGCATGGATGGTAGTAACCAGGGGAAGGGAAAAAATCTTGCTTACCGACCTGCCGGCATAAGCTACCAGCCAGTCATGGGCATGTACGATATCAAAGCCCCCTATTTGATCATTTACACATACTGCCGCGCGAATAGCTTCACTGTTAAAGGAAAAAATCCAGGATTTGAAATGTTCACCCTCTAAAGCAGGCTTTCCGACCCGGTAAATATGTACCCCGTTTTCGTTTTGATAAGGCAGGCAATCCGGTGCAGAAGGAGTTATTACATGAACCTCTACTCCCTGTTTTATTAAAAACCGGCTTAAGTCAAAAACATGCTGCCCTAATCCTCCTACCATATGAGGAGGATATTCCCAGCTAAACATAAGTACCTTCACCTTTATCCCCTCGTTCACGATATATTTTTTAATAATATACCAGATAATTATTTCTATTGTAAGGCTTTTTGCTTATAATGTTTTATAAGTAAAACCAATTTCTAAAAACAATATTGAAAAGCTGGGAGGTTTATTAATGAACGCCATCTTAAAAACGAAAGAGATAAGGCCATCTATAATTAAAAACCCCGATCTGGCACCGGAAGGTTATAAAAAATTAGCATGGGTAAGCCAGCGTATGCCTGTTCTCAACATCCTCAGGGAAGAATTTATCAAAGAAAAACCTTTAAGTGGCAAAAGAATAGCCTGCTGTCTTCATCTAGAAGCCAAAACGGGCTATCTGCTCCAGACTTTGCAGGCGGCAGGAGCAGAAGTAGTCGCTTGTGCCAGTAATCCCCTATCTACCCAGGATGATGTGGTAGCTGCCCTCGTAGATTCTGGCATAACTGTATATGCTGTACATGGAGAAACCCCGGAAGAATATCACCGCTATCTTGAATATGCATTAGATACTATGCCCCATGCCATTATCGATGACGGTGCCGATATGGTTACTATTCTTCACCGCGACCGCCGCAAGCAGGCTGAAACCATTATCGGCGGCTGTGAAGAAACTACTACCGGAATAATAAGGCTTAAAGCTATGGATAGGGAAAATACCCTGCTTTTCCCCATGATGGCAGTAAATGATGCCTACATGAAATATCTTTTTGATAACCGTTATGGAACCGGACAATCGGTATGGGATGGCATAAACCGCACTACTAACCTGGTAGTAGCCGGCAAAAATGTAGTGGTAGTAGGCTATGGATGGTGTGGAAAAGGCGTTTCCATGCGGGCTTTAGGTATGGGAGCCAAAGTTATAATCACCGAAATTGATCCTATAAAAGCCAATGAGGCCATCATGGATGGGTTCCAGGTTATGCCCATGCGGGAAGCTGCCAAAATCGGTGATATATTTATAACCGTGACCGGAAACATAAATGTAATCCGCAAAGAACATTTTGAAGTAATGAAAGATGGTGCTCTACTTGCCAATGCCGGCCATTTTGATGTGGAAATAAGCAAAAAAGATTTATATAGCCTGGCTACTGATGTGCGCAAGGTAAGAAACAATATTGAAGAATTTGTCATGCCTGATGGGCGCAGGCTCTACCTGCTGGCTGAAGGTCGCCTGGTAAACCTGGCTGCCGGTGATGGGCATCCGGCTGAAGTTATGGACCTGAGTTTTTCGCTGCAGGCACTATCTCTGGTTTATGTAATTAAAAATCGCGATAAACTGGGCAATCATGTTTATAATGTACCGGCAGAAATTGATCAGAAGGTTGCCCGTTTAAAGCTACAATCAGAAAATGTGGAAATTGATGAGCTAACTGAAGAACAAAAAGAATATCTGGCCAGCTGGGATATAGATTAAAATCTAAACCCGGGCAAAAAACTGCATAAAAACCGTCTCTTTGTCCATAATAATTATTGACTATACAGGCAAAGGACGGTTTTTTTATGGATAGAAGAAAAAAATACTATCTAGCAGGATTTTTTGGCATTTTATTTGTCATATTAATTACAGCTTATTTTCTCAACTTAAATCATAATAAAAACTTACCTTTTCCCCCATTTGCTTCTAGTGCTGATTATTATACTATCCGCGATACCGCGGGGAATATAATACTGCAAACCGGTATCAAAGTTTACCAGGATGATGAGTATATTAATGAAAAAAATATCCATTATATAGTAACTTCTGTAAAAGGCAAGGAAGCAGTAGCGGTGGTAAAAAATCAGGCTTCTTCGCATGATATAACAAGTGTGCCTACCGCTTCCCTTTTTCTTCCTGATAAACTGCTCAAACCTGATTTTACAGATATTTCAGTTGCTATCTATCATACACACAGTGATGAATCATATATCCCTACCTCCGGTACGGCCAGCAAAAAAGGTAATGGCGATATATTTAAGGTAGGAAAAGCCTTAAAAGAACGCCTGGAAATACCGGGCATAAAAGTATATCATAGTCTTAACGCCCATGATCCTCATGATATAAATGCTTACCATCGTTCCCGCCGTACCGCCATTGATCTGGTTAAAAAAGGTCCTGATGCTCTTTTAGACATACATCGGGATTCAGCACCCCTTTCGGCTTATCAGACTAATATCAAAGATACGCAGGCAGCCCGGGTGATGATAGTTATTGGCAGATCTAATCCTAATATGCAGGTAAACTTAGATTATGCCCGCCGGGTTAAAGCGGCAGCAGATAAAATATATCCCGGCTTTATGCGGGGGATATTTATAGGCAAAGGAGATTACAATCAAGACTTATACCCTACAGCTCTTTTACTTGAAGTTGGTACCGAACAAAACAGCTTGGAAGAAGCCAAAGCCAGCATGAACTTTCTAGGCGATATACTTATCCATGTTCTTCGTAATGAAGATCGCTCTTAAAGCTTAAACGGTTAAAGGGGTCCTTACAGCAGGGATCCTTTAAATTTGAGCTTTATTTTTTATTTTGACTACTTCAGTTATCTTAATAATATCATGTATAAAATTGGCCCCCCTGGATATTATTATCCCGGTAAAAACCATTCCTAAATAAGGTATAGCCAGAGGTACTCCCATAATATAGAAAAAATCTACCCGGGCGGCGATAGCAAGTATAATACCGATAACTATCGCTCCCAATTTTTCCTTGTTTATCCCTCCATTCAGCTTGACCATCAGTAAGGTTTCCCAGATAGCTTCCGCCGAAACGGCTAAAAGAAGAAGAGTTCCTATTTCCTCCACCTTTCTCTCTCCCTATTTAAAAACCTGATATTTTTATATATGCTTATTCATACATATAGGTTTTAGAATTATTTTTTTTCTGCTAATCTTATTATTATGAACTCAAGTTTCGCATCCAGAAAACCCTGCTCAAACAGCAATAAATCGGGGGTAACTGAGCAAAAAAATTGTTGTTGACAACAAAAAACGCATCCCCGTTTGGTAAAATGGTATTAAGGAAGAAACCAAAACAATCCAAACGGAAAGGATGCGTGATTAAATGATACAACAAATTAATCCGTCTGAAAAGGTCACAACTGAAGTTTCAAAACTATTTAAGGTTTTAAAGATCAACCAGTTACTCCGTGCTGCCAACATTCGCAAAGCAAGCGGGGTAAACGTTCAACAGATTTTTGAGTTTATCTTTTTGCTT
>NZ_FQWY01000076.1 GCF_900129805.1 Thermosyntropha lipolytica DSM 11003
AATATACCCGGGGATTATGAGTATTTATTTATTGCGACGACTATATATGTATTTAATAAAATAGATATAGATCTGGAGGAACTGATGGAATACGCGAGAGAATTAAGGCTTGAGAGGAGGGAAGATATAATGACTTTAGCGGAAAGATTGAGGAGAGAAGGAAGAGAAAAGGGAAGAGAAGAAGCGGCGATAAATGCGTTGAAGGAAGGACTAGATGTAAAACTTATTGCCAAATTTACCGGGCTTTCGGTAGAGAGGATAGAGGAGTTAAAGAAAAAGCTGAATTAAAAAGTACAGGGGGACGGTATAAATGCGGGACAGCACAAAAGAACCGTCTTCTTGTGTCTTTGTGCCTTTTTAAAATTTAATCTGTATAAATTATAACTTATAGGTTATAATTTATACAGGCTAGGGGATAATGATAGATGGGAGAACATTTTAAGAAGGTAATAAACATCGATAAATTTTATAAGTCGGGATATATAATAGCACATCCTGCCTGGGAAGAAGATGTAATGGACTTAATAAACAGAAGTGGAATAGCAAAGGATTTTGCCAGGAAACTGCGTTTTAATCTTAGGATATTAGAGCAATTTAAAAAGGAAAGTGTTCACCATTCTAGTTTTGAGCAATTGAAGCATATTGATGATGACTTTGCTATCTATTCAATGCGTTTTAAAAATAAGCTTAATATCAGAATTCTTTTTACCTTTATGCATATTAATGGTAAGGAAAAGGCAGTTCTTTTGCTTGCTTTTTCCGAAAAAAGTAAAGGCAAAAAAGGAACCAGCTATCAGGATGTGATCCCTGAAGCGATAAAACGTTTAAAGGATATAGAATGCCGGGAAATGGAGTGAGTAAATGATGAAAAGGATAGAATTAAAAAACCCTTATGATATTATTGAGCGACTGGCAGGGGATGAAGAAAAGAAGCGATTTGAACTGGATGATATATTATTTTCTATTGCTGCCAAATTGCTGGACTATCGCATAAAAAACAATTTGTCCCAGACTCAGCTGGCTAAAAAGCTTGGAGTATCTCAGGCCATGATTTCCAAACTGGAAAGCGGAGAATACAATCCAACTATTGAAAAATTATGGGATATATCACAAAAGATGGGCTGGAGATTTACGGTAAAATTTGACGAAACACCTGAAGCAGGAAATGAGGAATGGGATATTAAGGATAAATCTGTCATTTTGCCTGATTTTAATATGTCTGCAGATATCAACATATGGGCTAAAGGAGCGTAGTTTTTATGGATGTGGAAAAAATAAAAGCTGATTTTCAAATAGAGAGCAGTGCCATAAAAAATGTAATCCTCAAGGTAAAACATGTGCCGGATAAAGGGGAAAAGATAACCTATCATCTAGATGTGGATTATAATATACTTAATTTGGAAGAATCCGATTCTGCTTATCATGGGGATCTGGAACTTTTTATCGAGATAAAAGCTAAAAGCGGAAGGAAAAATATACTGGAAATAAAACTGGAAACTGAGGCTCATTTTAAAGGAAATAAAAAGAAGATAAGTTATGAGCAGTTCAGGGATATGCTGGAACTGAATGGATTAGCTACTTTATCCCATTTATCCCGCTCCTATATACTTGCTTTTACGGCTCTTTCGGGAATTAATCCGCCTGTGAGAATGCCTTTGCTTAATATTCATGCTTTGCGCGAAATGAAGAACATAGAAAAACATTAAAATTTGCTTTGAATGGCATACTCCCTGAGAGGAGGGAGGATTTAATGACCTTAGCGGAGAGATTGATGAGAGAAGGGATGGAGAAAGGGATAGAAAAAGGGAAAGAAGAGGCGGCGATAAATGCGTTGAAGGAAGGACTGGATATAAAACTTATTGCCAAATTTACCGGACTTTCCGTAGAGAGGATAGAGGAGTTAAAGAAGAGCCTGAATTAAGGGTACCTGAGCAAAAAATCAGATGCCAGGCAGATCAAAAGAACAGACCTGGTATTTTGAAAAAAAGAGTAATACATTTCGACAGATAGACTGGATGTGGGTACAATTTGCCCACTTTTATTTTTATGAAAGCCTGTTTTCAGGCTTTTTTAAGGGGTTAACTGATAAAGTCAGGAAAAGGGGACGGATTGCTGAATAACACAAAAGCGCCGTTCCCGTTTTGTTTTGCAGGAAAATGAGAATTAGTGGAGAATTTACAGAAATAATGGAAAAAGCATACATAAAATCTCAGGAAATGGCATTATTTCCGGGCAGGGTTTAAAGATGACAATCTCTTTCTGATTTAAGGGAGATGTGAGGTATATGAGAAAGCAGATTCAGG
>NZ_FQWY01000073.1 GCF_900129805.1 Thermosyntropha lipolytica DSM 11003
TAAGAACTGATAACCGGCCGCAGTTTATGTCAGCTAAATTTGCCAAAACTTGCCAGGAATTAAAATTGATACATGAGAGAATACCCGTAAAAACTCCTAATATGAATGCACATATAGAGGCATTTAATTCTATTTTGGAAGAAGAATGCTATGTTGTAAGTGGATTTACGAATTTTAGAGAAACATATGATATTTTTTTTGAAATTTTTTAATTTTTTCTTTTTTTGCCTTATAAAGCTCTTATAAGCTCTTTTCTTAGATTTTCTTTGATTTGCTCTTGTCCCCTGAATTGATAAAATATTCTATCCATGTTATCTAGTTATCATATCATAGTATTAGACGGTGGTGTTGTGATATGTTTTTGAAGGGGGGTAAAAAGCAGGGTTTTACTGGCGGTATTAGGTATTTTCATAACTGTTATTGCAGGTGCAATCAGTAATATGCATGTATATCAAAAAAATTACTTAGAAACGTAAATTTCTTGATTTAGCTTAAATTTTCTATATATTCGATTTTGGATTTTTTTAGGTTTTTTCTTAATGCGGAAGATAGGTTTATAAAAAAATGAATTAAATAAAAGAATGCTTTTAAGGTAATAAAAAAATAAAAATGTTGAAAGGAGGAGCAAATTGAAATGAGAGATTTAATAGAGAAACTCATGCAGCGTAAAAAACAGCGTAGGAAAATATTTTTTAGAGCTAATAAAAGCAATAGGATAAAACTGATAAGCTTATTTTTAATCATTTTAATGCTGACTGGTTGTGGTTTTCCGAGGGCAATTAATGACCGAAGTTATGAACCGGTAATAATCAATGCAGGTGACAGAATTCCTGAAGA
The DNA here is from genome assembly GCF_900129805.1 of Thermosyntropha lipolytica DSM 11003. Lineage (GTDB taxonomy): Bacteria > Bacillota > Syntrophomonadia > Syntrophomonadales > Syntrophomonadaceae > Thermosyntropha > Thermosyntropha lipolytica. The sequence goes on from NZ_FQWY01000073.1 coordinate 838, forward strand.
TCTCATAAGCGATGTACAGGAAACGATGCTTCTGCTAAATGCAAAATATATAGAAGCGGTAATAAAGACTAACAGCGTTATTTATATGGATCCGAACAGTATTGAATTTGAAGAATGGTCTGTTTATGTTGATAATGCGGCATTTGCCTGGGATGAAGTAATTACATATTCAGAAAAACTTAAAGAATTAGCTGCTGCTATAGGTAATGTTAAAGTATCGGCGAAACCTTTCTCCGGGGGTTTTTCTCTAAGCTGGTTTGATTTTGCAAGTTCTAAAGCTTATGCCAGCAATCGTGATCGTTTTCCTATCAATAAAGAAGTTTTCCTGCCGCTGGACAACCCTCATGACAATATGCTTTACGATGTTTATTTCAGTCAGAGCAATTACGGCAATACTGAAGTAAGTATCGTAGATAAAAAACAGATGGCGAGGAGAATATATGACTCAGCTCCTGCTTATAAAATTGCTATAGAAATGGTAAGTGATTTTTATGGGATTGATGCTGCTGAAGCCCGTAATTTAATTGAAGAAGGATTAAAGCAGCGTGAAAACTGGGAAAATTGGAAAAGGCAGGGGTTAATCACCGGTGAGGTAGTTTCCCGCCTTGGACGCCTGGTACCCTCGACCCTTTTAACAATAGGAGCGGTAGGAGGGGCAGCTGTTGTCGGAACGCCATTAGCAATCACGGCCGGTGCTGCTCTGGCAATCGGGACAGGTGTTTCGTATGGCCTTTCTTTACATGACGAATTAATCTATATAACTGGAGCAATACGTGATAAAAATAATGAAGAAATTGAGAATTACCTGATTTTAAAGAACAACCCTAAAATTGGAATAGCCAAAAGCGTTTTTGACCTCACAACCGCGGTTAAGAGTTTAACCAATATAAAAGACCCGAATAATTTCCTTGTTGTCGCCGACCTCGTGAATCAGGTAATAGATTTGCCAAAGGCACATTCATATGCGTATTTTAACGGAATAAGTGAAGAGTATCTTTTAATGCCTGGAAAATATGTAATTAACGGAAAGCCTTTAACTATAGAAAATTATGACGGCTGGATGCCAATATTCAACGAAGTGGGTTATGAATTTCAGGGATGGAATATGGAAGTACCTGGTATGGTATGGCCCGGTCAATCAGGAATATATAAAGGTACCTTTGAATCTTATATTTACGAAGGAAGAACCTTCAAAGTCCCTATGCAAATTGAGGTATTTCCTGATGGCAGGCTAGCAGGTAGATGGGAAGGCACTGGCTCTTTCCCTGACATTGGTATTATCAGTATATCCACAAGTGGAAGTATCAATGGAGTAATCGATAATGGAATTATAAGCGGTTCGGGTGTGTCCACCGCGACGGCTAATTATGCTAACGGATATACCTATAGTGATTCATCTGATTTTGTATTAAGCGGAAATATCTCCGGTGATTTGATGCAGCTGAAAATGACAGCTGGTGGAAAAACTGAGGAATACACTCTTAAAAAACAATAAAAGATTATTTAGAGGAGGTTAATGCAGGTTTTTGGTTTTTACAGTCTTTTTGACTATGCAACAGTACAATCTTGGAAACTGAGCAACTAAAAGCAAAAACATGGTAAAAATTAGATAACTAAAAGCGGTAAAAAAGGTGACTCGCTTTTAAACTAGCATTAGTGGCTCAATTTTTTATCAGCACAGTAGTCTACTTTTTGCTTGATATTCGCACTTTTGGGTTTAAATCAGGATCAAATGTTATAGCGCAGCGCATGCGAGAAAAAAGGCTTAGCGGCATTAAGGCTGCTAGAGGCCTTTTTTGTTTTGGGGATGGTTTTGGTGATTGGTATTGTCTTGCCCAACTTTAAATGATAGGTGATTGGTCTGGCAGATGCGAGAGATGGAGAGGGGATATAGCTATCTACAGGTGAGTATAATAGAATATATATTAGGAGCGGTAGAAAAA
>NZ_FQWY01000005.1 GCF_900129805.1 Thermosyntropha lipolytica DSM 11003
GCTGCTAGCTCAGGGTTTTCTATTACTTCTTTGAAGTATTTGTCATCTATGTTGCGTATATCCATAAGGATACGGTTCCTTTCCTTAAGAATAGGCTTTATAAACTATTTTCTCTTTTATTGTACCATAAAAAGTAAATTTTTTAAGGGGATTTGTGGTGCAGAGTTTTCAAAGTCTACAATTTCAAAACTCTGTAAAAACCTTGACCCGATTGTAACCAGCTGGAATTCAAGGCTCCTTAGAGAAAAAAATAGAGTAATTACCTGACTTTATCAGCTAACCCCTTAAAAAATCCTGAAAACAGGCCTTCATAAAAATAAAAGTGGGCAAATTGTACCCACATCTGGTCTATCTGTCGAAATTTATTACTCTTCAGAATACCAGGTCTGTTTTTTTTGTTCTGCCTGGCATATGATTTTTTGCTCAGATACCCTTAACTCCTCCTTAAAAAAGGAAAAGGGCTATCTGCTTTTCCTCTATTTTCATAATCCAAAACGCCATTAAACCAACATAGTCTTTCATTCGGCCATAAATTTCCTTCGCCAAAGCCTCATTATAAGTATGAACTGTTAAGTTGCAATCATCCGTCATCTGCAAAGCTGTTATTGTCTGGGCTTCATCAAATGCTTCCACTTCTATATCTATCACTGCTCATTACTTACTTTATTCCTCCCATTGTTTTTTTGCCTACTTCCCTTTAAATCCGGAAATCCCTGAGCATTATCTCTTCATAACCTTCGGCTTGCATAAATTTTAATACATTAGGGCTTTGCGCATAATAATCTATATTCTTTTTAAAAAGCAGGTCAAAACTGGTAAGGCCGTTATTATGGATATTTTGCAGAAGACCATTTTGCCTGGCAAAAACCTGAGTGGCTGCTATACCGGTCCAGGTAATATTCCATATCAACTCCTCGGTATTTCCCTCTATTTCACTGCACAGATAAAATCGGCACAGGAGAGTGCGCAGGGGATAAACGCTGCAGATATTATCCTCAAGAAAAATGCAGGGCTCAGGCTTTAAGCGCAAAATACCCCGCTTAACTTTTTCTTCCTGGAAATATATGGATATAAATTGGCGGTAATCCAGTCTGTAAAAAGAAGCCAGTTTTTTAAAAGCGATAATATCCGGGATTACATAAGCAGTATGGCAGCAGTTTATTTTACATCCTTTGCAGATATTAGACTCATCAGCATAAAGTTTAGCAACTTCTTTATCATCACATAAAGGCTGCCAGGCATCAAGCAGATCTTTTAGGCTGGCAGCCCGGTCTATTCTGGCTATCTTTATCTTTCCCCTCTCCTTAGTTACCTCTACCTTTTTCATTCCCAGATAACATCCTCTTTTATAACCTTAGCTGGATTCCCGGCCACCATAGTGCGGGGAGGAACATCTTTAGTAACTACGGCATTATTAGCTATTATAGCCCCTTCTCCTACCCTGACCCCTTTTAATATTACCGCCCGGCAGCCTATCCACACATGATCCTCCACTACAATAGGAGCTATTTTCGTTTGGGGAACTTCTCCCCGGAAGCCCAAAGGATGGGAAGAAGTATCCATAAAAAGCACATGCCAGCTTATGGCGCAGTTTTTTCCTATCCTTATCTCTTTTACGGCCAGCAGATTGCAGAAATCACCTAGATAGGTATTATCCCCAATATAAATACGGGCATTATCTCCCAAAGATAAGCGCACCTTGCGTTCTAAAAGTACATTATTGCCGACATGGATTTCGGCCCCTTTACCTTTAAATATCTCCCCTACATTACGGGCCCTTAAGTTGGCGCCGCAGGTAGTAAGCTGTCTTTTTACCATAAAAGTAGAATAACGGTCATAAAGAGTTTGCCACATCGCCTTCACCCACCTTCATCACTTTTCCTGCTTTAATTTAAGGATAGCATTCCTGGCCAGCTGATCACAATACTCATTAAGCTCATCTCCGGCATGTCCTTTCACCTTCTCGATTTTTACCCGGTTTTTTTGCATCAGGTGCCAAAGCTCCTGCCACAAATCTTTATTGGCCACCTCTTTTTTTTGGCTGTTTTTCCAGCCGTTCTGCTGCCACCTTTCTATCCAGTTTTCCTTAAAGGCATTTACAATATAAGCACTATCAGTATATACTGTAACGTCCAATCCTTCTCTCTTTAAAGCCTTTAAGGCTTCTATTACTGCTGTAAGCTCCATGCGCTGATTGGTCGTTTCTTTTTCCGCCCCACTTATCTCTTTGCGATGCTCCCCATAAAGCAAAACGGCACCCCAGCCGCCAGGTCCCGGGTTACCTGAACATGCTCCATCTGTATATATAACTATCTTTTTCATCATCTACTCCTTATCATGCTTGGGATTTTTACCTACTACCTCCGCAGCTTCGGTCAAAGCAACCAGGACATCGGCTGCAAGCCCCACATCCATATACTGAGCCTTAACAAAAACTTCTCCTCTGCTACTCGCCACATAGCGCGGCTTCAGCTTATTTAAAGCATAAGCAGCTATATCGGCCCGGCACTTTTCACACTGGCATATGTCTTGTTTTTTTGCCAGCACAGCATCCATCTTATCCCACACCATTTTCTCCACTACATTTACGATCTGCATATTACCGTCTCCTTATACGCCCAAAATGGTTGTAAGCTCGCCCAGGCGCAAAATATGATAGTCCACATAGGAAAACTTCTCTTCCCCTTCCGGGGCCAGCCAAACTGTAGTCATGCCGGCATTTTTCGCCCCCCACATATCGGTTAGTATATCATCTCCTACATGGGCTGCCTGTTTATTTTCCACCCCTAAATTCTTTAACGTAAAGTTGAATATCCGGTCACTCGGCTTGGCAAAACCTACTTCATCGGAAAAGACCAGAAAATCAAAAAAATCTAAAATAGCATCCTTTTTCATAAGCTGGCGTAAATTTTTCCCCGGCGTTATGCCGGTATTGCAAATTACTGCCAGTTTATACCTGGCTTTAAGGAGAGGCAAGACTTCTTTTACATCATCATTTAAAACCGGGGGATAATCCAGCAAGGTTTCAGTATATATAGTATATGCTTTTTTTTCTTCTTCCGGTGTCAGCTTTATTTTAAGATGTTCTAATATAATATGAAGGTGTCCTTTAGGAGTTATATCCAGCCCCTCTTCCCTCTGCTTTTTATGAGCTACATCCCAGGCCTTGAGAAAGCCTTCCTTTACTTCCCGGCGTTCTACATTAATCCCCAGGCTTAAAAGGTAATTATGAAAAAGGTTTATCCTTTGCCTGCCTGCCTCCTTAACTGCCGGCGGTTTGTAAAGGGTATTCCAAAAATCAAAAGTAACTGCTTTAAACAAATGCTTCACCTCAAAAATAGCTTTTACCTGATTAATTACGGCAAAGAAGGGGGAAATCCTGCTCCCCAAGAGGGCAAAATTTTTCTCTGCTTAATAAAAAAAGCAGACAGCCAGTAGCTGCCTACCCTCCTCCTTTTTGCCTTAAGCCTCTTTGATATTAATATCAGTCTTTTCCGCCTGCTCCACATAGGATTTAATATCCCCATCCAGGAGAGCCTGGTTATCTTTTTGCCTTTCTTGATTAATCTGTCTTGCTCTATCTTTAGCCATCCTAGTATCAGTAGTATAAAACCCGGATCCCTTAAAAACTATGCCAATATTCTTGCCTATAAGCCTTTCTACCTTACCGCCACAGGTAGGACAGGAAGCAAGGGGATCTTCAGTAATCCGCTGCTTAATTTCAAATTTTCCACAGTTCTCACACCGGTAGTCATAAATAGGCATGGCATCACCCCTCCTCCTTCTTGGTAAATTCCTTATTTTAAACCCTGTTTTTAATTATATTACCACCGATAATTTTTAAGCAAGGGCTAAGATAGGAAATTAGTTTATTTTTATAATAGCATTTTGCAAAAATACTATTCGTAAATTCATATATGTGTAATAATATAAATATAAAATATATACATCACATATCGGGGGGCGATTTAGATGGCCATTGTAGAATGGCAAAAAGACGGAACGGTAGCGATTATGATAATGAACAACGGCGAAAACCGGCATAATCCGGTATGGGCCGAAGCGATGCTGGCTACCTATGAGGAAATCCTGGCTGATCAGGAAATCAAAGCTATAGTTTTAACTTCCAGTGACCCTAAATATTTTTCCCTGGGCGTAGATACCAACTGGCTGGGTGAACAGCTGAAAACCGGCGATTACCCCACCATAAGCAAATGGCTTTACCGCAACAGTGAAGTATTTAAAGCTTTTCTCCTATCTCCTGTTCCCACTATTGCAGCTATCAACGGCCACGCCTTTGGCAATGGCGCCATGCTGGCAGGTTCCTGCGACTTCAGGTTTATGCGCGCCGATCGGGGATATTTCTGTTTTCCGGAAATAGACCTTGGCATTCAGTTTGCTCCTTCCATGATTGAATGGATGAAAAGGATAATGCCCTACCACCTGTTTATACGCCTGAAATTTACCGGGGAAAGGGTAGATGCCAGAGAACTGGAGAAATATAATGTGATAATCAAAGCCTGCGAAAATGGCGAGAAAACCTTAGAAGAAGCCGTAGCTTTTGCCCGCACTTTTAATAAGTCACGCACTACGCTGGCCGAAATGAAGCGAAGAACCTACAAACATATCATAGACAAGATGATATACGAGGACCCTGAATATTACGATTATAAACCGGAAGCTGCCAAAGAAGGCAGAAGCCCGATATTTATGTTTACTCCTCTCACCTAAAATAGACTCCCAAGTGAAACAGAAAAAGACCTTCTGTTTCACTCTTTTTTTCATTCCTCTGGTTATTCCCGCTATTATCTCCGTTATCTCCTAGTTTTTCTCTCCAGGATAAAAAACCCCTGGCTTCCGTCTCCTTTTAAATTATTACGATTCGTAATAGATTTTAAAAAAAGAACCGTCCCCAAATTAAACCCAAATTAAAATCAGGGCCATGGTTCCGTTCCATATCCCGTGGGCAGCTATTGACGGCCACAAGCTGCCGGTTTTCTCGTATATATAGCAGAGGATAATACCTCCTATGCTTAAAGGAAGGGCTCGCCACAAATCCATATGAGCCAGGCCAAAAATAACCCCGCCTAAAAGTATTCCTCCTCTTACTCCTAGATATCTGCGTAAAACCGGATAAATCATGCCCCGGTAAAATAACTCCTCCGATAGAGGCGCCAGCAGCGCACCGGATAAAAATAGGAGCCCCAACTGGTATTTATTCTGCACACTTCTCAATATTTCTTCATACAGCTGGGGGGAAAGATCGGGGTTCAAATAGTTTATAGGTATAGATGATAAAAGTATAAATATAATTAAAAAAAGCCCTCCCCCCAATCCATACTGCACAAAAAGAGGCCAGGAAACAGGGTTTATCCCTAAATCTTTCCATTTGTTTCCTCTTATTAAGAGAACAAATAAAAATACTAACAAAACCGTAATTAAAAACTGCAGCAAATAACTCACCAAAAACAGATTAATTTCACTAGGCTCAATGCCTTTAAAATACATAAAAGTTATTATATCCGGGGAAAAGGTGCTGAATAAGACCCCAGCAACTACTATGCCTAAATAGATCAGGATCACATCGGTCAAACCCCAGTTAATCCTTTTATCAAAAAAGTTCAAAATCAAACCTCCTTTAAGCCTGACAATATTCGCCCAGTGAATAGACAAACTGCCGGGCACTGCGTCCAGAAAACCCATGTCCATTCCTGCTCCAGGCTAAGGCTCTTTTCTCCAGTTCTTCTTTTTCCATATGGATTCCCTTGGCTAAAGCCAGTTTCTGAACTATGGCCAGATAGGTCGTCCTGTCGGGAGCAGGCACGGTAATAACCAAGCCAAAACGGTCAGACAGGGATAATTTTTCTTCCATAGAATCAAAGAAGTGTATTTCCTCATCCGCTTTAAGCCGGTCGCTAAAATATTCTTTTACTAAATGGCGCCGGTTGGAGGTAGCATAAACTAGGACATTATCGCTCACCTCCTGAATATTTCCTTCCAGTACCGCTTTAAGCCCTTTATAACCTGTTTCATAATCTTCAAAAGACAGATCATCTATATAGATTATAAACCGCAGTTTATAATCCTTAAGCCTCTCTACCAGCTTATTTAATTCTTTTACTTCTTCCCGCCTTATTTCTACCAGCCGCAAACGGGTATCTTTATACCTGGTCAGCAGTGCTTTTATCATGGTAGATTTGCCGGTTCCCCGCGGGCCATAAAGCAGCACATTATTGGCAGGATACCCTTTAAGAAAACATTCGGTATTAAGACAAAGCTTTTTAATCTGCTCTTCAAGCCCTAACAAATCATCTAGATGGCAAACTTCGGGATTTTTTACCCCTACCAGCCCTTTTCCCTTCTCCCAGCGCAAAGCCCGATAACGGGAAACTACTCCCCGCGAATTTTCCGCATAATAAACCGCCAGGGAAGGTAAGGCATCCGGCCAGTTTTGGCCTTGGAAAATATTTTTTGCTCCTTCTTTCTCAGCATGGGTAAAACAGGGAAGGGGATAAGAAGAATAAACTTCTCGCCACGGGAAGTTATAAAGTTCCTGTAATACAGCCAGATCTCGGGCTGCCGCCTTTACCATATGCTCACTAATCTCCTCCAGGGGCTTGTGCTCTGCTTCCCGGGAAAAAGGATTATCATCGTGAAGAATAAAATCTAATAAAAACATATCCAGGGAAAGGCCTGTGAGATAAAGAGTAAAAATAAAATCATGATAGCTCTCTACCGCCTGCAGGGAATCCTGCCCGTATTGCCAGACATCATCCAGATGTCTTATAAGCTTAATTACCGGCTTTTCTTGCAGAAAATTACGATATACAGTTAAACTTGCCAAAGCCAGGCGCAGTTTTTTAAGCAAAAAAGACCTCTCCTTTCCTAAGCTTTACACCGTTTGCCAGAAAATAAGGCTTAGCAAAACCAGGAGCGAGTGGGTAAATAAAAAGAGAGCACTTATCCTTTCTACCGGCCATAAAAAAAGGTTTTTCAGCATTAGTCCCCCCTTTAAAAAAAGGCTAAACCTTCTCCTTAGCATCAATAAATGCAAAAATTCAAATCCCGCCAAAAAAGTAGTAAAAAAGAGCAAAAGGGGGTTTTTTATTACAGCAAAAGCCAGCAGGAAATAAGTAAGTTCCAGAAAAGCCGAAAATAAAAGCATCAGCCACAAATCCGTCCTTGCTCGCAAACGGCGCGCCAGAATCCATTCGCCCAGGCTTTTTAGCAGGCTAAGCTCAAATTCTCCCGGCCTTCCTATTATTATCTTGTAAAAATAAAAGCTATAACCTGAAAGTATCACTGCCGCCAAAATCCCTAAAGCTAAAGTCATCCCTTCCCAACCTTTCATCCTTCCTCTCTTTATCCCTAAACACAGAAAAACCAGTCATGAGCATGACTGATTTTAAGCTTAGCAAAAATCGGTTTTTTTAGCTACGGTTTTTTATCCTACTTTTTGCACTCCTTTCATATTTAAAGCCTGCCTTATGCGATTTAAAACATATTCTCTATCTTCCGGCCTATTTACATAATCAAGTTCATCTACCTGCAATATCAGGAGATTGGTGCTGTCAAAATTTTGATAATGAGCCTCATAAAACTTATTCAAAGTGTCCCAGTATTCATATTCGACCTCCAGCTCATCCGGCCTTCCTCTTTTTCTTATCCTGCGCACAGCTTCATCGGTATTCACCCTGAGATATACCATAAGCTGAGGCGGAGTTACATAATCTAAAAGGACATTAAGCAGATTATTATATACGGCATACTCCTCCGGATTTAGATATCCATATTCCAGATACATGCGGGCAAATATCCGGTCGGAATAAATAGAACGATCCATAACCGCCCGTCCCACTTTCATAGCCTGCCGGTACTGGCGAAAACGATTGGTAAGAAAATTAGTTTGCATGGGAAAAGCCCACTTGGCTCTATCATGGAAAAACTTGTGCAGAAGCATATTTTCATCTTCAAACATCTCGCTAAAAGGTTTAAGGTCAAACTCTTCGCTTAATATCTTTACCAGGCTCGACTTGCCTACTCCTGTCACCCCGTCAACTACTATAGTTACCCTGTTAGTCTCTTCCACTTCTTGGTCTCCTTTCTGCCAGGCTTGTTATCTTTATATTTCTAGATTCATCCCTTAAATCCTACCATAAAAAATGCCGAACATAAAAACTAAATTATCTGATTATTCTGTTTTTTCACTCTCTATTATCTGGATAGTATTGCGTATTCTGGTTCTAAGCCGTACCTTCCCTCCCCATAAGCTCGCAATATGCTTAACGGTATTATGAGCATATTCAAGATTAAGTTCTCTGCCCTCCCATTCATGCTCCAGCATCAGCATATTATGTCGTCCAATTTCTACCACCCTTATGTTCGGTATACTGTTCATTCCCACATTAGCAATCAAAGTCTCTTTTATCTTTGCGAAGCCTTCGTCATCAGCAATTTCGGATACAATATAATCTTTACCGCTCTTTTTGAACTGGAAAAGGTTTAGCTCCCTGCCCAAATCTATATCCAGATAACGCCTTAAAAAAGAAGCATCTCTTTCCTGTTCACGCACTTCGAAAATAAAACCGGGATCTTTATTTTTTTCCGCTAATTTCTCAAATATCTTAAAACCTAAATGGTAGGGGTTAATCCCCCCTTCTAAAGGAGCAACTACCTGATTGTGCCTTTTTAAAAACTCCAGATGTAAACCTGAAGGTAAATCAAGGCTGTTTAAAATCTGATAATGCCAGTAGCTTGCCCAGCCTTCGTTCATTATTTTAGTTTCTATCTGAGGTAAAAAGTAAAGGCTTTCTTCTCTTACTATCATAAGTATATCTTTTTCCCAATCTTTTAAAGGAGCATATTCATATAAAAAAAGCAGCAGGTCTTCTTCGGGAACCAGCGGAATCTTCTCTAAATCAGGCATAGGTTCTTTTTTATTGTCCTCTAACCAAGGATGTTCACTTGGTTTAGGAGAAAACTTGCTTATTATTCTTTCTTTCTGCTCTTCCCGGCTGAGCCTTTTTTCTCCTATAATTCTTGTTGTCTGATAACGTATGGAATGAGCAGCATCTATTATCCTCTCTACCCTGGTATATCCTATGCTGGGATCGGCAATATAACTGCGAATCCTATCAGCATGAGATTTAAACATTTCCAAAGTGTTTTCAGCTCGGGTTCCTAATTTAAAAAGGCGATTATTTTTAAAAAAGTCATTGTGTCCATAAACATGAGCCATGGTAAGTATCTGTAAAAGAAGAGTATTATCTTTCATAAGATAAGCCAAACAGGGATTGGAATTTATTACCATTTCATAAGGGAGCCCGGTTAGGTTATACCGGTAAAAGGTCTTTTTTCTTTCATAAGCTTTGCCGAAACTCCAGTGGGGATATCTAGAAGGCATACCCATATAAGATTCATATCCTATCATATCTTCATAGGAACAAAGTTCAAATTCCTGGGGATAAAAATCAAGCCCCTTCTCCCGGGCTACCTTTTCTATTTTTTCATTGTAGTAGATCAAATCACTTATTACATAATCACTCCCCACCTTATCCCTCCCTTTCCGCGACTTGCAAAAGCTTCTTAAAGGCCGGCCAAATATCTTCTTTGCTGGCTAAAGTAACCCAGACAAAATTAGGAGCATCTATAGCCGTTTTATATTCACTAAGCATAGTTTTACTCGGAGTCCAGGAAGAAATAATTTCTCCATAGCCAAACAGATTACATACCTTGGTAAGTTCTACCGCTTTTTCTACGGCTTTAGGTACATCTTCAGGCCAGTTATCTCCATCACTGCAATGAAAAGCATATATATTCCAGATAGCAGGATCATATCTTTCTTTTATAATTTCTAATGCTTTTTCATATCCACTGCTTATCATGGTACCTCCTGATTCTCCCCGGTGAAAAAAGGCATCCTCATCTACTTCTTTGGCGGTAGTAGTGTGATTTATAAATACCAGATCTACATTTACATAACGATAGCGAACAAACTGATAAAGCAAAAAGAAAAAACTACGGGCCATATATTTTTTATTAAGATACATAGATCCAGAATTATCCATAATGCATATAACTACCGCATTCGACTCTGTTCTTATATCTTCCTTGACCCGCTGATAGCGGAGATCTTCTTCACTAAAAGGAAATCTTTCTATTTCTCCTTCTATCCCCAGTTCTCTTAAAGTTCTTTCCGTAGCTTTTTTCCGTTTTATTCTTTCTACCATAGACCGCTTTTTATTGAGTCGGGGAGGAATTCCCTTGCGCTGTATTCCCCAGCGTTTGTTGCTTCTTTCCGATTGAATAAAAGAAAACTTCTTTCTCTCCATAAAAGGTAGCTCTAAATCTTCAAATAAATATTGCACTAGTTCCTCCAGGGTAATTTCTGTTTCATAAATATCTTCCCCCTCTATACTTCCAGCTCCATCTCCTGCTCCTGGTATCCCTCCCCGGCTACCTGAAATCCTCTGTCCCCGTTTCTCATTGCCCTGACCGGTAGCAACCCCGGGTTTATTTTCTCCATAAATAAAACGGTACTCCTTTATTCCTCTTATAGGTATCTTAAACACTTTATCCTTACTTTTGCCTATGATACTCTCCTCGGCTACTATACTACCAATATTGCGCTTTATGGCATCTTCAACCAGCTGCCGGTGCCGGCGGCGGTCTTCAGCGCTCCTATCTCTTCCACTCCCTTCAAAATCACGAAATACAGCCACCACTATCACCTCAGTCTTTCCACAGGTTATTGGCAGCATATTTTAAAACTACATTACAGCAGTGGTCACAATAGCCGCTTCGCTTCATTTCCTCTACCATCGCATCATATTTTTTCTTCTGTTCTTCATCCCTTACCCGCGCCCTGGTAATTATTCGCGAAAGTTCACTTACCGAAGAAGTAAGTTTTTTCTCAATAGCCTCTCTTAAAGGCTCATAACTTTCATAATTAATCTTCTTGTTATTGCGTAAAAGGGTAAACATATAAGCAGTAACATCATGCCTGAAACCACGGGCAGCATTGCCGGTAAGCCCTATCCCTGACTCTATAGACTCCATAAACTTTTCATCCGGCTCCAGTTCTTCTCCCGTATTTTTATCTTTAAGTTTAGTCTTATTCACAAAAGCTTCGGCATGGTCAAGATAATTATTGAATAAAGCTTCTGCCTGTTCCCGATAGCCATGAATAAAGGCCTTGGTTACCTCTTTTTCCAGTATCCGGTGATATTCTTTTTTTATCGTATCTTTCAGATAACCTAGAAGCTTCTGTTTTTCATCATCTGGCATATCCGTAGATTTAACCGATTTTATTAAAGATTCTAAAACAATAATAGGATTTATGCAGTTATAAGGTGACTCAGATAAGGCATTATCAATAGCCTTCATAATAAAGCGGGTTGATATTCCTTTAAAACCTTCCTTGCCCCCTTCTTCACGCAATTCCTGAATATCTATCTTCTGCTGCAGTTCTTTCTGCACAATTTCTTCTCCATTATAAATACGCATCTTGGTTATCATATCAACTTTGTTGGAAGGATTAAGACGGCTCAGGATGGCAAACATAGAAGCGACCTCCAGGGTATGGGGTGCAATATGAGCATCAAACTTGCTCTGGCGCAGAATTTTGCGGTAGATCTTAACTTCTTGATCTAATTCCAGGCAATAGGGAACCTCTATTTTTACAATACGGTCTAAAATAGCCTCATTAGTATTGTCTGATTTAAACTTATTCCACTCTGCCTCATTAGAATGGGCCAGTATTATACCATCAAAATATATCATAGGTCCTTTACCGGGAGAAGGTATTGATTTTTCCTGGGTAGCTGTGATTATAGTATGTAGATATTCCACATCATTTTTAAATATTTCTATAAATTCAACAATACCCCGGTTACCGGCATTAAAAGCCCCATTAAGAGATAAAACCCGGGGATCATCTTCCGGATAGAGGTCCATTTTCGATATATCCACAGAACCAATCAAAACCGAAGTATCTTGATTATTGGGATCAACCGGAGGTACTACGGCAATACCTTTACGGGAACGAATAGAAAAATCCACGGTTACTACCCGGAAATTTTCATATTCTCCCTTATATTCATTAAGCAAACGATAGCGGCACACCGGGCATAAATCCCCTTCAATCTTAACCCCCAGCATCTTTTCGAATTCAGGCCGCAGATGTTTAGGTATAAGATGCAGAGGCTCTTCCCGCATAGGACAGCCTTCCAGAGCAAAAATAGGCGGACTATTTTCTAATGCCCGCTTAAGGCTTTCCATAATAGAAGATTTTCCTGATCCTACCGGCCCTACCAGGTACAATACCTGCCTTGATTCTTCTCCCCGCATGGCCGCAGAATGAAAATACCTTACTATTTCCATAATCGTTTTATCAATGCCAAAAAAATCATCGGCAAAAAATTTATACCTTTTTATGACATCATTGCCGTAAATCCTGCGTAAACGCGGATCATCCTCCGTCTTTATAACTTCTACCCCCGGTTCAGTAATTAAACGATACATCCGCTCATGGGCCAGCATAGCTACATCTTTATTCTCCTTAACTATATTAAGGTAATCGAGAAAAGTGCCTTGAAAATTTTCATGCTTTCTCTTTTTTCTATCTTCCTTGATTAAATGTTCAAAATCATAAGACATATTAAACATCTCCCTCCTTAGGAACTGATGCCTTAAAACAAAAATTCGGAATAGAGCATCTAACAGTATATTTATATGTATGCCCTATTCCGAATATATTTTTTTACAAAGTTTTCCATAAACAAGATTAAAATCTGGTACCAGCTAAAAAAGCAGGGATATGCCCCTTAAAGCAAATATCCCTGCTCTTTAAGCTCTTAGCAAACTTTTCTACCCTAAAAGCTTATTCATCTCTTTTACCGCTTCATGCAGGTCAGCTGTGAGTATATAGTCAGCCATAGCATTTATATTAGCGTTTTCATCTGTATTTATGGCCACTATAACTTTAGCGTCTCTTATCCCTACCGTAAACTGCACCTGTCCTGATATACCAAGGAGTATAGCCAGCTCAGGTTTGCATATCTTACCCGAAAGCCCAATTACGCGCTCTTCGGGCAGCCATTTTTTATCCGTAGCCAGCGGTTTGGAACAGGCAACCTCGGCTCCAATCTTTTTAGCCAGCTCTTCTATCATCGGCAAATCTTCTTTGCTGTTAAGGCCCTGCCCTACAGCTACCAGTTTATCAGCAGCGGCTATATCAACCGTGTCGGTTTCTTTGGCCTTTACCTCCAGAACTTTAACCGCAGCAGCAGGCAGGTCCAAGGCAAGCTCTTCCACCTTACCGCCGCTTCCGGCATAAGGAGCAAAACTGCGCGGCGCTACGGCAATAACCTTTTTATCTGTATTTATGTACTGGGTAGCAACCGTTGCTCCCCCCAGAGCATTGCGCTTACACTCTATCCTGCCGCCATTAATCTCCATAGAAGAAACATCAGTAAGACAGCCAGCTCCCATCTTTTGAGCCAGTCTGCCTGCCAACTCCTTTCCCCGCCGGTTGGAAGAAAGAAGAACAATATCTGCTCCCAGCTTGCAAGCTGCCTCTTTGACAACAGCAGCTATCTGAGCTGTATCAGCCAAAACTACATCATTATTATTATTAATCTTATAAACCTCTGCTCCCGCATGGGCTAAAATCTCGGCCTGTTCATCATCATTTATAACTAGGATTTTAGCCTTTTCCCCTATAGCCTCAGCCGCAGTCAAAAGTTCAAGAGCCAGATTAGCTTTATCACTGAAAATCAAAACGGCCATAAAATCCACCTCCCCTAGATCATGTTTTCGCTTCTCAATTTATCAACCAGTTCCGCTACATTCTTGACTACTATCCGCTTGCGGTCGCTTTCCGGTGCCAGATTGCTTACCGTAGTTATAAGGGCTTCTTTATTTATACCATCAAGCTCATCTTCTTCTATCACTTCTTTCGGCTTTTTGCCTGCTTTAAGAATCTGGGTAACCGATGGAATACGCGGTTCATTTATACCTGAAACTACCGTGATTACTGCCGGCAGGGCAACTTCTACTACCTCTTCGGCATCTTCCAGCACCCTGGTTACTATCGCCTTATTCCCCTCCAGCTTTATAGCACCGGCATAACCCACCTGAGGCCATCCTAAAATCTCAGCAATTCTAGATCCTACCTGTCCGGAATAATTGTCGCCACTTCCTTCCCCTAGTAAAAGAAGGCCTACATCATCAATCTTCTTTACCCCGGCTGCCAGCACCTGTGCTATTATGCTGCTTTCGGCTCCATTTAAATCATCCCCTACAATCAAAAAAGCTTCATCCCCTCCTGCGGCCAGAGCTTCTTTTACCGTATCCTCCAGATCTTCACTGCCAGCGGCCAGAACAATAACTTTCTCCGCCAGATTGTTTTCCTTGAGCATAACCCCCGCTTCCAGAGCATTTTTGTCAATAGTGCCAAAGGTGAGAGGAACATCATCAAAAACCGGCTGCCGATTTTTAATCCTTATCTGCTGCAGATCAGGAATCTGCTTCATAGCTACTACCACATTCATCCTTTTACCCTCCTTACCAATCTATTTTTTAGCCAAACCTGAACTGAACCCCAGCTCCGCCATGCGGATATTTCCAATCCAAAACCTCAACTCCACAGGCAATGCGGCAAGTACCGCATTCCAGACATCCATCAATGGTAAATTCAACTTCCCCCTTATCATTAAGGCTGTAAAGCCCTGCTGGACATACCAGAACCGCCCTCTTTAAACGGGGGTCTTTTTCCATGCCTGGCTTTATATTTATATGCCTTTCCTTATCTTCCTTGAAAACATTGAGCCCCAGTTTAGCTTTCAGGTTAAGCGGTTCGCTCATATCTTCATCACCTTCCTCATATCACCGGCCATAGCCCAGAGCTGTTTAAAGCCCAGATACTTCTTGACCGTAGGATAAAGCCGTTCTTTAGGCCCGGCAGGAACGGCATACAGATCCCGCATAATACTGGTTACCAGTTCCGGATAGTAAGTAAAAAATCTTGGATTTTCCAGCACATGAGGAGCTTCCTTAAAATTGATGAAATCCTGCATTACAAAGCTGTTCTTAAGCATCTCTTCATAAACCGCCAGGGTTTTGGCGCTGAAATCTCCCTTTTCCTTCGCCTTAATAACCGCCTTCGCCGCATAATAGCCGGAAGCCAGCGCATATTCCATACCCCTTACCGTAACCCCTATATTCATGGAAAAACCTGCTGCATCTCCTGCTACCAGGATGCCGTCTCCATAAAGCTTAGTTAAAGCCTTATAGCCTCCTTCCGGAATTACATGCGCCGAATACTCCGCGGTCTGTCCTCCCTTGATAAGAGGAGCGATTTCCGGCCGATTCTTAAACTCTTCAAACATAACCGGAAGCTCGATTCTATCTTTGTTTTCCATAAGCTCTTTTATGCTCACTACCAGACCTAGGCTTATGCTGTCTTTATTGGTATAGAGAAAGCCACCGCCAAACATGCCTTTAGTGACTTCTCCCATAAACAGCCGGGCAACCCCTTCTCCTTCACTTAATCCAAACCTTTCTTCAATTACCGCCGCTTCCAGTTCAATAACTTCTTTTACCCCTACGGCATAGTCTTTAGGATTCCCTGGTTTGCGCAGGCCGGCCTTTTCTGCCAGGAGGGAAAGCACCCCATCACAGGCTATAACTACATCAGCATAAAGTTCATCTTCTCCCGCTTTAACCCCTGCTACCTTGCCGTTTTCAAATATCAGGTCATCGACCTTGCTCTTGGTTACGATCATAGCTCCTTTGCGCTCTACCTGTTTGGCAAACCAGCGGTCAAATTTGGCCCTTAATATACTGTAGCTCTGATAAGGTTCGGTTCTGAGCTCTTCCCCGCTGTAGCGAAGGGTCAGGGAACGCTCTTTAGCCATTATGGCCACTTCTTCATGAGCGATAAACCTTTCTAAAGGTGCTTTTTTCCACAAATCAGGATACATATCCCGCACCGGGTTCAGATAAATACGTCCCCCGGTAACATTTTTAGCTCCCGCATAATCTCCTCTCTCCAGGAGTAAAACTTCCAGCCCTTCTGAAGCCAGAGTATATGCTGCTCCCAAACCTGCAAGTCCGCCACCAACTATTATCGCATCAAATCTTTCCTCCATTCTTACCACCCGCCTTCAATGGAAAATAAGCAGAAAACGGGGGAGAAAAAACTCCCCTCTATCCCCTTTACTTCCTTCCCAGGAGTACGCCGGCTACTATTTCTTTCTGCATATCTGATACCCCTTCAATCTGCAGGCCCATTATAGCATCTCTCCACAGGCGTTCTACCTTGTAATCCTTCATAAGGCCATAGGAGCCATGAACATTGACCGCCAGCCTTGAAATATCTACGATCTGGGCACAGATGAAATCTTTAGTTAAAGCTGCATCTTTGGCAAACTGAGCCGGATCTTTGGCATGGTCAGCCAGATAACCTAAACGATAAGCCATCCAGCGGCAGGCTTCTACCCTTTCAGCAATCTCCGCCAAAGCTAGCCTTATGCCCTGGAACTTGGTAATCGGTTCACCGCGGTGCATCTTTTCTTTAGCATACTTAAAGGCTTCCCGTAAAGCAGCTTCTGCTCCTCCCAGAGCACAGGCACTTACCCCTACCTTACCAAAAGAGATAGCATACTGCAGGATAGCATAACCCATGCCAGGTCCGCCTAAAAGATTTTCCGCCGGTACTTTTACATCCTTAAGATATACATCCAGAAGAGGCCCGCCATGCATTCCTAATTTTTCCCAGGGCTCAGATATGGAATAGCCTTCACACCATTTTTCCACGATAAAAGCACTTACCTTGCCGGTTTCTTCTTCTTTGGCAAATACTACAATAGGTCCCGGATAACCGGCATTGGATATAAAGCGTTTGGTTCCATTGATAATATAATAATCTCCTTCCCGCCTGGCCGTAGTAGCTATCTGCTTCGGGTCAGATCCCGTAGCCGGTTCGGTAAAAGCAAAAGAAGCTACTTCTTCGCCCCGGCAGGGCTTAAACATATACTTTTTCTTCTGCTCTTCCGTACCAAACTTATCAATAGCCCCTAATCCCAGGGTATGAGCAGATAAAATCATGCCTACTCCGGAAGAAGCAGCAGCTATCTGCTCCATAGCCAGAACATAACAGGCATAACCTGCACCTGCTCCACCGTATTCTTCAGCAAACGGAATACCGAAAAGGTCTAATTCCCCTAATCCCTTTATTATTTCATCAGGCACTCTGTTTTCTTCATCGATCTGTTTAGCAATCGGTTCAATAAATTTTTCCGCATACTCGGCAGCTGCCTTCTGAATAAGCTGTTCCTCTTTACTCAATGAAAAATCCATAATCTAATTCCTCCCCACTTTTTATTCTTAACGTTTCATTTTAAAATATTTTGTTCTTGTAATAATTTTATATCCAAAATAAAATTTATGCAAATATTTTTTTAAAAAATAAAAGAGCAGTTTTTTCCTTTGGCAAAGGAATTAAAACTGCTCTCCTTTTTTTAATTTAGGGTTATAAATTAGCCACTGCCTGGCGGCTGCGCAGCTTTTTGATTGCCCGTTCCAACCCATCAACCGTAAGCTCTTCCATGGGGAAAATCTCCGCAATCTTCTTTATAGTAAAGGCTCCATCTGTCCACTCCCAGTAATCCCGGGGAATAGGATTCAGCCAAACCGAATATTCAAATTTTCTCCTTATCCTCCTCAGCCATTCTATACCTGGTTTATCATTGTAAAGTTCCCAGTCGATCACTCCTCCTACCCGGGTAAGCTCATAAGGCGCCATACTAGCATCGCCTACAATTATGACCCGGTACTCGGGATCGTAAGTTTTGAGAACATACTCGGTTTCGGTATAATCGCTCAGGCTGCAGTGAGGAGTATGGAAAAGCCAATCATATATGCAGTTATGGAAATAGAAAACCTTTAAATCTTTAAAATGATTGGATTTATTAACCGCCGTAAAAAGCTGGTTGCAAAGCCGGCTGTACACCGTCATAGAACCCCCGGCATCCATCAGGAGCAGCACCTTTATGCTGTTTTCGCGCGGCCTTTCCCATACCAGCTCCAGCCTGCCCGCATTCTGGCATGTCTTGTTAATAGTTCCGTCCAAATCAAGCTCGGTTTTTTGCCCATCTAAACGGGAAGTGAACTGCCGCAGTTTGCGCAAAGCCACCTGAAACTGCCTTACCCCCAGGGTCTCATCGGTACGGAACTCCTGGAACCGGCGCATTCCTGCCACTTTTACCGCCGACAGATTGCGGGACTGCCCTCCTATCCTTATCCCTCCCGGATGATAGCCGGAATGCCCGAAAGGCGAAGTACCTCCTGTTCCTATCCAGTAATTGCCCCCGTGGTGTTCTTCGGTTTGTTCTCTTAATCTTTCTTCCAGCATCCGCTTCAGCTCATCCAAATCCAGCTGGCGGTGATTTCTTCTCATCTCTTCCGTAATTTCCATTTCCGGAAGCTCCTTGTCCAGCCATTCCCATATCTTTTCCGGCAAGCCCTCCGGGGTTTCCACATCTTTAAAATAATGGGCAAAAGCCAGATCAAAGCGGTCATAATGGGCCTCGGTTTTAACCAGAACCGAACGGCAGAGATAATAAAAACCGGTAAGGCTGGATCCAGCCAGGCCTTTCTCCAGAGCTTCCATCAAGGTATACCATTCATTCATGGAAACCGGTACGCCATAAGCTTTCAAAACATAGTAAAAATCAGTAAACATCTTCTTAATCCCCTCTTTTACACCCGGAAACGGTTGATAGACCCGCTGATATAAGTAGTAGCATTCTTATTCTGGTTTTTGTTGTAAAGCTGATTTAACACCACATCTAAATCTTCATTCTTCTTAAGCAAAACGCCCAGGAAAGGAAGTTCCTGCTTGATGCGGCTCGGTTTTATGCCGCCAATAACCAGGGCCTGCAGCCAGTCGATAAGCTCGCTGGTGCTCGGTTTCTTTTGAATATTGGGAAGGCTTCTTAACATATAGAAAGCCTCCATAGCCTGCTCCAGCAGCTTGCGGTCAATATCCGGATGATGCACCCTTACTATTTTTTCCATTTCTTCCGGTGTCGGAAAAGCTATATAGTGGAATATGCAACGCCTTAAAAAAGCATCTGGCAGTTCTTTTTCGGCATTACTGGTTATTATTACTATAGGCCGATGTTTGGCCACAATAGTCTCTTTCGTTTCCGGAATATAAAAGCTCATCTGGTCTAATTCCCATAAAAGGTCATTGGGGAATTCCAGATCAGCTTTATCAATTTCATCGATGAGCAAAACCACCTGTTCATCGGAAACAAAAGCTTCCCCCAGCTTACCCAGCTTTATATACTGCTTGATGTTCGAAACATCCCCTTCGCCAAACTGGCTGTCATAAAGCCTCTGTACCGTATCATAAACATATAATCCTTCCTGCGCTTTAGTGGTAGATTTTATATTCCAGATAATAAGCCGCATATTAAGAGCCTCAGCAATACTCTGAGCCAGCATCGTCTTGCCGGTTCCCGGCTCTCCTTTTAAAAGAAGCGGCTTACCCAGAGCTATGGCAATGTTTACACTGTTCATAAGCTCTTCCGATACTATATAATTGGCCGACCCGCGGTATTTTTTCATTTCCTTTCCCATTTTCCATTCCTCCAATATTTATATGCTAATTATACGGTTTTAAATCAAATCTTAGCAAAAAACCTCCTCCCCGTCAATTTTAAATTGGGGACGGTTCTTTTTTTAAATCTATTACGAATCGTAATTTTTGCCTTATCTTGCTAAACGAGCCGCCGCGTATTTTCCCGCCACATAGCCGGTGGAAAAGGCAGCCTGCAGGTTAAATCCTCCCGTATAGCCGTCAACATCGATCACCTCGCCCGCAAAATAAAGCCCTTTCACCAGTTTAGATTCCATAGTCTTCGGATGGATCTCCTTTACACTTACTCCCCCTACTGTAACTATGGCTTCCGCTACCGGGCGGGTCGCAATAACTGTCAAAGGGAGCTTTTTAAGGAGTTTTACCAGGTTCCCTCTCTCCTCCCGGGTTATCTGATGACAGGGCTTTTCCCTCTCAATCCCGCTTAAAGCTACTACTACCGGTATAAGTTTGCGGGGCAGAAGGTCATCTAAAGCATTCTTAAACTGCTTTCTTATATATTTGCTAAAGTCCCTCTGCAGCCTTCTGTCCAGTTTTTCCTCATCCAGAGCCGGTTTAAGGTCAATAAACACCCGTACCTTTTTTCCCGTTCTCCAGATATAATCCCCTATATCCCGGCTCATACTGAGGATAATGGGTCCCGAAAGGCCAAAATGGGTAAAAAGAAGCTCGCCAAATTCTTCATTTATTTTTTTTCCTTCTTCACTGCAGGAAAAAGCCCTTACATTTTTAAGGCTTAATCCCTGTAAATCACGCACCCACTCTTCCTCCACTACCAGAGGCACCAGTCCCGGACGCGGTTCGATTATAGTATGCCCGGCTTTCCGGGCAAAAAGGTAGCCATCTCCGGTCGAACCAGTCCCGGGATAAGAAAGACCGCCGGTAGCAACTATTACCGCCTTAAAAGGATGCAGTTTGCCTTCACTTATTATCCCTTGCACTTCTCCTCCCTTTATTTCTATATCATCTACTTTTACTCCTAAATATACTTTAACTCCCAGCCTTTGCATCTCTTTCCTCAAAGCTTCGGCTACCTGATCAGCATCATCAGCAACCGGAAATACCCTTTTCCCTCTTTCTACTTTCGTCTTAACTCCCAGTTCAGCTAAAAAATTGAGCAAATCCCAATTGGAAAACTCGTTTAAAGCACGGTATAAAAACTTTCCATTTCCCGGATAAGAAGATATAAACTTTTCCCGGTCTTCTTCGGCAGAAGTTATATTACACCTTCCTTTACCGGTTATCCTGAGCTTAGTCCCCACCCGTTTTTTCTTTTCCCACAGGACCACATCAGCTCCGCTGCGGGCGGCAATGATAGCTGCCATCATACCTGCCGGTCCTCCTCCAATAACGCCTATATCTGCCAAAACTAATCCTCCTTCATCATTTATTCACTTATTTTTTAAAAAGGTCATGTTGTATAACCTCATTTTATCTGTTAAAATTCTATTTATATTATTCTATCCTTTTTTGGAGGTAGCAAAGTTGGAAACGAAAAATAATAACTCAGTCCCCAAGTACATTTATTTTGTCATCCCCGCTATTTTGGCTCTTATGTACTTTTACGCCGCCTTTATAGACACCTCTCCAGCAGAAAAGGTAGTAGAAGATTTTTATGATGCTTATTTTAGCCGGGATTATGCCCGGGTAGCTCAGAACCTGAGCGTCTTCTGGGCCGTACAGTTTCTGCCCCAGTACAGCACTTATTCTCCCGCCGAGCTCCTTGAGCGGAGAGAACAGGTTATAAAAGATATAGAACAGGTAATAACTGATATTGAAAGCCAAAATAAGTTTCCTTCTGATTTGACGGTAAACATAGAAAAAAAATATTCCCAAAAAGGGAAAAACAGCGCTATTGTGGCTTACAGTTTTATAGAAAATGGCCAAAAACAGCATATGGAAATGGCTATCCTGATTTATGAAAAAGGCGCTTTCCGCATTATCAGTTTTTACCCGGTAAGTCAGGAAGAACTGCAAAATATCACCAAAGAAGACATGAAAAACCTTGATGAACAATTTTCCTCTCTTCTAAATAACAAACCGGCCAGGCTATAAAGGCCGGTTTGGTTTTTATACCTTTTCATTACTTATTCTTTAATTCTTCTGCCATCTGCTGCAGTTCATCAGCTGCCTTTTGCAGTTCAGCAATCATGCCTGCTACCTTTTCTACCGCTGCCGTCTGCTGGCTTATGAGGGCATTTATTTCTTCATTGGCAGCTGCCGCCTCTTCGGTTGCCGCCGATATGCTTTCTACCTCATTTACCGCTTCATGGCTTAAGGATAGAACTTCTTGCATAACGGCTGATATTTCCTGAATAGCTGTGTCGATACGCTGGGCTCCCCTTTCAATCTTAGCAAATAGCTCCTGGCTGGCTGCAACTGATGCATTTTGTTTTTCCGCTACCTCACTGGATCTTTTTATCTCTTTCACCACCGCTTCCATATCAGATTGGATTTCATTTATCAAGGAAGCTATTTCTCCTGTCGCCCCTCGTGATTCTTCCGCCAGCTTTCTTACTTCATCTGCTACTACGGCAAACCCCCGGCCTGCTTCCCCAGCCCTGGCTGCTTCAATAGCAGCATTCAGGGCTAAAAGATTAGTCTGGTCGGCAATCCCGCTTATCAAATCAACTATATTTACAATCTCGGCTGATTTCTGGCTAAGAAGGGAAACTACCTGGTTAACCGAAGCCTGAACTGCATTGGCTTCATTTGCATAATACTGCTGCTCCTCTAAGGCCTTAAGCCCTTCCTCCACAATATGGCGGAACTCCTGCGACTGTTCAGTCACCATGCCCGTACTATTTCCCACCTTGCCTAAAGCATTCGCCATTCCCTTTACCAGTTCTGCGGTTTTAGCAGCATGGCTGGCTTCTTCAGAAGAAGCCTGGGCTATCTCTCCAGCACTGGCATCAATCTGCCTGGCCATTTCTCCAGTTTCCTGCGCAATCTCCAAAAGATTCCGGGAAGAGGTTTTAAGCAAATCGGCTTTGGCTGCCACTTCTCCTGCTGCTTTTTTAAGCTCTTCTGTAAGCTCCTGTGCCTTACTTTCATTGAGCACCGCAAACAGCAAAAGCTTGCGGGCCACATTGGCTATTATAACCGCAGCTATAGCAAACCAGAGAAAGCAGAAATACCTAACCCCCAGAGTAGCCCCTATATTACCTTCAGGTATCACCTGGGGAAAAAGTATTATCCATACTGTATGCAAAATAAAAACCATAAGGCTGGCAAAAATAGTAAGCGGCACATCAAAATAAAGGATACTAAGCCCTACAACCAGGTACAGGTTAGCAAACAATTCTTTCGAGCCATACATCAAACAATTAAAAAGAAACATTATAAGTCCTACCATTAAAACTGTCAGGTACTTGCTTATCCAGATAGTAGCATATTTTTTAACCAGTAAAAATGTTATACCAATAATAATGCCGGATAGAATAATCTCTTTTAGTATCTTCTGCAAAGTAAGCGATTCTGAACCTGTACCGCTAAAATAAATCCCCAAAGTAGCCATATTGGCCAGTACCACAATGATAAGAGTAGCCAGGAACATGCGCTGATGGCTCTTCAGCATATTCTGCTGCAGAAGATAATTTTCACCCATTAAGCCTTCTCCCCCCACTTGCCATTCTCCCGGTATTTAAATTGAAATTCGACTGCTAAACTTTTTTTCCTGCCTTTTCTACATATTTTTTAAAATGCCAAAATATTTCGTATTATTTGTCCAATTATCTGGCCTTAACACTCTTTCGCCGCCAGCTCCCCGCATCTTACCACACATCCCCGTCCCAGCACACAATCTCTAAATACGGTATCTCCCTCTACTCTATTTCCTTCCCATACTACGGCATTGTGCAAAACAGCCCCTGCTCCTACATGACATCCTCTTCCCAGCACATTATAACCGGTAACCTTGGCCTCCTCATCTATAAACACATCTTCCCCTATAAGCAAACAGGCATCATCTTTTTTTACCAGCCGGCCTTCAGTCCTTATTTTCACCCTGCCCTCCAGCACATCAATATTGGCTTGATGATAGGTATTAATATTACCTACATCACACCAGTAAGCATCAGTCAAAGCGGCATAAAAAGGAGCTCCTATCCTGACCAGATGAGGAAAAACCTGCTTGCCAAAATCATAAAATTCATTAGCCGGTATATAGTCGAATATTTCCGGTTCAAATACATATATGCCCGTATTGGCATAATGGCTTAAGGCCTCTTTCCGGCTCGGCTTTTCCTGAAAACTTTTTATCCTGCCTTCTTCATCAGTTATAACTATGCCAAACCTTTCTACCTCTTCCACCTCTTTAATAGCGATGGTAGCTAGAGCCCCTTTTTTCTTATGTTCATTCAGTAAACAGGTTAAATCTATGTCGGTAAGCGCATCTCCGCTCATGACGACAAAGGTATCATCCAGAAACCAGGCACACCTCTTAACTCCTCCTGCCGTACCCATAAGCTCTCTCTCCGGTGAATACTGCATAGATACCTTAAAGCCTGCACCATCACCAAAATAATCCTTAATTATATCGGCATGATAGTGCAGATTGGCAATAATGTCGGTAAAGCCATGTTCTCTTAGAAGCTCCACTATTCCCGCCATCAAAGGGCGATTGCCTACCGGTATCATAGGTTTGGGTATTTCCGCGGTAAGAGGCATAAGCCGTGATCCTACCCCTGCCGCCATGATCATTGCCTTCATTTTCCCTTAACCTCCCCCACAAGCTGCATTTTAATTTACTATACCATTAAGTTTATTTCCTGGTAAGCCTCTTCTCCTTATTTCAAAATTTTCAAAAAACAAAAAAAAGCAGGAAAACCTGCTCATCGCTAACTTCCACCATCCCTGCGCGGAATAGTTTTGCCTATCCTATGCCGTCCTGCCAGGCAGTTTCCCTGCTATTAAAGAAACAGGCAAAGATAAATTAGAAAGGGGGCCCTTTTTTAAGCATACTGTAACAGGACATAATCCAGATGGGTTTTAATCTCTTCTAAAATCAAATTCAGGTCTGAAGTCTTGTCCGTATTCTTTACTCCCAGTTCAGCAATCTCCTGGCTTAAATCTTTTATCTCCTTTATGCTTTTTACTATCCTTTCATAATCTTCCTGCATTATATAAAAAGCCAGTATGCTCAGCTCCTCATAAAGGTCTTTTACATCTTTTTTATCCGCATAGATGCTGTCCAGATAGTTAACCTGAGCCAGCAGTGCCCGGTAACAGTTAGTTATCCTGGCTTTTTTCTCCTCCTTCAGCATATCTATCCCTCCCCTCTTGCAGCAGACGGGTTAATAAGGTGCAATCTACATTTTATGTATATATCTGTAAATTTATGATAAAATAT
This sequence comes from Thermosyntropha lipolytica DSM 11003, assembly GCF_900129805.1. Classification (GTDB taxonomy): domain Bacteria; phylum Bacillota; class Syntrophomonadia; order Syntrophomonadales; family Syntrophomonadaceae; genus Thermosyntropha; species Thermosyntropha lipolytica. The sequence continues at coordinate 25,017 of NZ_FQWY01000005.1, forward strand.
TCTGCCCTTTAAGTCTAACTTAATAATTTTATCCCCTTATATAAAAAATTATTATAATATCTTTTCCCTTCTTATAATCCCCTCTTTATAACTGTTTTCCTATCTGCTAATATCTATATCTGGGTGGCTGTACACTATACACCAGCATTCCCGGTTTAAAATCCAGCCTGAAGGAGGAAGCAATGTAGATTATAATCTTTTATTGACCTTTGTTTTTTCCTTTATCTTTATCGGCAATCTAAGCCACTTAGCTGCGGTAAGGGACATTTTCGCTTCTAGGCTCAGTTTTGATAAATCTACCTTCTGGTTTTTAATAAAATGAAAAATAAGGGATGGTTTTAGGCCATCCCTTATTTGGGCATACGCCTTTTCATCAGGAGATAATTTATACTGTCCACCAGAGCCTGCCAGGAGGCTTCGATTATGTTTTCCGAAACCCCTACAGTACTCCACTTGGAAGTCTGGTCTGAAGACTCAATGAGTACCCTTACCTTAGCTGCCGTTCCTTCATTACCGTTGAGGACGCGTACCTTGTAGTCGGTAAGATGCATTTCGCTTATTTCCGGATAAACCTCAGTCAAAGCCTTGCGCAGGCAATTGTCCAGAGCATTTACCGGCCCGTCTCCTTCAGCTGCCGTATGGAACACCTTATCCCCCACGGTAACTTTGATCATAGCTTCGGAAGTTATATTATCCTCTTCACTTTTTTCCAGTATAATCTTCAGGTTATTAAGTTTGAAAAAATCTTCATACTGGCCAAAGCCTTTGCGCAAAAGCAGCTCCAGGGAGGCATCGGCTCCTTCAAACTGAAACCCCTGGTTTTCCAGCTCTTTAATCATCTTTATTACTTCCCGGGTACGCGCATCATAATTATTTATATCCATATTAAATTCCCTGGCTTTATAAAGAAGATTGGAAAGCCCGGAAAGCTCGGATACCAGTACTCGCCTATGATTTCCTACATCTTCAGGATTAATGTGTTCATAAGTCAAAGCATCCTTAAGCAGAGCACTTACATGTACTCCTCCCTTGTGGGCAAAAGCCCCATAGCCGACAAAAGGCTGATTGTTATAATGCGGCATATTGGCTATTTCACTTATATAATGGGCTGCTTCGGTAAGGTTTTTTAGCTTTCCTTCCGGCAGGCATCTAAGGCCCATTTTTAATTCGAGATTAGGAATTACGGCACATAAATCGGCATTTCCGCATCTCTCCCCAAAACCGTTCATCGTCCCCTGTACCTGCGTGCAGCCGGCTCTTACCGCCATTAAAGAATTAGTAACAGCACAGGCCGAATCATTATGGGCATGTATGCCCAGGGGAGCTTTTATATGTTTTTTTACTTCCAGGATAATCTTTTCTACTTCCCAGGGCATAGTGCCACCATTGGTATCACATAAAACTACCCAATCAGCACCTGCTTCTTCAGCTGTTTTTAAAACCTGCAGGGCATAATCAGGATTATTTATATAACCATCAAAAAAGTGCTCCGCATCAAATATCACTTCTAAACCTTTATCCTTGAGATAAGATACCGTATCCCGCACCATGCGCAGGTTTTCTTCCAGGGTAGTTTCCAAGGCCCTTAAAACATGAAAATCCCATGATTTTCCAAAAATCGCTGCGGTTTGTGCTCCTGATTCCAAAAGGGTTTTTATATTATTATCCTGTTTTATCGGTATACCTGCTTTGCGCGTAGAGCTAAAAGCAGTAATGCGGGAATTTTTAAATTCCATATTTTTTACTTGCCTGAAGAATTCCAGATCTTTGGGGTTGCTGCCTGGCCATCCTCCTTCTATATACGCAACCCCCAGTTCATCGAGTTTTTTAGCAATTTTTAATTTATCATCCAGGGAAAAGGAAATCCCTTCTCCCTGTGAGCCATCGCGCAGAGTAGTATCATAAATGACCACATCTAGCTTCTTATTCCCAACCATTTTTCCTCCTTTATCCTTTAATTATTTAGCTTCCCTTATTTTTTCCGCCACCTTATCTCCCATTTCTACCGTATTGACTAAAATCTTGCCCGGTTCCATAAGGTCAGGTGTACGATAGCCTTCGATAAGCACCTGTCTTACCGCATTTTCGATCGTTCTGGCTTCTTCTTCCAGATGGAAAGAATAACGCAGCATCATAGCCGCTGATAAAATAGTAGCCAGAGGATTAGCCTTCTTCTGTCCGGCTATGTCAGGAGCACTGCCATGGGCCGGTTCATAAAGGCCTACCTCTCCTCCAATCGAAGCACTAGGCAGCATCCCTATAGAACCGGTAAGCATAGAAGCTTCATCTGTAAGTATATCGCCAAACATATTTTCCGTTACGATAACATCGAACTGTTTGGGATTGCGTATAAGCTGCATAGCACAGTTGTCAACATACATATGGACCGTTTCTACATCCGGATATTCCTTAGCCAGCTCGGTAACCGTTTCCCGCCACAAGCGGGAGCTTTCCAGAACATTAGCTTTATCTACCGAGCACAGCTTTTTCCTGCGCTTGCGGGCTGCCTCATAAGCAAAGCGAACTACTCTTTCTATTTCGTAAGTAGAATAGCTTAAAACATCGGTAGCCTTTTGACCCCCATCAGCAGTTTTTTCCCGGGTTTTTTCCCCAAAATAAAGGCCGCCGGTTAATTCCCTTACTACCAGTATATCTACACCTTCTATGACTTCTTCTTTCAGGGTAGAAGCATGAATAAGTCCGGGAAAAAGCATACAAGGCCTGAGATTGGCAAAAAGACCTAATTCCTTGCGCAAAGGAAGCAGGGCTCCTACTTCCGGTCTTAAATGTACCGGCAGGTCATCCCATTTAGGCCCTCCAATAGCTCCCAGCAGGACAGCATCGGAATTCTGGCACAGCTCAAGAGTCTCATCAGGCAGGGGATGCCCTACCGCATCATAAGCTGCTCCTCCCACCAGAGCCTCAGTAAAAACAAATTCATGTCCAAATTTTTCGGCAATAGCTTTTAAGGCCTTAACCGCCTCCGGTACAATTTCTACACCAATTCCATCTCCTGGTAAAACGGCAATCCTGTACATCTCTTGCACCCTTTCCTCTTTTTTTAAGCATTCTTTTCTATCTTAGCCTTTACATAATTTATTAAACCGCCCTTATCCATTATTTCCTGCATAAAAGGCGGAAAAGGGCTGGCCTTAAACTCTTCACCGGTGCGCAGATTTTTAATTTTACCGGTGGCAAAATCTACTTCTATTTCATCTCCTTCATTTATGGCATCAACCGCTTCCGGACACTCTAAAATAGGCAATCCGATATTTATACTATTACGGTAAAAAATACGGGCAAAAGACTTGGCAATAACGCAGGAAACCCCGGCTGCTTTTATGGCTATAGGCGCATGTTCCCTTGAACTTCCGCAGCCAAAGTTTTTATCAGCTACAATTATATCCCCCTTCTTTACCTTTTTAGGAAATTCGGGATCAGCATCCTCCATGCAGTGTTTGGCCAGTTCCGCCGGATCAAAAGTGTTAAGATAACGCGCAGGTATAATAGCATCAGTATCTATATCCGCACCAAATTTATAAACCTTACCGGTAAACTTCATATTGCCTCTTCCTCCTTAAAGCTCCTTTTCCCTCTAAACTTCCCAGGGAGGGGTAATTCTGCCTTTTAACGCACTGGCTGCTGCTACCGCCGGGCTAGCCAGATATACCTCACTTTCCGGATGTCCCATGCGGCCTACAAAATTGCGGTTGGTAGTAGCCAGAGCCTTTTCTCCCTTGGCCAGGATTCCCATATGTCCGCCCAAACAGGGTCCACAGGTGGGAGTGCTTACTGCCGCCCCGGCTTCAATGAAAATCTGTATATAGCCCCGCTTCATAGCTTCCAGATAAATTTCCTGCGTGCCGGGAATAATTATAACCCTTACCTCCGGATGTACTTTTTTACCTTGCATAATGCGGGCTGCTATCTCTAAATCTTCTATCCTGCCATTGGTGCAGGAACCGATAACCACCTGGTCTATTAAAACATGGGTAGCTTCACTAACCGGCCTTACATTCTCCGGCAGATGCGGAAAAGCTACCAGAGGTTCAAGCTTAGAAACATCATACTCCCTTATTTCAAAATAAGGAGCATCCTCATCAGATTTATAGAGGACAAAATCTCTTTTCGCCCTCCCCTTCACATAGGATAAGGTTATTTCATCAGGTTCAATAATCCCATTTTTGCCTCCTGCTTCAATAGCCATATTAGCCATGGTAAAGCGGTTATCCATGGAAAGGTTTCTTATTACCTCTCCCGTAAACTCCATCGCCATATAACGAGCTCCATCTACCCCGATATCGCCAATGGTGTGCAGGATAAGATCCTTGCCGCTTACCCACTCCGGAAGTTTTCCATAATAGACAAACTTTATAGTTTCCGGCACCTTAAACCAGGCTTCCCCGGTAGCCATAGCCGCTGCCATATCTGTGGACCCTACCCCGGTAGCAAAAGCGCCCAAGGCTCCATACGTACAGGTATGAGAATCAGCGCCTATAACCACATCTCCCGGCAGCACCAGGCCCTGTTCAGGCAAAAGGCAGTGTTCGATACCCATTTTCCCAATTTCAAAATAATTAGTTATGCCATGTTTACGCGCAAACTCGCGCACTATCTTGCACTGTTCGGCCGACTTTATATCTTTATTAGGGGTAAAATGATCCGGCACCAGCATAATTCTGTCTCGATCAAAAACCTTCTCTACCCCCAGCTTTTCAAATTCAGCAATAGCTACCGGGGAAGTAACATCATTCCCGAGCACTACATCTACCTTGCAGTTTATGAGTTCTCCCGGCTCTACATAATCTTTTCCGGCATGCTTGGCCAGTATTTTCTGGGTTATAGTCATCCCCATTTTATCCTACTCCTCCTTTTCTCTATTCGCGCAGCTGTTTTTCATAATAATACTTGTTTATCGCATTTATATAAGCCTTGACACTGGCTTCGATAATATCGGTACTCAATCCCCGGCCGGTATAAAGCTTGCCGTCGATCTCAATCTTGGCAATAACTTCACCTAAAGCATCCTTGCCGCCACTTATGGAATTAAGCTTATAATCAATCATCTTGCCGTAAATATCAGTTATCTTATCTACGGCATGGCAGGCAGCATCCACAGGCCCATCCCCGGTAGAAGCAGCTTCCAGCACATTGCCTTCTATATTCAGTTTTACCGTAGCCGTAGGCACTATGCTGGTTCCACTGGAAATATGCAGGTATTCCAGGCTAAACCTTTCAGGAATCGCCCTTACCTGTTCATTTACCAGCGCTTCCAGATCGTCATCATTTATCTCCTTCTTCTTGTCGGCTATATCTTTAAACTTAATAAAGGCCTTTTCCAGTTCTTCTTCCGTAAGATTATAGCCTAATTCTTTAAGGCGCTCTCTAAAAGCATGGCGTCCGGAATGTTTGCCCAAAACCAGGCTACTGCTCTTTATCCCGACCAGTTCAGGACTCATAATTTCATAGGTGGAACGCTCTTTTAACACCCCATCCTGGTGAATGCCTGATTCATGGCTAAAGGCATTCTGTCCCACAATAGCTTTATTGGGCTGTACCGGCATACCGGTTAACGTGCTTACCAAACGGCTGGTACGGTAAATTTCCCGGTAATTTATGCGTGTTTCCTTTTGATAAAAACTTTTGCGGGTATAGAGGTTCATGACAATCTCTTCTAAAGCAGCATTACCTGCCCTTTCCCCAATACCGTTTATCGTGCACTCCACCTGTCTGGCCCCATTCATTATCCCGGCCATAGAATTGGCTACCGCCAGGCCCAGGTCATTGTGACAGTGAACACTTATTATCGCCTTATCTATATTGGGAACTCTTTCACAAATAGACTTTATAAAAAGGCCAAACTCATCGGGCACCGCATATCCTACCGTATCCGGCAGGTTGACAACGGTAGCTCCAGCTTCAATAACCTTTTCCACTACCAGGGCCAGATAGTCAAGATCGCTGCGGGAAGCATCCTCGGCGGAAAACTCTACATCCGAGCAGTATTTCTTGGCATAGCGAACTGCCTCTACCGCCTGCTCCAGCACCTGTTCCCTGGTCTTATTAAGCTTATATTTAAGATGAATATCGGAAGTAGCAATAAATGTATGGATACGGGGAGACTCTGCCCCTTTGAGCGCTTCCCAGGCCCGGTCGATGTCTTTATAATTAGCCCGGCATAATCCGGCAATAACCGGTCCTTTTACATTATCCGCAATCTTCTTTACCGCAGCAAAATCTCCGGGCGAAGCAATCGGAAAGCCTGCTTCTATAACATCGACCCCTAAACGGGCCAGCTGACGCGCAATCTCCAGCTTTTCATCGCTATTAAGGCTCACTCCCGGGGATTGTTCTCCATCCCGCAGGGTAGTATCAAAAATGTAGATGCGGTTATTATCTGCCATCATACCCCTCCTTGTTCCAGGCTTTGTTTTTTAAAAAACGGGGGTGAAAAATCACCCCACCCCTTTTATAAAATCTTACTTGCTCTTTTTGAGCCAGGGCATCATGGCTCTAAGCTCCTTACCTACCGTTTCAATCAGATGCTCGGCATTCTGTCTCTTCAGGGCATTAAAACGCGGTCTTCCTACCTGATTTTCCAGTAGCCATTCGGTAGCAAATTTGCCTTCCTGTATATCTCTCAATGCCTTTTGCATAGCCTTTCTTGACTCTTCGCCTATTACCTGAGGTCCTATGATATAATCGCCCCACTCGGCGGTATCACTTATCGAATAACGCATATAGCTCATGCCGCCTTCATACATAAGGTCAACAATCAGTTTGAGCTCATGCAGACATTCAAAATAAGCTATTTCCGGCTGATAACCGGCATTAACCAGGGTTTCAAAACCAGCCTTGACCAGTTCCGTTACTCCCCCACAGAGCACACACTGTTCGCCAAAAAGGTCGGTTTCGGTTTCTTCTTTGAAAGTAGTCTCAATTACTCCTGCCCGGGTGCATCCTATACCACAGGCATAAGCCAGAGCAATTTCCTTGGCCTTTCCCGTGTAATCCTGCTCCACAGCTACTAATCCCGGAACCCCGGCTCCTTCTACATACATCCTCCTCACCAGGTGTCCAGGGCTCTTCGGAGCCACCATAAAAACATCTACATAGGGAGGGGGAACTATCTGCCCGTAGTGAATATTAAAGCCATGGGAAAATCCTAAAGCATTGCCTTCTTTAAGATAAGGTTGGATTTCGTTTTGGTAAACGGCAGCTTGAATCTGGTCAGGAACCAGAATCTGAATAATATCCCCTTTTTCTGCTGCTTCCGCTACGGTCATAGGAGTAATCCCGGCGGCAATAACTGCATCCCATTCCGCCTGGGTTATTTCATCATACGGTTTTCTTAAACCTACTACTACATCTAGCCCGCTATCTTTCAGGTTCTGGGCCTGCGCATGTCCCTGGGAACCAAATCCTATCACCGCAATAGTTTTTCCTTTAAGCAGGTCTAAATTAGCATCGGCATCATAGTACATTCTGGCCATCTTAAACTTCCTCCTCCAATCTATTTTTTTAAGAATTAACTTTTAGCTCCGCCTCTAACCATCGCTATTTTCCCGGTTCTAACCAGCTCGATTATGCCAAAAGGCCTTAGCGAGTCTTCGATAGCTTCTATCTTCTCAGAATCACCTGTAACCTCGATAATCAAGCTATCCCGGCCGATATCTACGATGCGGGCGCGAAAAATCTCGACAATTTGCAGGATCTCAGCTCTCACCGTAGCATCAGCCTTAACCTTTATGAGCATCAGTTCCCTTTCTACCGCTTTTTCTTCTGATATGTCAACAATCTTTATAACATCAATCAGCTTGTAGAGCTGTTTAGTTACCTGTTCAATAACCCGGTCATCACCGCTTACCACAATAGTCATGCGGGAAATATCCGGATTTTCTGTTTCCCCTACCGCCAGGCTTTCAATATTATAGCCTCTCCGCCTAAATAGTGTAGCTACTCTGGTCAATACCCCCGGCTTATTCTCCACCGTAACTGCCAGTATATGTTTTTTCATCTCCATCAGTCACCCCCTACCATCTCTAAGAGTGATTTGCCAGGAGGCACCATAGGATAAACATCGGCTTCCCTTTCCACCCAGAAATCTATGACTACCGGACGGTCATCAACCTTCAAGGCCTCTTTTATTGCTCTTTCCACTTCTGCGGAATCTTTAACCCTCATACCTACTGCTCCATAAGCTTCTGCCAGCTTAACAAAATCAGGTTGATGGCTTATATCCGTATAGGAATAGCGGCGGTTATAGAAAAGTCCCTGCCACTGCCTTACCATCCCTAAATACTGATTATTTAATATACATATGATAACCGGCAGTTTATACTGCACCGCGGTAGCCAGTTCCTGAATATTCATCTGAATACTTCCATCCCCGGCTATATCAAAAACCGGCCAGTCCGGTCTTGCAATCTTGGCTCCAATAGCAGCCGGAAAACCAAATCCCATCGTTCCCAGCCCGCCGGAACTTATAAAGGTACGGGGGTATTTGAACTTGTAATACTGGGCAGTCCACATCTGGTTTTGCCCTACCTCGGTAGTTATTATCGCCCGTCCTTCTGTAATCTCCGATATTTTTTCTATTATGTGCTGAGGCATAATCCTGCCCGGGGAAGGTGAGCCATAAGTCAAAGGATACTCATCTTTCCAGCGATCTATTGTCCGGTGCCATTCGGTATACTCTTCCACAGCATCCAACCTTTCATTTATAGCCCGCAGCACTTCTTTTACCTGTCCTACTATCGGCACATGAGCTTCTACATTTTTCCCGATTTCCGCGGCATCTATGTCAATATGAATCACTTTGGCTCCGGGAGCAAAAGCATCCAGCTTACCGGTAACCCGGTCATCAAACCTTACCCCGGCTGCTATAATAAGGTCGCTCTCGGAAATAGCATAATTAGCATAGCGTGTTCCATGCATACCCAGCATACCTAATGACAGGTAATGGTTAGAAGGAAAAGCCCCTAATCCCATCAAGGTAGTGGTAACCGGTATCTTCCTCTTTTCTGCCAGCTCCCGCAGCTCATCTGCCGCCTCCGAAGATATGACCCCTCCTCCGGCATAAATAACCGGCCTTTCCGCCTTCTTTATAAGTTCTACGGCCAGTTTCACCTGACCCATATTATAACCTTTCATGACCCGGTAGCCTCTTATATTTATTTCTTCTCCTGCCGGCTCATACTCAATTTCTCTATCCATTACATCCCGGGGCAAGTCTACTACTACCGGCCCCGGCCGATTGGTACGGGCAATGTAGAAGGCTTCCTTTACTACCCTGGCTACATCTTCCGTCCTTTCCACCAGATAATTATGTTTGGTTATCGGCAAGGTAATCCCGGTTATATCTGCTTCCTGAAAAGCATCCTTCCCTATAAGATGGGTGGCTACCTGCCCGGTAAAACAAACTAAAGGTATAGAATCCATATAAGCCGTAGCAATACCGGTAACCAGATTGGTGGCCCCAGGCCCGGAAGTTGCTATACATACCCCAACTTTGCCGGTAGCCCGGGCATAACCATCGGCAGCATGAGCCGCTCCCTGCTCATGACGTACCAGAATATGCCTTATCTTCGAATGATAAAGAGCATCATATATAGGAAGAACTGCTCCCCCTGGATAGCCAAAAATCGTATCTACTCCTTCTTCTTCCAGGCAGCGCAGCAAAATCTCTGCTCCTTTTAGCTTCATGAGCTCACCTCCATTTTTGATAAAATGGTACCCTCCATATGTTAAACAGCTATTAATTGAATATTAAAAATCGTTATGAAATTAATTTTTTACAAAAAAAGCAGGCTTCTATGCCCGCCGGTAAGAATAGACCAGGTTATTTTCTAAAAACCGCCCCTTTGCTTGCTGATTCTACCATTTGGGCATATCTCTTCATATATCCGGTTTTTATTTTGGGTTCAGGTTCCTGCCATCTAGCTCTTCTCTGCTCTAATGTCTTTTCATCAACCAGCAATTCCAGTTTACAGGCAGGTATATCTATACGAATAATATCCCCTTCTTCTACCAGAGCAATAGGTCCTCCCGCCGCAGCTTCTGGAGATACATGGCCTATAGAAGCTCCCCGGGTAGCTCCGGAAAAACGTCCATCGGTTATAAGAGCCACATCTTTATCTAGCCCCATACCGGCCACTGCCGAAGTAGGAGTGAGCATTTCTCTCATCCCCGGACCCCCTTTGGGTCCTTCATAGCGGATAACAATAACATCACCTTTTTGGATCCTGCCCCCGAGAATAGCTTCTACCGCTTCTTCTTCGGAATCAAAAACCCTGGCCTTCCCTTCATGCCTCATCATTTCTGGAGCTACCGCTCCTTTCTTGACCACTGCCCCTTCGGGAGCCAGATTGCCAAAAAGTATAGCTAAACCGCCGCTTTCACTATGCGGGTCATCTACCGGCCTTATTACTGAATAATCTAAAACCGGAGTATTTTTTATATTTTCCCCTACGGTAAATCCGGTAACCGTAAGACATTCCGTCTTGATAAGCCCTTTTTTGTTAAGCTCATTATAAAGAGCAGAAATCCCTCCTGCCCGGTACAAGTCCTCCATATGATGCTCTCCCGCCGGGCTTATTTTGCATAGATGGGGAGTAGTAGCACTTAGCCGGTTGAAAAGGTTTAAATCGAGCTTTACCCCGGCTTCATGAGCAATAGCCATAAGATGCAGAACCGAATTGGTAGAACAGCCAATAGCCATATCTAAACGTATAGCATTATAAAAGGCATCTTCGGTCATAATGTCAAGCGGTTTTATATCCTTCGCTAAAAGTTCCATTATCTGCATTCCGGCCCTTTTCGCCAATCTTATCCTTTCCGCATATACAGCAGGAATAGTTCCATTGCCAGGAAGAGCCATGCCTAGAGCTTCGGTGAGGCAGTTCATAGAATTAGCGGTAAACATCCCGGCACAGGAACCACAGGTAGGACACGCATTTTCCTCTAAGACATAAAGTTCATCTTCCGTCATCTTTCCTGCCGCTGTAGCTCCTACCCCTTCAAAAACCTGCGAAAGGCTTACTTTTCTTCCTTTGAAGCTTCCTGCTAACATCGGCCCTCCGCTTACAAAAATAGAAGGTATATTAAGGCGGGCAGCTGCCATAAGCATACCGGGAACTACCTTATCACAGTTGGGAATAAACACCAGAGCATCAAAAGCATGGGCCGTAGCCATCACCTCGACTGCATCAGCAATCAGCTCGCGGCTGGCCAGGGAATATTTCATCCCTATATGGTTCATGGCTATACCATCACACACCGCAATAGTGCTGAATTCTAAAGGGGTTCCTCCTTTAAGCCTTATGCCTGCTTTTACTGCTTCTGCTATTTTATCCAAATTTATATGTCCAGGAACGATGTCATTTTTGGAGTTTACCACCCCAATAAGCGGGCGGTTAATTTCTTCATCAGTCAAACCTAAAGCTTTAAATAGGGAACGGTGGGGAGCTTTCTCTAATCCCTTTTTGGCCCGGTCACTACGCATAAAAGATCTCCTCCCTTTGCATTTTGCCACCATATCGCTTTTTATCCCTCTAAAATACTGGCAACTAAAACCAGGTATAAAAAAACCCTCTCTACCCATGCAGGGACGAGAGGGATTTCCCGCGGTACCACCCTGTTTGCCGCTCAATGCGACCACTCTGGCACACCAAGGCATGATAACGGACCTTGCTATCCGGCATCACCTACTAAGCCTTTTAACCAAAGGCCGTTCAGATCGCGGCTCCGGGATGATCCCTTATGAAATATTAATACCAGGTTTTCAGCTACCCCCGGCTCTCTGTGATTAATTGATTTCATAAGTCTTTCCCTTCACAGCCTGTTATATCGATTCACTTATTATCTACATAGTATATTTAAACTTACCTGCCCTGTCAATGTCTTTTTTATTTTATTTTTTGATACCTGTTTTCCAGTTTGTTTATATAATCCTTGAATTTTACCTTACAGGCCTTCTTTTGTAAACTATTTTCGCTCCTCTTCATCTGTTTAAACATGTCCCACAACAGTATCTGTCCTTCCCGGCTTTGAAAAGCTTCCCCTGGCGTCATTCCCTTTAAAACCGGAAGACGGGACTTTAACCATTTATTCAAGTAAAGCTCTTTGAGCACCGCTTCCAGACCGGGATAGAAACGCCTGACCTCGGAAGTAAGAACAGCAAAAATCCCTTCCCGCCTTATTTCCATCCCCATAAATTCCAGATCATCGCAGAGTTTTATCGATAATTCATCACGCCGGCAGCGCAAATCATCTTCCCCAAAAGCCGATACGGTAAGATACTCTTTATCCAGTATATACTCGGCCCCAAACAGGTCTTCCTCTCCATCCTTTTCCAGCCGGTAAAAAATTGTATAATCAGGCAAAGGGTAAAAGCAGTCGCCGGTTAAGGCCAAAAAATCATAAACCCTGGCATAGTTTTTGACCAGATAACGGGCAGATAAAAAGCGCACACCGCCCAGAGAGGTTTCTTCCTCATCCTTAGATCTAGCAACATCTTCAAAAAAAGTATACTGCCCCTCTATATAGCTGTAAACCGCCAGCAAATCAACTTCATATCTTCCTTTAAGCTCCACGGCTTCGCCCAGCTCATTTGCTATTTCCTCATCTAAATCAGCTAAAAAGTCAGCATCCAGACATACCACCACCAGTTCGTCCCCATTTATGACCAGATCAACTTCCCCGGGACCTAAAAAAGATACCCCATTATACCATTCATCCTGGTCATATAGAGGGGATATCCTGAGATGGATCCCGCGCGGTATTTCTCCCACTACTTTCAGCAATCTTATCTCTTCCAGCCAGACAAAAAGCCCATCAATATCTGCAATATCATAGACCGAACAAAAAAAGCCCTTCTTATCCGGCTCCCAGTTATGATAGGCAGGCATACTACTTTTAGCAACCAGCTTAACATCAAACAGCTTCCATCTTAAATCTTCGCTCTGGTTTATCCGGAATACATAATTATATTTATAAACCCCTTCCCTCTCCAGCAAGCAAAGATGGCCATTAACCAAAGCCCCATCTTCTTTGCGGGATACGGTATCAGCTTTGGCTTCCAGCAACAAATGGCCAGGTTTTAGCACCCCGGCAAATAAATCCTTTATATCAGTAAGGGCTAGCCTGCTCCGGTCCAGAAGGGAAGCGATATATATATAATCCTTTTGTTTTAAAGCATAGAAAAAGCTGTTTATAAGCTGTCCCGGCAGGAGATCAGAACAAAGTTTTAAGGTAAGGTCATAAATTTTTTCTTCCTCTGCCTTTACTTCTGCTTCCAGATACTTTTTATATATAAACCTGCCCGTAGGGGGGGAAATCATATTTTTCCTGTTTACTTCATAAGCCTTTTGTATAAGCAGGCAGACCTCTTCCCAATCAAGCTTCACCATATCGGAAACCTGCCGGCGGTCAGCATCATATCTCCTTATGGGCATATCAGAAACCAGGGCAAAACTATGTATTCCTTCCAGCCCATAAGATAAATAAAAGTATTCAATATCAACATACCTTCCCCCTTTTTTCCAGGCCACCTCCAGACTTACACTCCCACTTTCCCGGCTCAAGCTGGCATAAGCCTTGTGAAAAACCCCTTCTTGAAAAGAAATAGCATCTATGTCATATCCCGCCATGCGGTACTTGTTTAGTGCCCGCATACATACCGGTTTAAATTCTTCTTCATATTCTTCTAAAAAAAGCCGAAAAAATACTGCCAGGTCTTCATCATAAAACAAAGCCAGTTCTTCCAGCAGCTGCTTTTTTAAATCAGGGGGTATTTCCTTCGCCACTTCTAAAATTATAAGCCTTCCTTCATTATCATCAATAAACTTCTTTATATCCTCAACTATACCTCTTAAAATCTGTTTCGGCAAATAAGTTTTTCTCCTCATCTTCAACTCCTTAAGCTCGAGTAGTGCTAACAAGTAATGTATCATTTTATCTTAAAAATAGCAAACCTTACCCCATCCTGGGGGTTAGTTCCATAAGTGTATTTTTTTATTTTTTGCTGACCCAAAGCTAATAACGTGACAAAAAAATAATTTTTCCGGCAGGAAACCAGGCCTGACATGAAGAAAATTAGATTTCGTGCATAAAATATCAAAAGCGCTTTTTGAGGGATTACCTATGATAAGAATACGAGTAGAAAACTTAAGCCCGGGTATGATAGTAGCCCGCAGTATATACAGCAGCGACGGCCGCATACTTTTGCATGCCGGCATCGAACTCAATGAAAACTACATCCAGCGTCTGCAAAATCTGGGTATAGGTTCGGTATATATAAAAGACGAATTTGATGATGAAATACCTTATCCGCTGCGCGAACCAGTATCGGAACAGACACGCATAGAAACAGTAAAAGAAGTAAAAAATGCTTTTGAAGCCATCGAACAAAGCCGTTCCATGAATACGCGGGCTATAAACAGCATAGTAAACAAAATATTAGACGAAATCCTGGCTAATAATGATGTGCTCATAAACCTTTGTGATATACGCACCTTCGATGATTATACCTTCAGCCATTCGGTCAATGTCTGTATTCTTTCGGTTATGACGGGTATTACCTTGGGCTATCATGATCTAAAGCTTAAAGAATTAGCCATAGGCTCGCTTCTCCATGACATAGGCAAAGTCTATATTGATAAGTCGATATTAAATAAGCCGGATGACCTTACCCGCGAAGAATATGCGGAAATAAAACGCCATACCGAATACGGCTTTGAGATACTGCGCAAATACCCGGATATACCTCTGCTTTCCGCACATGTAGCTTTTCAACATCATGAACGCTGGGATGGACAGGGTTATCCCCGGGGCCTTGGCGGGGAGGAAATACATGAATATGCCCGTATAGTAGCTGTAGCCGATGTGTATGATGCCCTCCTGTCTGATAGGCCTTATCGTCCTTCCTATACTATAAACCAGGCTATAACTATATTAACGCGTATGGCCGGCATCTATCTGGAACAGAGGTGTATAAATGCCCTGCTTTCTAATATAGCTGTATATCCTATAGGAACTATTGTGCAGTTAAATACGGGAGATATTGGTATAGTGGTGGATGTAAATAAAGAAGTTCCCACCAGACCGGTCCTGAAAATAATCTACAACCGAAGCACCAGTAGAATATGCCGGCCTTATGAAGTTGACCTTTCCAAATTAACTACTATAATAATAACCCGCTCGCTTACGCGCGAAGAGCTGGCGGAGATGCTCAAAAACTAGCAAGGAGGTAATCCTATGTTTTTCGATAAAGCAGGTGAACACAATACCGAAGCCACCTTAAAACTGGCCTTAAAAAAAGCCGAAGAAAAAGGAATAAAAAATATAGTCGTAGCCTCCTGTGAAGGAGATACTGCTTTTAAGCTTTTATCCCTGGCGGAAAACCGCTTTAATATAGTTTGTGTAACCCATCATACGGGATTTAGAGAACCAGGAGTAAATGAAATGAGCGAGGAAACCAGGCAAAAACTTATAGCCCAGGGGGTAAAGGTACTTACTACCACCCACCTTCTGGCCGGGGTAGATAGAGCTATCCGCAACCAGT
This sequence comes from Thermosyntropha lipolytica DSM 11003, assembly GCF_900129805.1. Lineage (GTDB taxonomy): Bacteria > Bacillota > Syntrophomonadia > Syntrophomonadales > Syntrophomonadaceae > Thermosyntropha > Thermosyntropha lipolytica. The sequence goes on from NZ_FQWY01000005.1 coordinate 40,579, forward strand.
TCGGCGGAGTATACCCGGCGGAAATAATAGCCCAGACCTTGCGCATATTCGGCCAAGGCATAAAAGTAGCCGTAGAAATTGCCGTCATGGCACTAGATGCCGGCCTTATTCCCTTTGGCCAAGAAATAATCTCCATTGGTGGGACATCCAGCGGAGCTGATGCCGCTATCGTAATTCAACCTGCCCATTCTAACCATTTTTTTGCTACAGAAGTAAAAGAAATAATATGTATGCCTCGTAATAAAAAACAGGTATAAAAAAAAATTTTTTACCCAAACTAAAATGGGTGATAAAATTGGCTGAAAAAATTATAAGTTTTATTCTGCTCCTTATTATGGGAGGCACTTTTATCTATCTTCTAGTATTTAAGGTAATTCCTACTATTTTCGACAAAAAATAAAACCATCCCCCGGGTATTATAATAGGTTTTTAAGCTAAAAATAAGACCAAAGGGGGGATAATATGACTAGATACCGCACAACAGACGGCAGGGAAGATTTAAGAGAAAGATTTCATTGGTTTGGAGCTTTAGCCATCCCTTTAGCCTTTATCAATGGATTATATTTTGGCGGGTATGCTCTACGCAAAATCCGGCAGTATGTGGAAGGCGGACCTATGGATTAACTTCCCTCCTTGGCAAAAGATGGTTCAAAAAGAACCGTCTTTTGTTTTATCCTGTACTACATAAAGTCCCGAACTCCTCTGCCATTCAGCCAGCAAAACCTCTTTCATATCCTTTATCCCCTGGCAAGCCAGTTCACGCCGGAGCCATTCTTCATCAAATCCAATCAGGCTAAGATTATCCTCTATAATTTCCCCATCCAGAACCACGGTTACCGGCAGTTCCGCCGGCTTACCCGGCAGCTTGAGATCAGCCAGAGTAGGAGTGCTGTACTCCGGCTTTTTCATAACACTGCACGAACCATCAGGTTCTAAAATAGCATAAGCCACTTCCTTCACGGAAAATACTCCTTTTTGCCGGAGCAGATTCTGCAGCTGGTTTATATCCATCTTGTTTTTGCCCAGCTCCTCTTTATCGATCTGTCCATTTCTTATAACAATGGAAGGGCTACCATCTATATAATAACGGGTAGCATTCCATTTAAGGGTGATATATTTGGTGGCAAAATGCAGTAAAGCCCAGAAAAAAAGAGCATATAGTATGTAAAAAACATTGACTTCAGGTTCGTAAATAGCTGCTCCTACCAGCTCCCCCAGTACAATAGCTGTTATAAAATCTAAAGGATGAAGTTCTCCTATCTGGGATTTGCCCAGAAATTTAATTATGATCAGCAAAGCTACAAAACCTGCTAATAACTCCAAAGTTATGTGTACAAAGTGGTGCAACAAATCTTATTACCCCTTATAACCCTTTTTGGCTATTATTTTATTTAAAAAAAAAGTTATTATACATAAAAATAAGGCGGCTTTTACAGATTTAAAAACCGCCTCTGGGTCTTAACTTATAATTTAAACTGAATAATAATATCCCGCAGTTTCTTGCTTAAGCCATCTAATTCCTGGCTTATGTCTTTTATGCGCTGCATAGCACTTAGCTGCCCCTGGGTAATAGCTGTTACCTCTTGGGCTGCAGCAGCTGATTCTTCCGTAACCGCGGAGATATTTTCTATGGATCTGGTTATCTCATCTACGGAAGCTATTACCTCCTCAAAAGCAGCGGTAATGTCATGAATTGACTTATCAATATGTTCCGCCCCGGTTTCTATATCTTGGAAAGCAGCAGCACTTTCCTGTAAAGAAACCCCCTGTTCATTTACCAGTTCTGCCACTTCTTTCACCTGTTTAACAGTTCTTTCTACTTCCTTTTGCACTTCCTTGATTATGGCAGCTATATTCAGGGTAGCTACAGAAGTCTCTTCTGCCAGCTTGCGCACTTCTTCTGCTACTACAGCAAACCCCCGGCCGGCATCTCCAGCCCGAGCTGCTTCAATAGCTGCATTGAGGGCTAAAAGGTTAGTCTGTTCAGAAATACCGGTTATCACCGTAACTATTTCCCCTATTTCCCCTGTTTTACGGCTTAATTCCTCAATAAATCCGGCTACATTATGTGCCGTAGCTACCGTTTTTTCCATCTTTTCCTGCTGATTTCTCATTATCCCGGTTACCTTATCTACTATGCCCTTAAAATTAGCTGACTGGCGGGCAATATCTTCCGTAGTCTCTCCCACATTCTGCATCGCTTTGCTCACCTGTCTGGCCAGTTCGCTCATCCGGGAGGCATCCTCAGCCTGGGCGGAAGCTGCCCGGGCTACCTGTTCTGAACTGGAAGCTACCTGCTCGGAAGCCGATTGGGTATCAACAGCTATGCCTACCAGCTGGCTGGAAGTCTGGCTCAATTCATCCGCGGCAGTCCGCATATCTTTGATTATATCCCTTAAATTTTGGCTCAGTTCCGCAAAGGAACTCTGCAAAATTCCATATTCCGAGTCGCTAGTAACCTTTATATCCCCGGTCAAATCTTTGCCGGCTATCCGGGAAGTAACTTTAACCATTTCCCACACCGGGCGGGCAAAAGCTCCCGAAATATACCATATAAAAATCCCTAAAAGCACCAGTACCCCTAAAACTGCCATCATATTTTGCCTCATCATGGCATTAAGGGGTGCGGACAATTCACTTACAGGAATATTAACCCCTAATGACCATCCGGCAACCTTAACTGGAGCATAAGCTAAATATTTTCTCTCCCCTTTAAAAGTATATTCGGCTATGCCCGCATTAAGGGCTACCATATCTTTTCCTATATTGGCCATTTCTTCTCCTAACTGGAACTGGTTAAGTTTTAAAATATAATCCCGGTTGGGATGAGCTACACAGTCCCCGGCCCCATTTATCATATAGGCATAGCCAGTCTGCCCTACTTTAATACCAGCTACCAGCTCTATCAGAGAGTCCATCTTAAGTGATGCCCCTAAAAGCCCTACCAGTCTGCCATCCGGGCTGTAAACCGGCACTACCATGGGAGCAACCATATTGCCCGTAGCTCTTGATATTACAGGGCTGGCTATATTAGCCTCTCCCTTAAGCCCTTTTTGCACATACTCCCGGTCAGACAAATCAACATAACTTCCGGCATCGGTAACTGCTTTCCCATCCGGCCAGATAAAATAAAGGTTGTCATAAGCATCCGACTTGGCTTTTTGCAGATAGCTGATAAGCTCCCCTTCACTCATATGTACATACTCTCCGTCCTGAGCCAGGGCTAAAATTTTAAGTTCATTCAGCCTTCCTTCCAAAACAGCATTAACCTGATTGCTGTAACCGATGGCTACATCTTTTAGATGGGCGGTTATTTCGCTCCTCAAGAGTTTTCTGCCGCTCCAGACCGAAACGGCCCCCTGCACAGCCGCAGCAATTATACAGGCTAAAACTACCGCAATGAGGATTTTAAACCTGATACTTTGCGTAAATTTTAGTTTCATCACTTTCCCCCTCCACCATAGCTAAATTTTTAAATCCTACGAACCGTTTATTTTAATCTTTGATTATATTCGCCCTTTTTCAACTTTTTCCTCCCCGGGTTTACAAAAAAATAGGCCTTTTTTATCATTTTTTAAAAATTAAAGGGTGTTAGCCCTCCTGGTTAACACCCCTTCTTTAAACCTTTCTACTTAAGGATTATACATCCCCTTGGCACTCATATAGTTAAAAATCCCTTCCCCATGCTGCTGTTCTTCTTTTTGGATATGATTTAATATATTCCTTATATTGCTGTCCCGGAATTCAAATATAGCAGTATTATAAGTATCAGATACATACTTCTCCGTCATGAGCATATCATTGCATAAAGCAGCATCAGAAGGATTTCCTGCACCTGGCTGTACTCCTCCCTGTAAAGGGGTTAGCCCTCTTCCCTGTCCTCCTCCCATCGCCGGCAGCTGGCCGTTTAAAATCTGGTTAATCGTATCATAATGGGTCTGCTCCTGTTGGGCATAAGCCGTAAAAAGCTGTTTCAATTGAGGATCGGTAGCCTTACTTGCATATTCATTGTATTTCTGCACACATACCTGTTCATGTTTCTTCTGATCCTCTAAAAGCATCCTTTCCTTCTGGGTAAGATTTATCATTTTAACCACCTCCTCTCCTTAGTCTGCACATCCGGAACTTTTTTATACCTTCTTAAAAATATAATTAAAAAATTGTCCCCGGGTAAAATTTTATGGTATCTTTTAGATACAGGTAAATTTTAATAAAAAACGGGAGAGGATGCTTGTATGTATCAGGTGGAATGTATATTCAAAGGATTTGCCCGCAAAAGTGAATTATTAACCAGAATACCGGTAAATTTCATTAAAAATCCCAATATATTTGTACAGGAATTCAAGGTAATAACCGAAGAGGCTTCCAAGGTAGGAGAAAACAACGGATTTGAATACTATGGCGAATTAGGAATCCTTCTCATAATAAAAGAAAACAATACCCTGATCTCGCTTTTAGATGAAATAAGCCAGACTATTAACAAGCTGGTAAGCAAAAATAAAGTTAAAATCATAAGCACCGATATCGGTTTTGAATATTATGAAGATGATGAACAAAAACCCATGCCCAAACATTTTTTGCCAAAAAGTAAATAAAAAGAGGGTTCACATCCACCCTCTTTTTAGCTTTTTTTCCTTTTCTGGAGCCGATGGCCGGATTCGAACCGGCGACCTGCTGATTACGAATCAGCTGCTCTGCCACTGAGCCACATCGGCTTATATTTTTTGACATCAAGATAATAACAGGTTAATTCCTCATCGTCAAGAGCTAACTGGTAGTTTTTTTGCTTTTTTCTTCGAGGTAATAGTAACTCGGGTTATTCAGAACAATAGCCTGACAGGCCGGGCAAATCTGATTAAGATATGCCTTGCGTCCGGAAATCTGCACCATTTTTTTCAAAGTAGTTTCCGGATAAGTTTTTCCACATATACTGCATTTATCCATACTTTTTCCTCCTCCTTCATCACCAACCTCAATCCTCATCTACCAGCATAAGCCTCCATATACCTTATCTCTATCTCTACCAGTTCCATAACTTTATCTACCGCAATCTTTTTTACTTCTTCACTCTCATTTTCCAGTTCTTCAACTACCAGCTGGGCAAAAGGTATCTTGCGCATTCTATCTAGAGCATCATCTATTTCTACCTGCGAAAAAAATGCATTTAAAAGGGTAAGCAGGTTATGAAAATAATTCTCGGCCCAGGTTTCAACCTCTTCCCTATCCGGGATGCCATTCACCGCGGTAAACCGGCTTAAATTATACACTCCTCTTCCCCTCCAGCCACATTTTTCCTTCCTCAATAGCCGCCTTAACCTGCTCCGGCGCAGGTCCCCCCTTCACCTTGCGGCGGGCGACACATTTTCTTACATCCAGATAATCGTACACATCCTCCTCTATCAAAGAACAAATACCCTTATACTCAGGTAATTCCATTTCTTCTAAACTTATGCCTCTTTCAATACAATATAAAACGGTTCTGCCTACTACCTCATGGGCATCCCGGAAAGGAAGCCCTTTGTTGACCAGGTAATCTGCCAGGTCGGTAGCATTGGTAAAGCCGCCTTTAGCCCCTTTTTCCATGTTCTCTTTTTTAAATTTAGCAGTTTTAAGCATAGGATTGAAAACCAGCAGACACTTCTTCACCGTATCTACCCCATCAAAAAGGGCTTCTTTATCCTCCTGCATATCTTTATTGTAAGCCAGGGGAAGCCCTTTCATAACCGTAAGCAAAGCGATAAGATCACCATAAACCCGTCCTGTCTTTCCCCTGATAAGTTCGGCCAGATCCGGGTTCTTTTTTTGCGGCATAATACTAGAGCCGGTAGCAAAAGCGTCATCCATCTCTACAAAGCCGAACTCTTCAGTTGACCAGAGGACAAGCTCTTCCGCCAAACGGGAGAGATGCATCATCAGGATAGAAGCAAAACTTAAAAATTCCAGAGCAAAATCCCGGTCACTTACAGCATCCAGGCTGTTGCGGGTTAGCCAGGCAAAACCCAGCTTTTCCCGCACAAAATCACGGTCCAGATCAAAGCTGGTACCGGCCAGGGCTCCTGACCCTAAAGGCATATAATCTGTCCGCTTATAACAATCCTCCAACCTTTCTACATCCCGGCGCAGCATCTCAAAATAAGCCAGCAGATGGTGAGCCAGACTTACCGGCTGAGCCTTTTGCAGATGGGTATATCCCGGCATGATAGTATCTATATGTTCACCAGCCAGGATAAGCAGGGTTTCCTGTAAATCAAGGATAAGCCCTTTTATCTCTTCCATCTCCTCTTTCAGGTACAGGCGCAAATCCAGAGCCACCTGGTCATTGCGGCTTCTTGCCGTATGCAGCTTTTTGCCTACCTCTCCTATCTTCTGAATAAGAAAGGTTTCAATATTCATATGCACATCTTCCGCTTCCACCGTAAACTCCAGCTTACCCTCTTCCAGCTCTTTTTCTATCTCCTTGAGCCCTTTTATTATGAGCTCTTTTTCTTCTTCTTTTATAATCCCCTGTTTGGCCAGCATAGAGGCATGAGCTATACTACCTTTTATGTCCTGCTTGTACATGCGACAGTCAAAAGCTATAGAAGCATTAAAATCTTCCGTCAGCTTATCGGTATTTTTGGTAAATCTTCCACTCCATAATTTCATTCCCGCACCTCAAAACCTTTCTTAAAAATTTTCAACTTATATTATATATCCCCGGCTCCGCAATGTACATAATTATAACTTAAACCTATTTTGTCATCTCCCTTTAAACTTTACCTGCAGACACGGCAAGAAATTTCTGGTAAAATTAAGCCAGACCACATGGAGAGGGGATGGTATTATGTATAATGATAATTACCACAAACATGCCGGCAATTACCACCTGAACCCGCGGATACCTGGGCACAGCAGTGCTGGTTACTGGGAAAAAATCGAAGTATACCGGGTAGAAAAATTAAAAGGGGTAGAAGAAAAATTTTGTGAAGTAAATACGCAGGTAGATCCTGATTTTATAAATCTGTTAGGCAGCGATCGTCCCCCTTCTGACACTTATCTTCTGCACTATGCCCCCGGCTGGGACAAAAACCGGCTTAATCCGCCTGTTCTCCTGATTCACGGAGCAGGACTAGACGCCTCTTCTTTTACCAATATCTATAATCTAGGCTATAAAGGTTTGCAGCAAAGGCTGGTGGAAAGAGGGCATAAGGTCTTTGCCCTGACTTTTCCTCATTCCCACGGGGATAACTTCATCCAGGGGGAAATAATCGCCGATGCCATCCAGCGCATAAAAAACTTATGCCATACCCCGCAGGTAGACCTGGTAACACACAGCAAAGGAGGAATAGCAGCTCGCATCTATCTTTCAGGCCTGGCTTTTACTCCTTATCGCGGTGATGTAAGGCGAATCATTATGCTAGGAGTGCCTAATTTAGGAACTGATTACGCTTTTCGCAATCCTACCATATCCTATCTCATTTTCATGATAGGAGGCAACGGGGTTATTGCCTGGGATAAAATAATCTACATGGGAGGAATGATCGATATAACACCCCGCTCCATCTACCACGACGGCTGTTTTCCCGGCCAAAGCCAGATCCTTTACCGCTTTGATGATATATATCCCCTGGATACTACCCAGCAGGACTGGTGGACTACCTATTATGGAGGAACAGGATTTATAAGCCATTCTCGCGGCATAAAAGCCGCCATAAAAGATGGCGGCTTCCTTATAGACAGATTAGAGAGGAAAGGACTTTCACCCGATATAGAAATTGCTGTTCTGGCTGGCAGCAATAACTTTATGGGTATTATTCCCATACAAACAGCCCCTCTTAGTGATGGCATAGTTTTCGTCGACAGCGCCCTCCATACCGACGGGATGACGAAAAATGGGGCGAAAATCCTTAATAAAACTATTATGCCTGTAAACCATATAGAGCTTCTGTACCTGAAAAATGTAGCTCTATGGGTGCATGAACAGTTAACCGCTTAAGACCTGGCAGCCAGCCAGTTAGCAATAGTGGGATAAACCTGATTCCTGGCTACACTGCCAAAAACCAGCCCTCCATGCCCTACCGGGAACAGGTGGAATTCCTTATCCTGGGAAGAAGAAAGTTCTAAAATAGCCTTGGTTTGATGAGGAAGGACTATATGGTCATTTTCTCCGGCTAAAACCAGCAGGGAAGACTTGATATTCTTGAGTTCCACCCTTTGCCCTTTTATCCGGAATTCATTTTTTACCAGTTTATTCTCCTGATAAAACTCTTTTATCCACTGCCGGTAAGCAGCCCCAGGAAAATGCACATTATCATTGACCCATTTATTTAAGGCTTTCCACGAGCGTATGGAAACCCCTTCTTCAATATTCTTCCACAGGCGGGTATAGGTTCCCCAGAAGTTATTTACCGGCTTTAGCATCTTTACCCCGGTATCGATAAATTCTTTGGGAACCAGTTTATAGGTATCGGCTACCTTGTCGGGGTCGAATCCCGGGGGTTTAAGCCATATGCTGGAAAGCCCGGCATTTTCAAAATCGATAGGAGCAGCTATATAAACAATGTTTTTAACCTCCGGACGGCTGTACAGGGCAGCATACATAGTAGTCATCGTTCCACCCATGCAGTAGCCGGCCATGCTAAGGCTTTCCGTACCTGAGATCTGGCATACCTTTCTCACCGCGCGGGCAATATAATCACATATAAAATCATCATAGCGCAGGTCCCGGTCTTCCCACTGGAATTCACCCCAGTCCAGAAGGTAAACATCAAACCCTTCCTTAACCAGATGTTCAATAAGGCTCATGCCCGGGGTAAGATCAAGTATATAAGCTTTGTTGATCAGGGCATAAATGAAAAGAACCGGGGTGCGGTATTTTATCTCTCCATTAACATAGCGGTAAAGTTTAGCTTTGTTTTTACGCCATACGATATTTTTAGGGGTAAGCCCCGTTTCCGGCTCCGGGTCAAAAGTCAGTATTTCCGCCCATCTGCGGGTACTTTCCAGCATGCGTTCCAGATTTTCCTGCAGCTGTTCCCCCACCTCTTCCGGAGAGCCGCGCAACACGCGTATCTTTTTTACACTACTCATTCCCTTCTCCCCCTTCTTCCAGGATCACATGCTTACGGGGAGGAATAACAACCGCCTCACCATCTACCAGAAGCTCTCCCTTCTGGTTGTAGCAGGTAGTTCTAAGTTTTACCCGGCCCCTTTCCATCAGTTCAATTACCTCGGTCTGGGCTTTTACCGTATCATTTATATAACAGGGCTTTAAGAAACGCAAATTCTGGCTCTCATAAATGGTGCCGGCTCCCGGCATCTGATTGCCAACTACATTGGAAATAAGTCCTGCCAGAAGCATACCATGGACGATCCGCGTCTTAAAATGGCCCTTTTTCGCCCTTTCCTCATTAACATGCAGCCAGCTAAAATCGCCGGTTATGCCGGCATAAAGATAGACATCAGTTTCAGTTATCGTCTTTTCTATATATCCTTTATCTCCAACCTTCAATTCACTGTATATCCTTTCGATCATAAATATCCCCTCTTTCCCGCTTTTTTAGCAAATAAAGCTTTTTCCCTTTTATAACTATTCATTTTCGTCTTTCTTTTCATTCTTGCGGGAAGCACGCGTCTTTCTCTCTCCTTTTTCCGGTTCTGCCTTTGCCTCCTCCTTCTTTTCCATGGTCTCCAAACGCTGCTTGATAAAGCCAATATCTTCCTTCAGTGAAGCTATTTCCGTTTGCATCTTTTCCTGCAGGTTAATCATCTTCAGCAGGCTTTCGGCCATAGTCTCCAGATTGCGCATAAATTCAAACTCCAGCACATCTATCTTTTCTTCCATCGAAATAACCAGCTCCGCCACCCGGGCCACATCTTTTTTGGAAGGCACCGGGGCATGTTCCATATATTTATCAATACTCTGGCGGACTAATTTTTCGGTATTCAAATTATATTCCAGGACCTTATCCAGGTAATCGACAAAAGTCTTGGTGCTGATAACTTCTTTTACCGCATTGGCCCATACTTCTTCCATGCGGAAATACATCTCTTTCCACACGTCACTGAAATCGGGCATGAAAATTTCTTCTTTGCCCTGACGGGCACCTTTATCATTTCTAGTTTCTTCCGGCATCCTTTTACCGTTCCACCTTTCATGCAAAATATCTACCTTTTTTTAAGCAGTAATATTTTAGTCAGAGCCTTAAACTCTAATAAAGAGCGCGGAAAATCAGGACATCAGCTGATCTGTCCGCGCCAGAGTATAAAATTAAGAGCCTGGTCTAGATTATTTTTCCTCCATCTTCTTGGAAATCTCATCTACCTTCTTTTTCAGCTCATCAACTGCACTCACATAGGTAGGGAAATTAGCATTTTCCAGGGCAGAAGCCACTGCTTCTTTAACCATATTCTGGAGCTGCATCTGATTTTTCTTAACCTGCTGCAGCATCTCTTCTATTATCCTGGTGCTCTCTTCCCGGGCCGTTTTGCGCTGATCCAGGTATTTCCTCACCATATTTTCTGCCTGTTCCTGACTCCAGGACATGCTGCCTAAAGCTACCATCCACATATCCCAGTATTTTTCCATCGCTGTCTCCAGCATCCCAAAAGACTTTTCCATATTTTCCTTGGCGTTAAACATAAATAACCCTCCTCCTTAATGCAATAATATAATTAAACTAATTACTTTTTTTTATAACTATCTGAAAACAATCCCCCCTTATTATAGCTTTAAATATGGGTATATTCAAAATTATGGGATCAAAAGATATGAAATCTATTAAGAATTATTTTGCTCTGTTTAGGGTATAAATAATGGCATGACATCAACAGTATATGCAGGCTCAGTTCATAAAATGACTGTTAATTTAAATCATGCGGGAAAAAAACGAAGACGTAAACAGGATAAATGCGGTGAGATTTCATCTTATGCTGTTATAAACCCTTTAAGAATATAGTAATATGTTCCTTTCTTTTTGGCAAGCATATTCTGGTAAAAAAATAGTAAATTTACGGTTATCTTACAATTAACCGCAAATTTACTCCTAGCTTAAATATTAGCTATTATGACCTCTTTTACATAAGGGCGGCATTTTAAAGCCATATCTTCCAGCACCTTAACCTCGTAAGGCCTTATACTCTGATAGCTCTCCCGCAAAGCATTTTCCGGATTAAACTGCTGCAGGAGGTATTTCTTATCCCCCTTAATATAACGGGCTATCTCTATAATATCCTTCTCAGTATGTAAACCAGGAACCACAGTAGTCCGGAAAATAACCTCTATATCAGAGGAGACAAGCATATGCACACTATTTCTTATTTTCATGAAAAGCTCAGCAGTCAGACTGCCACAGGCTCTAGCATAAGCCTCCCACTGCAGAGGAGCTTTTATATCCATAGCTATACAATCTGCCAGCCGGCTTTCCACAAGGGTTTCAAGCATATCCGGGTTAGTTCCGTTAGTATCCAGTTTAACCAGGAAACCATCCTCTTTTACTCTACTTATAAAACGGGGGAGATCAGGATTTAAAGTGGGCTCGCCTCCGGTTATGACCAGCGCATCCAGAAAACCTCGCCTTTCATGGAGAAAGGAAAGCACTTCTTCCTCGCTTATAAAAAGGGCTCTTTTATCCTGACGGCTGGGCTTTATTAAAAGATGCCCATTGTGACAGAAAGGGCATCTAAGATTGCAGCCGTAAGTAAAAACTACCGCTGCAATCTTATCCGGATAATCTATAAGGCTCTGTTTGACAAGTCCTGCAAATTCCATATATCATCAACCTGACAAAGCCCGGTCAAAAGATTTGCGGTTGTTAAACTCCGCCTGTTTGCCGGCATTCCACTGGTCTACCGGCCTTAAATATCCTACTACCCGGGAATATACTTCACAGTTAGTCTGCTTGCCTTCGGCGGCACATACCGGACATACCGGCTTCTTGCCGTTCAAGTAGCCATGGCTCGGGCATACGCTGAAAGTCGGAGTTAAGGTAAAATACGGCAAGCGGAACTGTTCACATATCTTCCTAACCAGCCTTTTGGCCGCTTCCGGGGAAGGAGCCGACTCGCCCAGGAAAACATGGAACACCGTACCTCCCGTATAACGGGTCTGCAGTTCATCCTGCAATTTTAAAGCCTTAAACAGGTCATCTGTATAATATACCGGAAGCTGAGTAGAGTTGGTGTAATAAGGTTCAGCTCCCCGCCTGTATTCTTCCTCATTGGCAACAATTATATCCTTAAACTGTTCCTTATCCTTGCGGGCAATGCTGTAGCTCACTCCTTCTGCTGGAGTTGCTTCCAGGTTGTAGATATCACCTGTCTCTTCCTGATACTCCTTAAGTCTTTCCCGCATAAAATCAAGAACTTCTTTGGCAAACTCCATGCCTTCAGGGGTTCCAATATCCTTGCCCAGGAAGTTGAGGCAGGCTTCATTCATGCCGATAAGCCCAATAGTCGAAAAATGGTTTTTCCAGTACTGGCCAAATCCTTCTTTTACATGGCGCAGGTAAAACTGGGAATAAGGATAAAGACCGGCTTCGGTAAGGTTTTCCAGGGTTTTGCGCTTAATCTGCAAACTGTTGCGGGCCAGATCCATCATATGAGCCAGCCGTTCGAAAAATTCCGCCTTGCTCTTGGAGAGATAGCCGATGCGGCTCATATTTATGGTTACCACTCCAATCGAACCTGTCAGAGGATTGGCTCCAAACAGCCCCCCGCCTCGCTTCCTGAGTTCGCGATTGTCAAGGCGCAGCCGGCAGCACATGCTGCGGGCATCTTCCGGCCGCATATCTGAGCCGATGAAATTGGAAAAATAGGGTATGCCGTATTTGGCTGTCATCTGCCATATCTTTTCATAGCGCGGATTATCCCAGTCGAAATCTTCGGTTATATTGTAAGTAGGTATAGGGAAGGTAAATACCCTCTCTTCCGCATCTCCTTCCATCATGACTTCAGCAAAAGCCTGGTTGAACATGTCCATTTCTTCCTGAAACTCGCCATAGGTGGCATCCATGTATTTTCCGCCTATAATCACCGGTTCATTCTTCATAAACTCCGGCACCTTAAGGTCTAGCGTAACATTGGTAAAAGGCGTCTGAAACCCTACCCGGGTAGGCACATTCATGTTGAATACAAATTCCTGCAGGCACTGTTTGACCTGTTTGTAATCCAGATTATCATAGCGGATAAAAGGAGCTAAAAGGGTATCGAAATTGGAAAAAGCCTGGGCACCGGCTGCTTCTCCCTGCAGGGTGAAAAAGAAGTTCACGATCTGTCCTAATATAGAACGGAAGTGTTTAGCCGGCCTGGAGGCTACCTTACCTCTTACCCCCTTAAAACCTTCCAGCAGAAGATCTCTTATATCCCAGCCTACACAGTAAACCCCCAGTATTCCTAAATCATGAATGTGAAAATCCCCGCTTATATGGGCTTCCCTTATCTCCGGAGGATAAATCTGGTTAAGCCAGTACTGGGATACCAGTATGGAAGAGATATGGAAATTCATCCCCTGCAGAGAATAGGTCATGTTGGAATTCTCTTTTATGCGCCAGTCATTTTTTTCCAGATAATCAGATATGATTTTATTATTAGCCAGAAGCTGTCCTGCTTCCCGCATATCCTGCCTCTGTTTGCGGTAAAGTATGTAGGCTTTGGCCGTTTTGTAGTGGCCGTTTTTTACCAGAACCCTTTCTACCAGGTCCTGAATGTCTTCCACGGTCGCAATCTCATCTCCATTTACATACTGGGCAATCTCTACTACCTTTTCCGTCAGCTCTACCGCCAGATTATAATCTTTCCCCCCTACCGCCTGGGCAGCTTTCCAGATGGCCTTGGTAATCTTTTCTTTTTCAAATGGTACTATGCGTCCATCTCTTTTTTTAATTTTCGTAATGTCCATTCCTCTTCCTCCTTCAGTCTTTAACCACTATATATTGTGTTCATTATCGGTTTATGTACTATATAGTGTATAGTATCTGCCGCCTGGTGGCAAATGCTTTCAGCTTAATTTTTAATCTATTACACCTGTTTTTCTTCTCCTTCCTCGCCATTTTATTTCCAGAGACAGGAATAACCAAAACTATTATCTTCAGAAGTTTTAAAGGCAGGGAATTAAATTATAAAACAAAACAAGGGAAGGGAAAAGAGGGTTCTTTAAGGAAAATAAAAAGGAACAGCTTCCCCTTTTTAAAAACAGGAAACTATTCCCCTATCTTCAAGCCCTTTTATTATTCTCCTTTTATTTTTCTCTCCAGCAAAGCCTGCACCGTTAAGGGAAGGCCAAACAGGTTGATAAAGCCCTGGGCATCTTTATGGCTGTACATTTCGCTGGCACCAAAGGTAGCCAGTTCTTCGTTATACAGTGAATAAGGCGACCAGGAGGCTACTGCCTGACAGCTTCCTTTATAAAGTTTAACCTTAACCGTACCGGTTACCGTTTTCTGCGTCTCTTCCACAAAAGCATCCAGGGCATATCTTAATTTGCAGAACCAGTTGCCGTCATAAACCAGTTCAGCATAGGTAATAGCCATTTCATGCTTGAATTTGAGGGTGCGCCTGTCCAGGGTCAGCCTTTCCAGTTCATCATGAGCTGTATAGAGTATGGTTCCCCCCGGGGTTTCATAGACTCCCCTTGATTTCATGCCTACCAGCCGGTTTTCCACCATGCTTACAATTCCTACGCCGTTGGCACCACCTATGCGGTTTAATTCCATAAGGAGCTCAACTGGCCCGTAAGCTTTACCATTGATAGCTACCGGCACCCCTTTTTCAAAGCTTATTTCCAGATAGGTTGGCTGATCAGGAGCCTTTTCCGGCGGAACAGTTAATACATAAAGGTCATCTTTAGGTTCATTGGCCGGGTCTTCCAGATCGCCTCCCTCATGGGATATATGCCACAGGTTGCGGTCCCGGCTGTATATCTTTTCCTTGGTAACCGGGACTTCTATCCCGTGCTTGGCGGCATAATCAATGGCATCTTCCCGGGATTTTATATCCCACTCCCGCCAGGGAGCAATAATCTTAAGGTGGGGATTTAAAGCTTTTACCCCCAGTTCAAACCTTACCTGGTCATTGCCCTTGCCGGTAGCCCCATGACAAACAGCAACCGCCCCTTCCTTCTCCGCAATTTCTACCATCTTTTTGGCTATAAGCGGGCGGGCAAAAGAAGTTCCCAGGAGATATTTTTTCTCATAAATAGCACCGGCTTTTAAAACCGGGAAAATATAATCCCGCACAAATTCTTCTTTTAAATCTTCGACATATATCCTGGAGGCTCCCGACTTAATCGCCTTTTCTTTTATATTGTCCAGTTCCTCCCCCTGTCCCAGATCAGCACAGAAGGCAATTACTTCATAGCCATAGTTTTCTTTAAGCCAGGGAATGATGATAGAGGTGTCCAGTCCTCCTGAATAAGCTAAAACTACTTTTTCCATAAAACCCTTCCTCCTGTTTACATAATAACTGCCATTATAGCCTTATGGGCATGCAGGCGGTTTTCTGCCTGGTCAAAAACTACCGACTGCGGGCCATCCATAACCTCATCAGTTATCTCTTTGCCTCTCTTGGCCGGCAGGCAGTGCAGGACAATCGCCCCTTTAGCTGCCAGGCTCATAAGTTCGGCATTAACCTGATAAGGCCAGAAGCTTTTTTCCTTTTCTTCGGCCTCATTTTCCTGCCCCATGCTGGCCCATACATCAGTATACACTATATCGGCATCTTTTACAGCCTCTTTAGGATCATTTACTACCCAGAGCCTGGCCCCGGTAGCCCTGGCATCCTCCTTAGCTTTGGCCAGTATCTCGCTGTTAGGTTCAAAACCGGGAGGAGTGGCGATCACTACATCCATCCCCACTTTGGCTCCGCCAAAAAGCAGAGAATGGGCTACATTATTGCCATCTCCGACAAAAGCACATTTCAGGCCTTTTAAAGCTCCTTTGTGTTCCTGAATAGTCATCAAATCCCCTATAATCTGGGTAGGATGCAGAAGATCGGTAAGCCCGTTTATTACCGGGACATCGGCATAGTAAGCCAGTTCCAGAACTTCCTCATGGGCAAAGGTGCGGATCATTATGCCATCTACCATGCGGGAAAGGACTTTGGCTGTATCTTTTATCGTCTCTCCTCTTCCCAGCTGAATATCCCGCGGGCTTAAAAACAGAGCATGCCCCCCCAGCTGGTACATGCCTACTTCAAACGCCACCCGGGTGCGGGTAGAAGACTTCTGAAATATCATGCCCAGGGTTTTGCCTTTCAGATAATGGTGCTCTACCCCTTCTTTCTGCATCTTTTTTAAACCATGTCCTACTTCCAGAATATAGGCTATCTCTTCTACGGTAAAATCATGGATGCTGATAAAATCCCGTCCTCTAAGCCGGTCATCGATTTTAAGCATTTTCTCCTCTCCTTTACTCCTGCCATATTTTTAAAGCCTCTTTAAATATATTTACCGCCTGGTTTATTTCTGTCCGGTTAACAGTCAAAGGCGGAACCAAACGGACTACATTAGGCCCGGCTCCTATAAGGAGCAAGCCTTTTTGCCGGCAAATATCAATCAACCCTTTAACTTCACGGTCCCATTCCACTCCTAAAATCAGCCCCTTGCCCCTTATTTCTTTTATCCGGCTATCACCTATTTGCATTAGCGCTTCCCTTAAGATTTCTCCCTTAGCTTCTACTTCGCGTAAAAATTCTTCTTTCGCCACTATATCTACTACCTTTCCTCCTACCGCACAGGCCAGAGGATTGCCGCCAAAAGTGGAAGCATGATCGCCAGGGGCAAAACCAGAAGCTGCCTTTTCCGTTGCCAGCATGGCTCCTATAGGGAATCCTCCCCCCAGACCTTTAGCTAGGGTTAATATATCAGGCTTCACCCCATAATGCTCAAAAGCAAAAAACTTGCCTGTTCTTCCTACCCCGGTCTGCACTTCATCCAGAATAAGGAGTATCCCTTCCCGATCGCAAATCTGGCGCAAAGAACGCAAGAAATTCAGGTCTGCCGGCCTTATACCTCCTTCTCCCTGTATCGGCTCCACCATTATGCCGGCTACGGTATCGTCAATAAGGCTTTCTACCGACATTATATTATTGTACTCGGCATATAAAAACCCTTCCAGAAGCGGGGCAAAACCCTCATGGTACTTTGCCTGGCCGGTAGCCGTCAATGCCCCCATGGTACGGCCGTGAAAAGAATTTTTAAAAACAATTATCCGGTTTCTTTCCGGTTTATTCTGCCGGTAAAAATATTTGCGGGCAAGCTTAATCGCCCCCTCATTGGCCTCCGCCCCGCTGTTGCAGAAAAAAACCTTATCAAGGCCAGAAAGCCTGGTTAGCTTTGAAGCCAGCTCCACCTGCGGCTCTATCCAGTACAGATTAGAAACATGCCACAGCTTCTGGCTCTGTTCCTGAACCGTCTTTACCAGCTCCTCATGGCAGTGGCCCAGAGAACAGGTAGCAATACCGGCCACAAAATCCAGATACTGTTTGCCATCCGCATCTACGACATAAGAACCTTTCCCCTTAACCAGAGCCACGGGCAAACGGGCATAAGTAGCCATAATATGTTCTTTTCCTTTATCAATAATCGCCTGGTTGGTCATCAAGGCTTCTCCTTTCTCCTATTCATTGATTACCATGGTTCCGATCCCTTGATTGGTAAATATCTCCAGAAGGATAGCGTGCGGAACCCTTCCGTCAATAATGTGGGTTCTCCCTACTCCACCGGTTACCGCTTCTACACAGCATTTTACCTTGGGCAGCATACCGCCGGCTATAACCCCTTCTCTGATGTAGGTTTCTACTTCACTTACCTTGAGCACCGATATGAGAGATTCCGGATCGGCAGGATCCCGCAGCAGCCCGGGCACATCAGTCAGCAAAACCAGCTTATCTGCCTTCACCGCTACTGCAATAGCTGCCGCTGCCAGGTCAGCATTAATATTATAACTCTGTTTCCGGGCATCCATGCCGATAGGGGCAATTACCGGTATATAGCCATTTTCTATAACCGTTTCGATTATCTGGGGGTTTACACTCCTCACTTCTCCCACAAATCCCAGTTTGCCGGAAGGATCAATAGGGCCGGCTTTGATAAGCCCCCCATCCTTACCGGAAATGCCGATGGCTTTTCCCCCGCTGGCTTCAATTCCAGCCACAATCTCCTTGTTCACCTTGCCTACCAGGACCATTTCCACTATCTCCATGGTCTCAGCATCGGTAACCCTTAAACCATCGATGAACTCCGTACCCAAACCTAATCTTTTAAGCATCCCGCTTATCTCCGGCCCCCCGCCGTGTACTACGATCGGATGCATCCCTACATATTTCATGAGGACAATATCCTGCATCACTTTATCTTTAAGCTCACAGTCGGTCATCGCCGCCCCGCCGTATTTTATCACTACCTTTTTCCCGTAAAATTCTTTAATATAAGGCAGGGCTTCTACTAATATTTCAGCCTTTTCCATCGGACTTGCTACCATCTATATTCCCCCCCATCAAGTCCGGTATTCCGCATTTATGCGCACATACTCATAAGAAAGGTCACATCCCCAGGCGGTAGCAGAAAAATCTCCTGCTTTAAGATCTACCTTTATTATTACCGGATCCTTTTCTAATTCCTGCCGCGCCTTATCTTCATCAAAAACAAGCCCCATGCCGTTTTCCGCCATCTTTTCCTCCCCCAGATAGACATCCACCTTATAAGGATCAAAGTCGGCTCCTGAATATCCGGCCGCAGCCAGGATCCTTCCCCAGTTGGCATCCTTGCCAAAAACTGCCGCCTTGGTGAGGTTGGAAGAAACGATAGAACGGGCAATAAGCCGGGCCGTCTTTTCATCCGGGGCATTAACCACCTTAACCTCAATAAGCCGGGTAGCCCCCTCCCCATCCCGGGCAATCATCTTGGCCAGGCTTATATTTACAAAATCTACCGCCTCTTTAAACCTTTTAAAAGCAGGAGATGCCGGGTCATCAATAATCCGGTTGCCGGCCAGCCCATTGGCCATGATAAGTGCCATATCATTAGTTGAAGTATCACGGTCCACACTTATCATATTGTAGGAAATGTCGGCTGAAGACCTGATAACTTCCCTTAAGCATTCGGCAGTAATAGCTGCATCAGTTGTTATAAAAGCCAGCATAGTGGCCATCTGGGGATGGATCATCCCTGAGCCTTTGGCTATCGCCCCGATTTTAACCGGTTGGCCGTCAATTTCTATCTCTACTGCGATTTCCTTGGTTACAAGGTCAGTAGTCAAAATAGCCAGGGCTGCTTCATGTCCTCCCTCCCGGCTCAGCTTTTCATAAGCCCTCTTTATGCCATCCCTTATTTTATCCATAGGCATAAATACCCCGATAACCCCGGTCGATGCAACCAGGACATCTTCCGGGCTTATCCCCAGTAGCTTAGCCGTAAGGCCTGCCATTTCCAGGGTATCCTTTACCCCTCTTTCTCCCGTGCAGGCATTGGCATTGCCGCTGTTTACCACTATCGCCTGAGCCTGTCCATCTTCCAGATGTTTGCGGGTTATATCCACACAGGCCGCCCTTACCTTATTGGTGGTAAAAACCCCGGCCGCCTGACACTTAACCTCAGAATATATAATAGCTATATCCCTTTTGCCCTTTTTCTTAACCCCTGAACATACTGCTCCCGCTTTGAAGCCTTCAGGGGCAGTTATAGAACCCTCGATAATCTTCATATTTCATCATCCTCCCGAAAATCATCTGCTAGATTTTTTACGGAAATAAAGGAACCAGATTTCTTAAGCCTTTGCCTTCATCTATCCCTAACACCAGATTCAAATTCTGCAGAGCCTGCCCGGAAGCTCCTTTGACTAGGTTGTCGATAGCCGAAACAATAATCCCTTTTCTCCTCTTTTCATCAGCATAAATGCCGATATCTATAAAATTGCTGCCGGCTACCCATTTGGTATGGGGCATAGTCCCTTCCGGCAAAATGCGGACAAAAAACTCATCTCTGTACTCCTCCCGGAGAACCTGCCTCATATCTTCCTCTTTTACCCCTTCTTTAAGCTCTACATAAATAGTGCTCAAAATCCCCCGGCTCATCGGAATAAGGTGGGGGGTAAAAACCATGTCCACCCGGGAGCCGGCTGCCTTTTCCAGCTCCTGTTTTATCTCCGGAAAATGCCGGTGACTTCCTACCCCATAAGCCTTAACCCCTTCATTTACCTCACAGAAAAGGCTTCCGGTTTTCAAACCTCTTCCCGCTCCGGAAACCCCGGTTTTAGCATCAATAATTATATTTTCCGTTTTGATAATCCCGGCTTTAAGAAGAGGAGATAAAGGTATTATGCTTCCCGTCGGGAAACAGCCGGGATTGGCAATAATCGAAGCCTTTTTTATCTCTTCCCGGTTAAGCTCAGGAATACCGTAAACCGCTTCCCCTAAAAGTTCTCTATTTTCATGCCTCTTTTCATAATATTCTTCATAAACTTCCGGATCTTTAAGACGAAAATCCGCTCCCAGGTCAACACATTTTACCCCGGCCTTATGAAGTTCGGTAACAAGCGGAACCGAAAGCCCGTGGGGGAGAGCTAAAAAAACTGCCTGACATTCTTTTTTTATCATCTCCAGATCAGTTGCCATACAGGTTATTGAACAAAAATGAGCCAGGTGAGGGTACACCTCATCTATCCTTTTTCCCACATTATCTACCGAAAATATAAAAGCTGCTTCCAGCTCGTCATGGCCGGCCATCAGCCGCAAAAGGTCAGCTGCTGTATAACCATCCCCGATAATGCCAACCTTGTATTTTCCCATCAGAAACTGCCTCCTCCTGACCTATCTATAAATGTATATAAAATATCCATATCCTGTAACAGGTTTTAGGTTTTAATAATTATACATCTACATGAATATTTTTGCAATAGGCAAAAAAGACGGTTCTTCCGTGCTCTAAAGAACACAAAAGAACCGCCCTTTTTAATACCTTTTTCTAGATACAGCAGGTGGTATGCCCAATTCCTGCCGGTATTTAGCCACCGTACGGCGGGAAATTTTTATGCCTTTTTCTTCTAATATCTTGGTTATCGCTTCATCACTTAAAGGATGGGAACTGTCTTCCCCGGCTATAATATCATGCAGCATATGTTTTATGCTGGTAGAAGATACCTTTTCTTCTCCTCCGGCCTGTAACCCACTGCTGAAAAAGAACTTCAGCTCAAAAAGGCCCTGCGGGGTCTGCATATATTTGTTGGCTACCGCCCTGCTCACCGTTGATTCATGAACATTTACCATCTCGGCTACCTGTTTTAAAGTCAAAGGTTTAAGATAAGCTATGCCTTTATCCAAAAACTCCTTTTGCCTATCTACAATACAGCGGGCTACTTTGTATAAAGTCATGCGGCGCTGTTCAATGCTTTTTATAAGCCACAGCGCTGACCCCATCTTTTCCTCCAGGTATTTTTTGGTTTCAGGCGAAAAATTCTCCGGGCTGCGCAAAATCTCTTCATATACATGGTTAATCATCAAGCGCGGGAAATTAATGTCATTTATGATTACCACATATTCGCCTTCAATTTTTTCCACCAGCACATCAGGCACTACATACTTAATCTCTTCATTATTGCTGTATTGCAATCCCGGCCTGGGGTCCAGGGTGCGGATAAGGTCGCATATATCCTGTACTTCTTTCTGGGATACCCCTAGTTTTTGCGCAATTTTATTTATCCGCCCTCTGGCCACATCATCCAGATGGTTTTGAATAATCGCCCGGGCCAGGCTGCTCTCTTTGCCATAATGCATAAGCTGTAAAAGAAGGCATTCGGCCAGATCGCGGGCTCCTACCCCATAAGGGCTAAAGGTTTGAATTACTTTGAGCACTTTTTCTACTTTTTCCCTCTCCTGGTTAAGGTGAGAAGCTATTTCTTCTACGGATACCGTCAGGTATCCATTATTATCAATATTGCCAATAATATAATCGCCTATTTCCAAATCTTCCGGATCCTTCAAGGCCAAACTAAGCTGAAAATGAAGGTGTTCATAAAGGCTGGGCTGACGGGTGATATAATTTTCAAAATTTTTATATTCCTCTTTTTCCCGTACATTTATCCCTATATCCCGGTCATGGTAATACTCCAGCCATTCTTCGATTTTATCTTCATCAGCGGCTAATTCTTCCCGGTCCTCTTTTTCCTCTTCCCCCTCTTCATCCCTTTCTTCTAAAAAAGGATTTTCGGCCAGTTCACGATTTATATGCTCCTGCAGCTCCAAAGCCGACATCTGCAGAACAGCTATAGCCTGACGCAGTTCAGGTGTTATGATCAGTTTTTGCTGTTGTTCCATAAAAATCTCATGGGTTATTTTCATAAACATCCCCCGCTTTCTTGCCTGAAAAAGCTAGCCTATCTCTAAAACCCATTTTATGCTCGGTATCCGGTTATAATTCATGCAACAAGTCTTCCGCGGTCTTTTCCAGCTTACGCATGCGATAAGCTACCCCTGACTTACTTAAAGGGGGGTCTAGCATCTCGCCCAATTCTTTCAGCGACAAATCGGGATATTCCAGTCTAAGCAGGGCCAGTTCCCTTAAAGGAGGAGAAAGTATATTGAACCCTTTCTCTTTTTTAAGCCTTTCTAAAAGCTCAATCTGCCGCATGGAAGCATCGATAGTTTTAGTAAGATTGGCTGTTTCACAGTTCACCTGGCGGTTAATATCATTACGCATGGATTTTATAATGCGCACATTCTCATAATGGAGCAAAGCCTTGCTGGCACCTATTATGCGTAGAAAATCCCCTATTTTTTCACTATCTTTTATATATAATACCGGCATATTTTTTCTCTCTACTTTTTTCGCTTCCAGGCCCAGCTTTTGCAGTATTTTTTGTACTTCACCAGCCATCCCTTCTTCCGGCAAAGTAATCTCCAGATGATACTGTTCTTCGGGCCTGCTTATAAAACCCCGGCTCAAAAAAATCCCGCGCATATAAGAACGCCGGCAGCAATTGCGGCTTACCATTTCTTTAATTACCTTTCTCCCCTTTATCTCCCCTCTGCTGTCTAAAGGCCAAAATGCATTTAAAAACGCATAATCTTCAGGCGTTTTTAAAGGTACATTTACTACATAAATCCGCTCCTTGTTAAACCTTTTTTTATTTTCCATCCGCACCGCCGGCTGCCAGGGGCTGGTCCTTTTTATGAGCAGAAAAACCTTGCGGGCACTTGATGCGCTTTCGGTTTCGATGCGCAGAAAAACTTCTTCCTTTTCTTTTCTTATCGTAGCTGCCGCCGCCAGGAAAGCAGCCAGTTCCGCTTTCTGACAGCACATTTTATCCGGCATCACCCGGGTAAGTTCATTCTTTACCTCCTGCGAAAAGCTCATAAGCCTACCTCTGCCTATCTAATTAATCTAGCCTGCTTACCTATTTCATTTTACGGTATGGTTGCCAGTACATCAATTATAACCCTGGCCAGTTTATAAGGATCATGCCAGGCCAGTTCATCATCAGACACTAGATCAGCCTGGATCACCTTAATCCCCAGCTTTTCAATTTTCTCCTTATCTATCTTAACCGGAACCGCATTTTCTTCCCGGTAGCGTTTAAGCCTCATCTCATCTATAACCCCGTCATTGGCCACTACATAATCTATAATCTGCCTGCCCAGATGTTCATTTATAACCTGCACATGATCAAAAGCTGTATAACCGTCAGTTTCTCCTTTTTCCGTCATAATATTGCTTACATAAAAAGTTATCCCTGGCGACTCCTCAATAGCTTCCTTTATGCCTTTTACCAGCAGATTAGGTAATACACTGGTATAAAGGCTGCCTGGTCCTAAAATTACCGCATCGGCTTTTCTTATGGCCTCCAGCGTATCCGGAACCGGCTCACAGGTGTCAGGTACCAGGAACAGCTTTCTTATCCTGCCTCCATAATTGCGGATAGCCGTTTCCCCCAGTACAGTATTTCCGTCTTCCATCCAGGCTCCCAGCACCACATGTTCCAGGGTAGAGGGAATAACCCTTCCTCTTACTGCCAGTACCTTGCTTATCTCTTTTATGGCCGTAATAAAATCCCCGGTTATTTCTGCCATGGCCACCAGAATAAGATTTCCCAGGTTATGGCCGTTAAGGCTGCTCATAGTTTTAAAACGGTGCTGAAACACCTTATCCATTAAGGTCTCGGTTTCCGCCAGGGCTACCAGGCAATTTCTTATATCACCTGGAGGAAGAACCCCCATTTCCGTACGCAGACGTCCCGAACTCCCTCCATCATCACTAACTGTAACCACCGCGGTAAGATCTGAAGTATACCTTTTCAGCCCTTTCAAAAGGACGGAAAGTCCGGTACCTCCTCCCAGGACTACCAGCTTCCAATCATCTTTCATCCCCAGTTTGCTCCTCCGTCCTTTAACCGGGGTATATCCCGGTGTCTTATATTAACATTATATCCCATATCTTTTAAAGCTTTTCCAATATGCTCGGCCAGCACTACTGACCGGTGCTGGCCTCCTGTGCATCCCAGGGCTATTTCCAGATTAGTTTTGCCTTCATCTATATAATGAGGTATGAGAAATTTCAGCATATTTAAAAACCGGCGGATAAACGACATAGTCACCGGTGAAGAAAGCACATAGTCTATTACCGGCTTATCTTTTCCCGTCATTTCCCGCATAACCGGGTCATAATAAGGATTGGGCAGGAACCTCACATCCATAACTATGTCAGAATCCATAGGTATACCTTTTTTATAGCCAAAAGAAGTTATATTAACCGTAAATTTAGACTTTTTGCTCTCCCCGGCTATTTCTATTATCTTTTCCCTCAGCTGTTTGGGAGTCAAATGCGAAGTATCAATTACCAGGTCAGCCAGCCCTCTAATATCTTCCAGCATTCTCCTCTCTTTCTGAATAGCCTCCAGAAGCCTTTCCCCGGATGCCAGCGGGTGTCTCCTTCTGGACTCTTTAAACCTTTGTACCAGCACTTCATCCGAGGCTTCCAGAAAAAGTATGTTAACTCTAATATCATCCCTTTTCAAATCCGCAATAGCCTCATAAATATTCTTAAAAAACTGCCTTCCTCTTACATCCAAAACCAGGGCAATCCTGTCTATCTTGCGCTCTGAGTCCATAATAAGTTCGATAAATTTTTGAAGCAGCAAGGGGGGTAGATTATCAACACAATAATAACCTAGATCCTCCATACAGTTTATAACCTGGGTTTTACCGGCTCCAGACAGGCCGGTAATTATAAATATATGCATCGCTTCTTCTTTATCCACGATATCCCTCCCCCCTCGTCCAGGTTAGCTACCGCATTGGGAGCAAGGCCTGCCTTTTCCACTACATAAGCTCCATATGCCAAATCTCCGACCGTATCTTTAAAATGAGCGTCACTGTTAATTATAAAACATGCTCCTACCTTATTCACTTTAATTATATCAGATAAAGGCGGGTGTTTATGCCCGCAATTTATTTCAAAAAGAGTGCCGGTTTTACTGCAGGCCCGGGCCACTTCTTCATAATCTACTTCAAAAAATAATCCCGGATGGGCTAGGATATCTAATCCGGGATGGTTATATAAAGCCTCCACACAGGCCTTGGTGTTATTATTTATCGCTCGCGCCCGAAACCCTTTTCCTAAATGGCGCAGCATATTTTTACCCTGCAGTTCCCAGCCATCTTTTAAAGAGGAAGGATAGGTATAAGGATGAAGCCCGGCTATAAGCACATCCAGTTCTTCTCTCAGGTGGGGCGAAAGGTCAAGCTCTCCGTTCATTCCACATATATTAGCCTCTGCCCCCAGGTAAACCTTCACTTCATCCCCGCTCTCGTTTATCCTGGCGATCTGGTCCTTAATCTGATAGTAAACCTCTTCCTCTTCTACCCCTATGACCATAACTGCCGGCCCATGTTCAGTAATAGCAACTTCTTTAAGCCCTTTTTCTTTGGCCCCTTTGACAGCCTCTTCTATATCCTGCTTTCCATCACTGTACGAGGTATGCACATGATAATCTCCGTAAAAACGCATAAATATCCCCTTTTAAGCGAACCTGGTTAGACCCTGGCCAGTTCAGCCTTCAAATAATCTATCACCGCTACCGGAGTAGGATTAATCCCATAGTCCATAGCCAGATATACACTGGCATAATCGCCTATATATATCAGGGAAAACAAGCGGGCCAGGAAAGAATCCCCCCGGCTTTTTACCCTGATTATATTTTTTACTTTATCCTCTACTATGCGGCTGGTTATCTCGATACGCTTCTTTATGCGCGGGTGGTCATACTCATCTTCCAGAATAACTACCACTACCCCGGAGAGAACAGAATCCGGGACTTCAAAGCCTACAATCTCATTATGGTTAAGCTCCGGGAATATATTATAATAGGCAGGGCTCTTGGCATTTTCATTTATCTGGGCTTTAAAGCGCATAGCAGCTACCTCAGAAACACCGGTTGTTCCCCATATGACAGGCAGGGCTCCTCTTAACTCCTCGGCTATATAACGTGCTTTATTGGCAGGCAAAGCAAGTTCAGGCCTTAATTCGTCTCTAAGCCTGCTTAAAATCTCTATCGTCTCTTCCAGCTCTTTTTCCGCCCGCGGCAAGATTTTAAGCTCCCCCAAAACTAAAAGCAAAGGGCAGAACAGATAACCTATCGCCGCCCGGGGAACTAATCCGGAAGGAACCTTTATTACCCCATAGCCGTCCTTGCCGGCTAACTCTTCCAGCTTTCCTCCACTCGTCACACATATGATATCAGCTTCCCGCCGGCGGGCCTCTTCATAGGCACTTATAGTCTCTTCGGTATTGCCCGAATAGCTTACCGCCAAAAACAGCGTATCCCGGTTCACAAAATTAGGCAGCTCATAACCGCGGTTGACAATAACCGGTATATCCATCTTATCTGCGGCATACGACCTTAAAATATCCCCGCCAATAGCCGATCCTCCCAAACCAGAAACCACGATCGCCTTATAGTTTCGGCGGTATCTCTCCAGAAACGACAAATCTATCTCCCGGCTCTTTACAAACTGCTCCGGCAGCCCGTATAGATAATCCAGCATCTTCTCTGCCGTCATAATACTCATCTTATCCCCCCAATATGATATTAACCTGGTCAAGCCCTGTCTTAATAAATAATATATCCCTATTTTCCCCTTTTATCCTCATCTAATCCACCTTTGCAGGGCATATGCTACCCCTTCTTCATCATGGGAAAGGGTAACCCAGTCGGCAGCCTCTTTAACTTCCTGAGGGGCATTGCCCATAGCTACCCCCAGGCCTGCCCACTTCAGCATTTCTATGTCATTATAACTGTCGCCTATGGCCAGAACTTCTTCCCGCTCGATGCCGTAGTAGGCAGCTACCACCTTTAAAGCTTCGGCTTTATTAGCCTTTTTATGCATCACTTCCAGAAAATAAGGCTTAGAACGGGTAATATTAAGGGTCTCCCCATATCTTGACTTAAGCTCCTTTTCCAGCTCTAAAATCTTCGGCTCGGCATAGGATATGCCCATAATTTTTAGCGATCCCTGCTTTTTTACCTGCCAAGCCAGATCAGGTACCACTTTAGCCTCGATGCCGGCCAGCTCCGCATAATCCCTTCCTTCTCGGGTAAGCCTCTCCATATACAGGTTGTCATCCAGATAGGCATTATAATGTACCCCGTTGGCCTTGAAGAAATCTACTATTTCCCCGGCCTTTTCCGGCTCTACCGGCTTATAATACAGAACCTCCCCGCTGCCGGAATTCTTGACCAGGGCGCCCTGGTAAGTTATCAGGGGAAGCTCTATCTTAAGCAGGCGGGCATAAAAAAGGGCGGAAGAGTACATCCTGCCGGTAGCCAGGGTAACCAGTACCCCCTGTTTCCTTACTTTCTTTATAAGCTCTGCGGTTTTAGGGCTTATCCTTCTTCTGCTGTCAAGGAGGGTATCATCCAGATCAATCGCTACCAGTTTTATCCTCATTTCTCCTCCCCTGCCGTTTTCCTCCTATAAATAAGCCGAGCACAAGTGCCCGGCCTCAGGCTATAAATTTTTCCGCATTTTATTAAAACCTGAATTCCCTGTCTTCGACAAAATAACTGATAACAAAACTAAACAAGCTTAAAACCATAGCCGTCAGAATAGCCCAGCCAAAACCGCTTATATCAAAGCCTTTTATGGTTACCGAAGTAAGCCACAGCATGAATCCGTTGATCACCAGGGTAAAAAGCCCCAGAGTCAAGATATTAAGCGGAAGGGTCAATATAATCAAAATCGGCCTTATAACCGCATTTACAATCCCCAGGAATACCGAACCTACAATAGCTCCCCAGACGCTCACCTGGAAGCCTTTTAAGAGCGCAGCTGTTAAAATAATAGCCAGGATATTTAAAATCCACCGTAAAACCCAGCCCCGCATAAAATCCCCTCCTTAATTTTAAGCCGTTTTTATTTATTCTAACCTCATCTCCGGTATTTTTCCATATTTTTTTCTTTTACCCCTTACTCGCTCATTCTCCCAGATATTCTTTCACTTTTTGCGCTACCTTCCGGTTCATGCCCGGCAGTCCGGCCAGTTCTTCCAGGGGAGCCTTCTTTATCCTTTCTACTGAACCGAAATGCTGAAGCAAAGCTTTCTTTCTCTTTTCCCCTATCCCCGGAATCTCATCTAGAGCCGAAACCTTTAGTTTTTTTATCCTTCGCTGCCGGTTATAGCCCAGAGCAAAGCGGTGAGCTTCATCCCGCATATGCTGCAAAAGCCGCAAGCCCTCATCCCGTCTGGGAAGTACCAGCGGCGAACTTATGCCCGGCCGGTATATCTCCTCATTTTTCTTGGCCAGGCTTATAACCGGAATATCTATTCCCATCTCTTCCAGAACCTCTTTTACCCGGTTTACCTGCCCCAGCCCCCCGTCAATAAGGATCAGGTCAGGCTCAGGCAGAAAAGAAGGGTTTCCCGCCCGGCTGGCGGCAAAACGGCGCTTTAAAACCTCAGCCAGAGAAGCAAAATCGTCATTTTTATCTTCTTCGATTTTAAAACGCCGGTAAGCTTTTTTATCCGGTTCTCCTCCGGTAAAAACCACCATTGAGCCTACGGTTTCTGTCCCTCCCAGATGGGATATGTCATAAGCCTCTATGCGCTGCGGCACAACTTCCAAATGGAGAATCCGGCTTAAATGGAGCAGAACCTTTTTTTTCTCCTCTTCACCGCCATACCTCTCTTTAAAAAGAAGCTCTGCATTATTTAAGGCCATCTCTAAAAGGCTTTTTTCCTCCGGGCTTTCCGCTTCCCGCAGGGCTACCTTCCTGCCGGCTTTTTCCTCCCAAATCCCGGCAAGCAACTCTACATCCCGGGGCTTAATATTAAAAAGGATTAGAGGGGGAATATCGTATCTTTCGCCATAGTAGCTGGACAGGAAAAACTCCATTTCCTCCCCGACATCCTCGGATATAGCCCTTTTCAGCCAGAAGGTATCCTTGCCTACCAGCTTTCCCCTCCGCAGGCGAAAAACCAGTACCAGATTTTCTCTTCCCCCTGGCCACATTACTACCAGGTCCAGATTATAATCTCCCTCCAGGCTCACCTTCTGTCTGTCCTGTATCTTTTTTATGCTGGCAATCTGATCCCGCAAGCGGGCAGCCTTTTCAAATTCCAGCCGGCCAGCCGCTTCGCGCATTTCCTCTTCTTTTTGCCTTAATATCCCGGCATAGTCGCCCTCCATAAAACGGATAAAATCCTCGACTACCTTTCTATACTCCTCCCGGCCGATTTCTCCCTGGCAGGGAGCCAGGCACCTCTCTATATCCCGGTTCAGGCAGGCTCTTTTTCTCTGTCGCCAGCTGCGGCAGCTGCGCAGGGGGAAAAGGCTCCTTATAACCTTTAAAGTTTCCCTTAAGGAGCCGACATCCGGGTAAGGGCCGAAATAGCGCGATACCCCATCCTTTTCCTCCCTGGTTATATACAGGCGGGGAAAATCCTCGCCCAGGGTAAGCTTAAGATAAGGATAAGTCTTGTCATCCCGCAAATTTATATTGTAGCGCGGCTGATATTCTTTAATCAGGTTATTCTCCAGAATAAGGGCTTCGGCTTCACTGCCCGTCACGATAAAATCAAAAGCGGCCACCTTCTTCATCATTGCCCTTACCTTGGGATGCAAATTATCCGGAGACTGAAAATACGAACGCATACGGTCGCGCAGGCGTTTAGCCTTGCCCACATATATAACCCGGCCGCTTTCATCCTTATAAATATAAACCCCGGGCTTTAAAGGCACTTCTTTTAAACGCTGCTTGAGAGTTTCCCTGCTATCCAGCCTTTAATCCTCCCTTCCTATCCCTAAAACCGGGCGCAGATACTTTCCCGTATAAGAATGAGGATTAAGAGCTACTTCTTCCGGCGTCCCTTCCGCTACCACCCTGCCTCCTTCATCTCCTCCTTCTGGCCCTAAATCGATGATATAATCAGCACATTTTACCACATCCAGGTTATGCTCGATAACCAGCACCGTATTGCCGCTATCTACCAGGCAGTTCAACACATAGAGGAGATGAGCCACATCATGCATATGCAGTCCTGTGGTTGGTTCATCCAGTATATATAAAGTCCTTCCCGTAGAACGGCGGGCAAGCTCGGTGGCCAGCTTTACCCGCTGCGCTTCTCCTCCGGAAAGGGTAGTAGCCGGCTGTCCCAAAGTTATATAGCCTAATCCCACATCCTGCAGCACCTTGAGTTTGCGGTAGATTTTAGGAATAGCTCCAAAAAACTCTACTGCTTCATCAACCGTCATAGCCAGGACATCGGCAATATTTTTATCTTTGTATCTAACCTCCAGGGTTTCCCGGTTGTACCTTTTGCCTTTACATACCTCACAGGGGATATAAACATCAGGCAAAAAATGCATCTCAATCTTTATTATCCCGTCTCCCTGGCAGGCTTCACACCTGCCTCCCCGCACATTAAAGCTGAACCTCCCCGGCTTATATCCCCGCATCCGGGCTTCCGGAGTCTGGGCAAAAAGCTCTCTTATACTGTCAAAAACGCCGGTATAAGTAGCCGGATTAGAGCGGGGAGTCCTGCCTATAGGGGACTGATCTATATTTATCACCTTATCAATAGCCTCTATCCCTTCTATCCCTTCATGTTTTCCCGGCCGGTAAAGCGAATATCCGGAAGAAGGCCCTTTATAAAGCTTCTGCATAAGGGCAGGGTAAAGTATCTCTTCAATAAGGGTGCTCTTTCCCGATCCGGAAACCCCGGTTATGGCAACCAGCTTGCCCAGAGGTATTTTAACATCTATATTTTTAAGATTATGCTCTCCTGCTCCTTTTATAACCAGATAATGCCCATTTCCCGGCCGCCGTGCGGTAGGAACTTTTATCTCCATTCTTCCTGCCAGGTAAGCTCCGGTAAGCGATTTTTCCTCACGCATAATATCTTCTAAAGTTCCGGCAGCTACTATTTCCCCTCCGTTCACTCCGGCTCCCGGCCCGATATCAACTATAAAATCGGCACTGCGAATCGTATCTTCATCATGTTCTACCACAATGACCGTATTGCCTAAATCCCGCAATCTTTTGAGGGTACGGAGCAAACGCTCATTATCCCGCTGATGCAGCCCGATACTGGGCTCATCCAGCACATATAAAACCCCTACCAGGCTGGACCCCACCTGGGTAGCCAGCCGGATGCGCTGGGCTTCCCCTCCGGAAAGGGTACCGGCTGAACGGTCCAGGGTAAGATAATCCAGGCCCACATCGATAAGGAAGCCCAGACGCGATTTTATCTCTTTTATAACCTGCCGGGCTATTATTCTATCCCTAGCGCTAAGCTCCAGATCTTCGAAAAACCGGGCCGCTTCCTTTATCGACATGGCAGTTACATCGGCAATAGATTTTCCTGCGATCAAAACCGACAGCATCTCCGGTTTCAGCCTTTTTCCTCCACATCTCCGGCAGGGCGAGGAAGTCATATATCTTTCAATCTCTTCCCGGGAAGCTTCTGATTTCGTCTCCCGGTAGCGGCGGCTCAGGTTATTTATAACCCCTTCATAGGCTGCCCGGAAAACCCCGGTCTCGCCATAAGAATTGGTATAGGTTACATTAAACCTCTCTTCCCCGCTTCCGTACAGGATAAGATCAAGCTGTTTGCGGGTAAGCTTTTTCAGGGGCTTATCAAGCGGTATGCCGTAAAAAAGAGCCATGCTGGTTAATACCTGCTGGTAATAGGAGTGAAAGCCGTTGGCCCAGGGGATTACCGCTCCTTCCTGCAGGCTTTTGTCCATATCTAGAACCAGGGCAGGATCAACTTCAATCTTTTCTCCCAGACCGTCACACTCCGGGCAGGCTCCATAAGGGCTGTTAAAAGAAAACATGCGGGGACTGAGTTCCGGCAGGGAAAACCCGCACCGGCTACAGGCAAAATCCCGGCTGAAAACCTTGATCTCTTCCTCGCCGTTATCCCTTATAACAACTACCTGGGCTATTCCTTCTCCCAGTTCAAAAGCCAGCTCCACCGCCTCGGCCAGACGGCTTCTTATCCCTTCTTTCAGGACTAAACGGTCCACCACCGCACTTATATCATGCTTTTTGTTTTTATCCAGGTTTATCTCTTCATCGGCTGTATATTCATAACCATCTACTATTACCCGAACAAATCCATCTTTAAAAAGGTTTTGCAAAACCTTGCGGTGTTCTCCTTTCTGTCCTCTTACAACCGGTGCCAGCACCTTCAGCCTGGTCCTATCCGGCAGGGAAAGCAGATTTTCCACCACCTGGTCTACCGTCTGCCTCTCAATAGGAATCTTGCAGTGCGGGCAGTAGGGTTTTCCTATGCGGGCAAACAGCAGGCGCAGGTAATCATAGATTTCCGTTACCGTCCCCACAGTAGAACGGGGATTGTTAGAAGTCGATTTCTGATCAATAGATATCGCCGGGGATAAACCTTCGATGTAATCTACATCCGGCTTGTCCATCTGCCCCAAAAACTGACGGGCATAAGTGGAAAGCGATTCTACATAACGCCTCTGCCCTTCACTGTATATAGTATCAAAAGCCAGGCTTGATTTGCCTGAACCCGAAACCCCGGTAAACACAACCAGCTTATCCCGGGGAATTTTAAGCTCAATATTTTTCAGATTATGTTCTCTAGCCCCTTTTATATAGATATATTCCCGCGACAACTCCATCTACTCCTTTATAAAGCCTAATGCCCAAAGCACAGAAAGACCATCCTTAAGTTCACTTCTTTTGCAGTTCTCTTATCATATCCCTTAACCTGGCTGCTTTTTCAAAGTTCAGCTCTTCGGCCGCTTTAAACATTTCTATTTCCATATCCCTTATCATGCGCATCCTCTCTTCTAAAGGCATCAGCTTATAATCAGGCCGGCGGTATTCGCCTTCCTCTTCGGCAATAACTGCCGCTACGGGGGCAAAAACCGCTTTCTTTATAGTCTGAGGGGTAATATGGTGTTTCCGGTTGTATTCCATCTGCAGCCGGCGGCGGCGGTTAGTTTCATCGATGGCGGCCTGCATGGCCGGGGTTATGCGGTCGGCATACATAAGGACTTTGCCTTCCGCATTGCGGGCTGCCCTTCCGATGGTCTGAATAAGGGAGCGGGTGGAACGCAGAAACCCTTCCTTATCCGCATCCAGGATAGCCACCAGGGCTACCTCCGGCAGATCCAGCCCTTCGCGCAGGAGATTAATCCCTACCAGGACATCAAAGACGCCCCGGCGCAAATCGCGCAGGATTTCCAGCCTTTCCAAAGCATCTATATCGGAATGCAGGTAGCGCACCTTTATCCCGGCATCATTAAGGTAATCACACAGGTCTTCAGCCATGCGCTTGGTAAGGGTAGTGATAAGGACGCGAAATCCCTTCTCTACCCTCTTTCTTATCTCCTCCAGCAAATCATCAATCTGGTTGGCGGTAGGCCTTACCTCTATTTCGGGATCTACCAGCCCGGTCGGCCTTATTATCTGCTCTACTACCTGCTCGCTTACCTTAAGCTCATAATCGCCGGGCGTAGCACTTACATATATAACCTGGTTTACTTTCCTTGTAAACTCCTCAAAGGTAAGCGGACGGTTATCCAGAGCCGAAGGCAAACGGAATCCGTATTCCACCAGGTTGAGCTTGCGGGACCTGTCCCCTTCGTACATAGCCCCGATCTGGGGTACAGCGATATGGGATTCATCGATAAAAAGCAGAAAATCATCCGGAAAAAAGTCGAGCAGGGTATACGGGGGCTCACCCGGCTTTCTTCCGGTAATATAGCGGGAATAATTTTCGATCCCTTTACAATAGCCTACTTCCCTTATCATCTCCATGTCGTAGCGGGTACGCTGCTCCAGCCTCTGCGCTTCCAGAAGCTTTCCTTCCCGGCGGAATTTCTCAAGCTGCATCTGGAGTTCGGCTTCGATTTCGCCGGCAGCAGCCAGCATCTTGTCCCTGGTAGTTACAAAGTGCGAAGCGGGAAAAATCATAACATGCATCCGGCGTCCCAAAACTTCCCCGGTAAACGGGTTAAACTCGACTATCCGGTCTATCTCGTCGCCAAAAAATTCGATCCTTACCGCATTTTCTCCCGCTGAAGCCGGAAAAACCTCCACCACATCGCCTCTAACCCTGAATTTCCCCCGCGTAAAACTTATCTCATTTCGCTCATAATGGTTGGCAACCAGCCGGGATAAAAGCTCATCCCTTTCCATCTCCATCCCCGGCCGTAAAGAAACCGACATCTTATAATAATCATCCGGCGAGCCTAATCCATATATACAGGAAACAGAAGCCACGATAATAACATCCCGGCGTTCCAGCAGGGAAGCAGTAGCGGAATGCCTGAGCTTATCTATTTCATCATTAATCGAAGAATCTTTTTCTATATAGGTATCAGTAGCCGGCACATACGCTTCCGGCTGGTAATAATCATAATAGCTTATAAAATACTCCACGGCATTATCAGGAAAAAACTGCTTAAACTCGGCATAGAGCTGCCCGGCCAGGGTTTTGTTAGGAGCTATTACCAGAGTGGGCTTTTGCACATTCTGGATAATATGGGCCATGGTAAAAGTCTTGCCCGAACCGGTAACTCCCAGCAGGGTCTGGTGTTTATAACCTTTTCTTATCCCTGCGGTAAGTTTGCTAATCGCCTGGGGCTGATCCCCGGTCGGTTTATAATCGGAATTTATTCTAAACTCAGGCATAAAGCCACCTCTCCTTCCGGCAGCCGTCTAAAAATGGTTATTATTAAATTATAAACTAATATACACGGCCGGCAAGTCTTCCCTGCTTCTTTCTCCCACCCCCTCTCCGGCTTATTTCAGCCCCAATTGATTAAGTTCTTCCCTTTTCCGGTCTAAAAGCTCAAAATCCAGCGCTTTAGCCCATATTTTACCTATCTCGGCCAGATAAGCGTCCCACTTTTCCAGATGTTCCCTGGCTTCTATAAGTTTTTCTTCATAATCTCTTCCCAGTTCAATATAGCGGTAAGCTTCTTCCTGACGGTAAAAATGCAGGACTTTTCCCATATCCAGCACTACATCTCCCGGCCTTAAGGTAAGCCCTTTCTCCCCCCCATCTATAACTGCCAGCTGGAGGTTTTCTACAATAATCATATCCAGTTTTTCCTCATCCAGTCCGTTATGGTAATAGGTAACACTTAATCCTTGCTCCTTGCAAAAAGCAGCTACATTGCTTATAACTGTAGACTTACCGCTTCCCGCTGGCCCTTTTAGTATATAGCGGCGGTAACACCTTCGGCTTATCTCGTCCAGATAGCTTATCATCCCCTCTTTGGTAAAAGAAGAAGCAAAATAGTGTTTCTCCTTTTTCCTTTCCTTCCCGATCTCCTCTATCAATCTTTCCGTAAGCCTTTTTATTTCCTCCATATCCAGCCGGGAACTGCTCAAGCTGTACATTTCTTCTTTAATCTTTCCGGCTTCTTTAACCTTTTGCTCCGCCTTTTCCTTTTCCTGCTGCAGAAGAGAAGCTATTTTTTCCATTTTTCTTTCCCCTTCTTCGGCTATTTCTTCCGCCAGATAGTCGCGCAGATTTATAAAATAGGTGCGCCATCCGGGATACCCGGTTTCTATCGGCTTCGGCAAGTTGCCGTTAATCATGGCCACCTGCAAAGCCGGTACATATGCTCCATCTACCCGGTCAGGATCTAGAGCAGATAAAAAGAATTCCACTGCACATCCTTTTTCATAAAAGAAATCCCCCCATCTCTTGATAAAAAGGGATATCAATTCATCGGCAGCTCCTTTGAGCACATAAACCTTTTTAAGACTGCTGACCAGGTCAGGAATAAAACTCACAAAACCATCCCGGGTATAGCTGCTTACCAGGGTATACCTTATTTCGGGACTATTCATCTTTTTCACCTCATTTAAGACTTCTTTGCTCTTAGTCTATTCATAAGGTATATAAAAAGTGAACATTCCCGGTAATTAAATATCTTCTCTCCTTCTCTCCTCATTCCCAGCCATATCACTATTTCATGTCCCAGAGGAGAAGCCAGGACCGCCAGAGGAATAAATATCTCCCAGCGGGAAGCCAGCCAGGATAAAAAGAGCAAAAAGAGGCTGAAAAGCAAAAGATAGCGGGAAGAAAAGCGCGCTTTTTCCCGGGGATCCTTTTGGTAAGTTATTTCTCCATATCCCAAAACAACCAGAACAGGGACGATTTGATATTTCCGGTATAAAGCATCCTGGCCCGGTCCCAGCAGGGGCCACCAGTCAGGAAAGTGCCAGTTTAAAGGATAAGCACTATATCCTGTGCTTATCAGGGCTAAAAGCGGCAGTGGCCAGAATTTCTGGAGATTAAACCCTTTTCTCTTTTCTCCCTTCTTTTCTATCGTCAGCGGTACCGGATTAAAATGGCCGTTAAGATAGATGAGAATGCTCTCCACCAGATGGAGAACAGCTACCAGAGCCATAAGATGGGGAATATTTATCGGCGGATAGCCAAAAAGAAGGCTTATAAGCCCTACTACTCCTCCCGCATAGGCAAAGCACAGATAGCGGGGATGTAGGAGCATCAATATAACCGCAGCTATCCAGAGGTAGCTTATGCCGATTAAGGCCAGATCAATCCCTATGCCCATAAGAAGCAGGCTGCCGATTACTCCCCCTAAAAGCCCATAGCCGGCAGAAAACAAGCTGCTTACCAGGGCTGACCTTTCCCCTTTTCCCAGACGGAGATACTGCCAGGTAATAAGGCTTACCAGCAAAATATAGATAATAACAAAAAGGGGCGAGGTAAAAGCATCTTTGGCTACCTGCCCCAACATATGCCAGAAGTAGATAAATGTACACAAATACATATCCTCCGCACCTGAAAACCTTCCCGTTTAAATTATCTGCTTTTTTATGATCTCCAGAGCTTTATCCAGTTCTTTATCCTTATCCTTCTCTCCTTTTTCCACTTCGTAATCAGGATGGATCCCGACTTCATTTATATCTGTCCCGCTGGGAGTGAAATACTTCTGGGTAGTAAGTTTTAAAGCTCCTCCATCCCTTAAAGGATATACGGTCTGCACCAGACCTTTGCCAAAGGTAGTTCTGCCCACCAGTACAGCTCTCTGGTTGTCTTTCAGGGCTCCAGCCAGAATCTCTGCTGCACTTGCTGTATCCTCATTTATCAGGACTACTACCGGTACATCTATATTGCCTCCGGAAGATTTATATACCTCTTCCCTGCCTTTTCCATCTTTTACCCTTACAATCTCCCGGCCTTTATCTAAAAACAGGCTGGCGATCTCCAAGGCAGCATTGAAATCACCGCCTCCATTATAGCGCAAATCCAGGATAATTCCCCGGCATTTCCTTTCTCCTGCCAGATCATTGATGGCTTCTGCCATCTCCTGAGCAGAACCAGCATGGAACTGATTCAAGGCAATATAGCCTATGCCGTGCACCGTATCCAAAACCTCATATTCCACCGAAGGAACATTTATTATTTCCCGGATAATCTTAAACTCATGCTCCTTACCGTCGCTTTCCCGGTAAACCGTAAGCAAAAGCTGGGTTCCAGGATCTCCCCGCATCAGGCTTACTACTTCATCCTGAGTCATGTTCTGCACACTTTCCCCGTTTATTTTAAGGATAATATCTCCATTTTTTATACCCGCCCGGTAAGCAGGGGTTCCCTTTATCGGCGATATTATTTTGAACCTTCCTTTGCCCTCTTCCAGAACATAAACTCCTATACCGCCAAATTTGGCTTCCAGCCTTATCTTAAGCTCCTGCCAGGTATCCTTATCTAAATATTTGGAATAAGGGTCATTAAGGCTATCGACTATGCCGGAGGCAGCTCCGGATATCATCTGCGCCGGAGTAGGCTCATAAAGCCCCTGGGTCTTTATAAGGGTTACTACACTTATCAAAGTACCGATATTGCCCGCATTGGTAACTAGAAAAAAGATAAGAGCCGAAGAGGTCAAAAATCCCAGCAGGGCAAAGAAAATCAAAATTCCTCTCAGCAACCTGTTCTCTTGCAAACTGCCATCACCACATCATTATTTTATTTTAAGAATGACAATATTATGTTACTCCAAACATAAAAATAAAACAATTATCTTTCTGTTCTTTTCTTCTTAAATATCAAAAAGGCAGGAATCCCTGCCTTTTATCTTATATATCCCATCGGGTCTACCGGGCTTCCATCTTTGCGCACCTCAAAGTGCAAATGGGGTCCGGTGCTGAAACCGGTGCTGCCTACTTTGCCTATAACCTCTCCTTTGGTTACCTTCTGCCCATTTACGGCCACAAATCTTGACATGTGGGCATAAAGGGTAGACATGCCGTTGCCGTGGTCAATTATGATCATATTCCCATATCCGCCGTTATATCCGGCATAAATGACAATACCGCTGTCGGCTGCCACTATATCTGCTCCCATAGGAGCTCCTATATCTACTCCCGTATGCAGCTTGCGCACCTGTAATATCGGGTGAAAGCGCATGCCAAAAGGCGAAGTTATCGTATAATAGCCCGGTGTTGGCCAGGTATATACCCCGGTTCCCAGAGCCGGACCGCTGTTTTTGGACTGCAGCTGGCGGATAACCGATTCCAGCTGCCGGGACAGCTCTTCCAGCTCATTAAGTGCTTTTTCGTACTCTTTAGCTTCCATCTGCAGCTGATTAAAAAGCTGGGCTTTCTCCTGTTTCTTAGCTTCCAGGGCTTCCTTCTGGGCAGCCTGTTCTTCTTTAATATTTACCAGCTCTTTCTTTTTTACCTCCAGGTCGCTTTTCTGCATCTTAAGCTTATCCCGCTCGGCCTCTATCTCTTCAATAAGCTGCCGGTCCTGTTCGACAATCATGCTCAGCATATCATAACGGGTTATAAAATCCTTAATATCCGTAGCGGAAAAAAGGACTTCCAGATAAGATACATCACCGGTTTCATAGATAAAAACCAGACGTTCCCGTAAAATATCTACCTTGGCATTAAGCTTCGCTTCCGTTTCTTCGATCTCCTTCTCCTTTATGGCAATATTTTCTTCCAGGAGGCCAATCCGGTCATCGAGCTGGTTAATTTTCTTTTCTGTATTCAGAATATCAGACTCTATGCCTTTTATCTGCCCCCAAACCGAATTAGCTTCCTTCTTCTTGTTTTTCAGCATCTGCTGATTAGCTTTTATCTGGCGGCTAACTTCATTGAGTTCCCGCTTCTTCTCCTCCAGCTCATCGGCATAAACCGGAAAAATAGCTCCCAGTAAAAGACAGCAGGCTAAAAACAAGGCTAAATATCCGGGTTTTCTCTTCTCTCCCCTTAATCCAAACAAAGGAAAATACCTCCCCTCTTGCCAGGCTAAACCTTAAGGAAGCGGTTTACGGAAATATAAGTCCCCACAATACCAAGCAAGCTTCCGACCCCTATAAGCCCCAGGTAAATGCGGTTTACCACTTCCGCTTTAGCTACCAGGGGCAGGAAAAAGACGGTCTGCATATTGCTTATGAGGGAATTATAGGCTAAAGCCAGAATGGCTACCGCTACCAGCGCGCCTAAAGTCCCCAAGATGAAGCCTTCAATAAAGAAAGGCCACCTTATAAACCAGTCGGTAGCACCGATAAGCTTCATCAGGTAAATCTCCTTGCGCCGGGAGTAAATAGCCAGCCTTATGGTAGTAGCAATCAGGAATACCGCTCCCAGGGCTAAGAGAATAATTACCGCCATACTTACTATCCTTATCCAGCGGGTAACCTGAAAAAGCTTTTCTACTACCCCCTGTCCGTATTTAACTTTATATATCCCCTCTATCTTTTCGATTTTCCTGGCCAGATGCGGCACCTCACGGGGATCGCTGGCCTTTATTTCATAAGTATCGGGAAGCGGATTTTCGCCAATCGTCTCTTCCAGTTTTTCCATTCCCATCTTCTGCTGCAGCTTTTTAAGCCCTTCTTCCCGGGATACGAATTTCACCTTATCTATACCGGGAATGGCTGTAAGCTCTTTGCCTATCGCTTTTACCTGGGAAGGAGTAAGGGACTTGTCGACAAAAGCAACTATTTCCACATCTGATTCCAGATGTTTCATAAAATTGCCCGCATTGACGGTTAACAAAAGAGCTACTCCTAAAATAAGCACACATATGCATACGGTGGAAACCGTAGCCAGGGTAAGCAGCCGGTTGCGGGAAAGTGAACGCCAGGCTTCGCGCCAAAAGTAGGCTATATTTCTCATGCCAGAAACTCTCCATTAGGATAATCTCCCACAACCTTCCCTTTTTCCAGAATAATAACCCTTTTGTGTGCATTCCTGACCAGTTCACGGGCATGAGTAGCCATAATAACCGTAGTCCCACGCCGGTTTATATCATATAAAAGTTCCATAATCTCACAGGAAGTATCAACATCCAGATTGCCGGTAGGTTCATCCGCAATAAGCACCATAGGCTGATTAGCCAGAGCTCTGGCTATCCCTACCCGCTGCTGTTCTCCCCCGGAAAGCTCCCCGGGGAAACATTTTTCCTTGCCTTTTAATCCTACCATCTTTAAAAGTTCAGGTACTCTATATTTTATGTCATTAGGCTTAGCCCCTACCACTTCCATGGCAAAAGCGACATTTTCATATACCGTCTTATTTTCCAGAAGCTTGAAATCCTGAAAAACTATCCCCATACTGCGCCGCAAAGCAGGTATTTCCTTCCTCTTCATGCGCACTATGCTGCGGGAAGCGATAAAAATCTGGCCCCGGGTCGGCTTTTCTTCCCGAAAGAGCATCTTGATCAAGGTAGATTTTCCCGCCCCGCTTGGCCCCATTAAGAAAACAAATTCACCGCGATCTATCTTTAAGGACACATCATCCAGGGCTTTTACGCCATTAGGGTAGATTTTGGAGACATTGTAGAACTGAATCAGCATCTTTTTTCCTCCTCGCCCAAAAAAAGACCACCCTTTTAAGGTGGTTCTACAAAAATATGCAAAAATCCTTTTTCTTTCAGGATTTAATTTGCAGTAAATTATGCACATTATTACATATTTCGGCAACCGTAAGCCCGTAATGTTCCAAAAGCTCATCTACCTTGCCTGACTGGCCAAAAACATCATTAATTCCCATTCTCTTTACCGGTACCGGACATTTTTCGCTCACCACTTCACATACCGCACTTCCCAAGCCCCCGATAATATTATGTTCTTCTACGGTAAGAATAGCCCGGGTTTCCTCAGCTTTGCGGATAAGGAGCTCTTCATCCAGAGGCTTTATCGTATGCATATCTACTACCGCAACATCTATCCCTTCTCCTGCCAGAACCTCGGCCGCTTCCAGAGCCTTGCCCACCATTATGCCGCAGGCAATTATGGTAACATCCTTACCCGGCCTTACTTCGATCCCTTTCCCTATTTTAAAATCCAGGCTTTCATCATATAAAACCGGCACGGCCGGCCGCCCCAAACGCATATATACCGGCCCTTCATGCTGATAAGCTGCCAGCACCGCTTTTTCCGTGCTTACCCCATCAGCCGGCACTATTACCGTCATATGGGGCAGAGAACGCATAAGGGCTATATCTTCGATAGCCTGATGGGACCCTCCATCTTCCCCTACGGTTATGCCGGCATGGCTGGCACAGATCTTTACATTAAGCCGGGCATAAGCGATAGAATTCCTCACCTGTTCAAAAGCCCTTCCCACCGCAAATATAGCAAAAGAACTGGCAAATACCTTTTTGCCCGTGGTGGCCAGCCCGGCTGCCATGCCTATCATATTCTGTTCGGCAATTCCGGCATTGAAAAAGCGCTCCGGAAACTCTTTGGCAAAATCGGAAGTCTTGGTGGATTTAGAAAGGTCAGCATCCAGAACTACTATATCATCATAAAGTCTGCCCAGAGCAGCCAGTGCTCTGCCGTAGGCATCCCTGGTAGCTATTCTCTGCAAAGCAATTACCTCCTTCTTGCCTGCCTTAAGCTAAGCCTAATTCAGAAAGCGCCCTTTTAAGCTCTTCTTCTTTCGGCGCTACCCCATGCCATTCCACACGGTTTTCCATAAAAGAAACCCCTTTGCCCTTAACCGTTTCCGCCACTATCGCCGTCGGCTTCCCCTTAACCTTCCTTGCCTCTTCCAGAGCTTTCAGTATCTCTTCTATATTATGGCCATCAATGCTTATCACTTCCCAGCCGAAAGCATTAAGCTTATCCCCTACCGGTTCAGGAGACATGACCTCACTTATCCTGCCATCTATCTGCAGCCCATTATGGTCAATAATAGCTACCAGATTGTCCAGCTTATAATGAGCTGCCGCCATAAAAGCTTCCCATACCATGCCTTCCTGCAGTTCGCCATCACCTAAAAGGGCATAAACCCGGTAATCCCTGTTATCCAGCTTGCCCCCTAAAGCCATGCCTACCGCCCAGGATATGCCCTGTCCCA
Source organism: Thermosyntropha lipolytica DSM 11003 (assembly GCF_900129805.1). GTDB lineage: Bacteria > Bacillota > Syntrophomonadia > Syntrophomonadales > Syntrophomonadaceae > Thermosyntropha > Thermosyntropha lipolytica. Next base: position 83,380 of record NZ_FQWY01000005.1, read on the forward strand.
GCGACCCGGTTGAAGCTTCTACCCCGGGGAGTTTTTTCATATCCGGATGTCCCTGCAGAGGACTTCCCAGCTTGCGCAGGGTAGAAAGCATCTCCTGGGGGAAAAAGCCTTTTTCTGCCAGAGCAGCATAGAGCACGGGAGCAGCATGCCCTTTGCTCAGCACAAAACGATCCCGGTTGGGATCCCGGGGATTCTGGGGATCGATGTTCATTTCCCAGAAATAAAGGCAGGCTACTATGTCCGCCGCCGAAAGAGAACCGCCAGTATGGCCGGATCCGGCCTGGGTCAGCATTCGTAAAATATGGCCCCGTAAAACCCGGGCCTTAGCCTCCAGGTTTCTTATCACCTCAGCATTTATTGCGCGCAACCGTAACTCCTCCTTTATTTAAAAGCCTTCTGCTTAAGGCAGGCATAGATAAACTCGTCTATCTCTCCATCCAGAACAGCACCGGCATTGCCTATTTCCACCCCGGTGCGGTGGTCTTTGATAAGGGTAAACGGATTTAAGGTATAGGTTCTTATCTGGCTTCCCCAGGCTATCTCTTTATATTCTCCCTTCAAACTCTGCAAATTATCCTCCCGCTCTTTCTGTTTCAGTTCATAAAGGCGGGCAGCCAGTATTTTCATCGCACTTATCCGGTTGGCGTGCTGTGACCTTTCATTCTGGCACTGCACTACGATCCCGGTAGGAATATGGGTTATCCTTACTGCCGAATCAGTCTTGTTAACATGCTGTCCTCCTGCTCCCCCGGCCCGGTAAGTGTCAATCTTCAAATCTTCCGGATTTATGTTTATCTCTATCTCCTCATCGATCTCAGGCAGCACGCTTACCAGGGCAAAAGAAGTATGCCGGCGGCCTGAAGCATCAAAAGGCGATATGCGGATCAAACGGTGGACCCCGGCTTCACATTTCAGCTTGCCGTAAGCATAAAGCCCTTTGACCATAAAAGTTACGCTCTTTATACCAGCTTCTTCGCCGGCCACATAATCCATCATCTCTACTTCATAGCCGGAGTTCTCCGCCCATCTGGTATACATGCGCAGAAGCATCTCCACCCAGTCCTGAGCTTCCGTTCCGCCGGCTCCGGCATGCAGGGAGACAATAGCATTTTTGGCATCATGTTCGCCGGAAAAAAGGGTTACCAGCTCAAAATTTTCCACCCGTTTAACCAGCCTTTTTAGCTCCTTTTCCATTTCCTTTAAGATCTCTTCATCCCCTTCTTCCTCGGCCACCTCCAGCATATCCCTTATATATAAGGCATCGCGGAGCAGGTTTTCATAATCCTCAATCTCATCTTTAAGGCTGCTCATAGCCTTCAAAACTTCCTGCGCCTTTTGGTTATCATCCCAGAAGCCTTCCTTAAGGCTCTCCTTTTCCAGTTCAGCCAGTTTAAACTTTTTCCCTTCCAGGTCAAAGAGAAACCCTCATCTCTTCCAGACGTTCAGCCAGCTCCCTGGCAATCTCCATGGGATTATCAAACATCAGAAATCCTCCTCCTTTGCCTTCGGCCTAAACAGCTTCCCGGCCGCAGCACTTCTTATATTTCTTCCCGCTGCCGCAGGGGCAGGGATCATTGCGTCCCACCTTTTCGCCTACTCTAACCGGGGTTTTAACCTCTTCTTCCCCATGGCTGGTAAAAGTCTTTCTTTCTTCCAGCTTCTGGGCCACCCTTACCCTCAGTATATAGCGTACTACATCTTCTTTGATACTGAAAACCATATCCTGGAAAGCCTCATAGGCTTCAAACTTGTATTCAATAAGGGGATCTTTATGCCCGTAGGCCCGCAGGCCTATGCCGCTGCGCAGCTGGTCCATAGCATCAATGTGGTCCATCCACTTTTCATCAATAATCCTGAGCATAATCCACTTTTCAATTTCCCGCATGTTTTCACTGCCGATTTCCTGTTCCCTCTGTTCATAAAAATCCTTCGTCTTTTCTGCCAGGAAGGATTTAACTTCCCTGCGGGTCATCCCTTTCAGGTCTTCTTCGGTAAAATCAGGCTTCGGCAGTATATTCTGTTCCACATAATTCATAAGTCCAGCAAGATCCCACTCGTCTGCATACCTGGCTTCCCCGGCAAAACTGTCTACCACCTTATCCACGACATCATCGATCATGCTGAAAATAGTCTCTTTCAGATTTTCGCCGAAAAGAACCTTCTTTCTTTCTCCATATATGACTTCCCGCTGTTTATTTATAACATCATCATATTCCAAAACCATCTTGCGGATACTGAAGTTGCGGGCTTCTACCCGCTTCTGGGCATTTTCAATCGCCCTGGTTACCAGATTGTTCTCAATAGGCATATCATCATCCATGCCCAGCCTATCCATAAGCCCTTCGATGTTGGCCGAGCCAAAAAGCCGCATGAGGTCATCTTCCAGGGAAACATAAAAGCGCGACTCGCCGGGGTCTCCCTGACGTCCTGATCTTCCCCGCAGCTGGTTATCTATGCGCCGGGCTTCATGCCTTTCCGTTCCCAGCACATAAAGGCCGCCCAGCTCTTTAACCCCTTCGCCCAGCACGATGTCGGTTCCGCGGCCGGCCATGTTGGTAGCTATAGTTACGGCATACTTCTGTCCGGCTCTGGCTATAATCTCCGCCTCTTTTTCATGGTGCTTGGCATTGAGCACCTGATGGGGGATACCCCGTTTAGTCAGCATCTTGCTTAAAAGCTCTGATTTTTCGATCGATATAGTCCCCACCAGAACCGGCTGGCCTTTTTTATACCTTTCAGCAATATCTTCAACCACCGCTTTAAATTTCCCCATTTCCGTACGGTAAACCACATCCGGCCTGTCTATGCGTATCATCGGCTTATGGGTGGGAATAACCACCACATCCATGCCATAAATCTTGCGGAATTCCTCTTCTTCCGTCTTGGCCGTACCGGTCATGCCGGCCAGCTTGCGATACATGCGGAAATAATTCTGAAAAGTTATGGTAGCTAAGGTCTGGGATTCTTTCTCAATCTTAACCCCTTCCTTGGCTTCAATCGCCTGATGCAGGCCATCACTGTAACGGCGTCCAAACATAAGCCGCCCGGTAAATTCATCGACAATAATCACCTTGCCGTCTTTAACTACATAATCCCGGTCCCGGTGCATGAGAAAATGGGCTTTTAGCCCCTGGTTTATATGATGGGCCAATTCCATATTTTCGGCCAGGTTCTCGACCCCGAAATATTTTTCCGCCTTCCTTACCCCTTCTTCGGTAAGGGTTACTATATGGGCCTTTTCATCTACCTTATAATCCACTTCTCTTTCCAGACGGGGCACAAACCTGGCAATCTGGTAATAGAGATGGGTGGGTTTATCCCCTTCCCCGGAAATTATAAGGGGGGTGCGCGCTTCATCTATCAGTATGGAATCCACCTCGTCAACGATGGCATAATGAAGATCGCGCTGCACCATATTCTCCGGCCTTATAACCATATTATCCCTTAGATAGTCAAAGCCGAATTCATTATTAGTACCATAGGTAATATCACAGCTGTAAGCATGTTTCCTTTCCTGGTAATCAAGGCCATGTACGATAACCCCTACCGTAAGGCCGCAGAACTGGTAAACCGGGCCCATCCACTCAGCATCGCGCCTGGCCAGATAATCATTTACCGTCACCACATGGACACCCTTGCCTTCCAGGGCATTGAGATAAGCAGGCAGAGTAGCCACCAGGGTTTTCCCTTCCCCGGTCTTCATCTCCGCTATACGGCCCTGGTGCAGGACAATTCCTCCCATAAGCTGGACATCAAAATGCCTCATGCCCAGCGTGCGGTAAGCAGCTTCCCTTACCAGAGCAAAAGCTTCGGGCAGTATATCATTCAGGCTTTCTCCCTTTTCTATCCTCTGCTTAAACTCCTGGGTTTTCCCCGGAAAATCTTCATCCCGTAATCTTTTAAATTCCGGCTCTAAAGCATTGATCTTATACACCGTTTTGCTGAGCTTTTTAATCTCTTTTTCATTGTCGTCAAGTATGCGGGCCAAAAAATCCTTAATCATAACCAACCAACCTCTTTTCAAAAAAACAAGGAACCATAAGGTTCCTTAATATTCTTATCTAATTTTATATAATAGCACTTTTGCCCCTTTAACTTCAACTAATCAAAATGCGGCTCAATCAGGCCATAATTGCCGTCATGCCTTCTATATACAACATTTACCTCTTCCGTTTCCGCATTGAAAAAGACAAAAAAGCTATGTCCTAAAAGATTCATCTGCATAATAGCTTCTTCTGCATCCATAGGCTTCAAGGCAAACCGCTTGGTGCGCACGATCTTGAATCCTTCTTCTTTCTCCGCTTCCTCTTTAACCTCTTCAGCTACTGCCTGCTTAAAGCCAGCTGCTTTGTGGTGTTTATAAAGCCTGGTCTTATACTTTTCTATCTGCCTTTCCAATTTTTCCTGTACGGCATCGATAGAAGCATACATATCCTCCGTAGCCTCTTCTCCCCGCAGTATTATGCCGTTTAAAGGTATCGTAACCTCGACTTTATGTTTTTCTCCTTCTATGGAAAAAGCAACCTGGGCAGTTCTCACATCCTCGATGTATTTTTCCAGTTTGGAAAGCCTTTTTTCCGCATAATCCTTGAGCGCCTGCGTAACTTCAATATTCTTTCCCCGAAATTCAAACTTCATATAACCACTCCTTCCCTTATCCTGCAGGTCATCTATATTTATATGACCTTGCGGTTTAGACTCCTAAAGCCCCAACCGCAAAAGCAATACCTGAAAGAGATGAACTAACCTTTTTTACCTTATCTTTATATATATTTTACCATAGGTTAAAAATTCTACTCTACTTAAACAAAATCCTGCATAAGGTGAATATTATTGTCAAAATTTTTCTAAAAAATACAAAACCGGGCTTAAAGCCCGGTAAATATTCCTTTTATTAATACGCTGCTCTTCTTTGCGCCTGGAAACAATCCATGCAGTAAACAGGTCTGCCATCTACAGGCTTAAAAGGAACTTTGGTATCTGCTCCGCAGCTTGCACATACGGCACTGTACATTTCTCTGGGAGCACGGCTGCTGCGGCTGCTGCTACTGCTACTGCGGCGAGCACCTCTGCACTCCTTGCAGCGTTTAGGTTCATTTTCAAAACCTTTCTCCGCATAAAACTCCTGTTCTCCGGCAGTAAACACAAATTCCCTGCCACAATCCTGACATACTAAAGTTCTGTCCTCAAACATCTGAAAGAATCCCTCACTTTGATCTTAGATTTCCTGTCGCAGATATTTCCTCTCCTGGAGGGATATCCAACTAACAGTATGTTCATTATATACCTTAGATAAAAAAATAGCAAGGAAAAGGACTCATTTTCTATAAAATTTTATCCTTTATCCCCTTGTGTCCTCTTTCCTATATCTTCTTATTCATTACCTGCTGGTAAACCTCTTTAGCCCTTTTATAGTTCCCCGGGCTGTTATTATAGCGCAGTCCGTACCTATCCTTGATAACCACACTATTATCATGGTCAGCTTCGCTTATGGCCAGCAAAACCTCATTCAGCTCTTTTATAACCTTCTGCAGTTCTTCCCATAAATCTTTATCTATGCGGCCCTGCAGCTCAGAAAGCGTAAAATGGTCGATCTTAAGGTCTGCCATAACCACCTGCTGCAACCTGACATTTTCCTGGCTGATAGGGGATATCTTTGCCATAAGCTGGTTTCGCTGCTGCAAAAGCCGCAAAAAGCGGTCCAGGTCAGGATCCTTCCCGTCCTTTAGGCACTCCTTCTGCTTTAAAGCCAGATCCCACATGGTAGAATAAAGCTTATGCTGTTCGCGAAAATTATCTATTATGCCGCGCACCAAACCTTCAGTCATACCTGCTACCCTTCCTCATATCCTATATACTGTATACTTCTTCCCAAGCCTCTTTCCTCTTCCTCTTTATTATCTGCGGCGGTCAAAAAACCAGCTCTCCCCTTCCCGGCCTTCTCCGTCATAAGCCCTGCGTGCTTTTTCATTCTGCTTTAATGCCTTGATCTTTTCACCTATGCGGTCCGCCTTTTCCCGCAAAAGCTGCCGGCTCCTCTCTTCCTGCCCTTTTATAAAAAGCATGAGCTCCCTTATTTCCGGATCCTGTTTAATACTGAAAGCGGCATCCCCCAGGCGGGAAAAAATCTCCTCAATAAAAGAGATCGCCTTATCTTTCTCCTCCAGCACCTCTAAGAGCATATCCTCCCAGTTTTCCTCATCTTCGCTGATGCTCTCTATCACCATAAGCTGGCGGCAGGAAACATCCATAAGGTACATAAAAGCCGCCTTCAGCTCCTCCCGGACTTCAAAAGCAAAACTATCCATCATCGCTCCTCTATCCTTTTACACTTATATTCTGGGGCCGGCTTTTTTCCAAAAGGCTCTGGGCCTGCTTTTTCACCACTTCCTGCCAGGTATCCCGCAGTTCTGTCAGAAAAACTTCTACTTCATCGAGAATAGCCGCATCTTTCCGCACATTGGCCTCCACCAGACGCCGGTAGAGGTAATCATATATGCTGTAAAGCTGTTTAGCTATATCATATTCCATTTTCAAAGTAACCATAAGTTCGGTAATAATATCCTGGGCTTTTATAAGGTGGTTGTGGGCCTTATTATAATCCTTCTCCTTTATCCCTTCCCGGGCCAGCTTCACATTCTTTATAGCTCCTTCATAAAGCATGAGGAGAAGTTTGCCAGGAGATAAAGTTTCAACACTCGTCTTTTTGTATTGATCATATGCCTGGGCATACATATTCATCATCCATCAAGCCTCCCTAGAAAAATAATTCGCACCGGAAAGCACAAGTCCTTTTTCTTTTTTCTTCCTTTTTCCTGCTATTTACAACACCATTTTTCCATTTCTAAACCAGGGCATCGACAAAAACCCCCAGGAATTTATCCAGCACTTCCCGGATACGGGCGGAAATCTCCAGCATATACTCCGGGGGGATTTCACGGATAACCGTGTTGGAATCAGTATCTACCACCTTTATCTGATAGCGTCCGCTATTCTCATGCAGCCTGAACTCAAGATGATAGTTGCTGAGGCGGAAAGCCTCATTGGCTGTAGCTACCGCCTGCTTCAGCACTTCCGGATTAAGCTCCTTTTCTTTTTCCCGACTTAAAATGTTTACATTTACCCCTTGCGCCGCCATCCGGGAAGAAGCCTCTTCTGCTCCCTCACTTCGCACCCGGAAGTCATGCTTTATATAATCAACTGCTGCTGCCTGCCCTTCAATCCGCATAAACTCGCCTCCCAGCACAATCTTCTGTATTAAATATCGTTACATTTATATAAAACTTTAATCTTTTTAAATTGGGGACGGTTCTTTTTTTAAAAACTGTTACGAATCGTAATATATTGCAAATAAAAATCCCCGAGCAGCCGGGTAAAAGCAAAAACCTCTTTTTATCTCTTTATATTCTTTTCCCAAAATGCTACATTGTTAATAAAAAAGAAAGAGGGAAAATATGATTCCTTTACGCGACAGCACCCCCAGCCGTTCATTTCCGCTGGTAACCGTGCTCATTATCCTGGCCAATATTTATGTTTTCTATCAGCAAATAACCAGCGGCCCTGTCGGTATGGAAGCTATGATCTACCAGAAAGGATTTATCCCTTCCCATCTGCTATACCATCCCACATCGGCCGTAACCTATATGTTCCTGCACGGCAGCCTTATGCACATAATATCCAATATGTGGATGCTGTGGCTGCTGGGCGATAATGTGGAAGACCGCATGGGCAAGATGCGCTTTATTATTTTCTATCTCCTCTGCGGCATCATAGCTGCTCTGGTTCATTATTACATAAATCCTCATTCATCTATTCCGGTAGTAGGGGCTTCCGGGGCTATCGCCGGGGTCATGGGGGCTTATTTCATTATGTTTCCCCGGGCCCGCATCCTTACCTGGGTTCCCCCTTTCTTCCTTTTTACCTTTCCCGCCTGGTTCTATCTGGGAATATGGATCCTGACCCAGCTGTGGGCCGGCTTAGGCAGCCTGGCGGCATTAGAACACCCTACCATAGCTTTCTGGGCCCATATCGGAGGCTTTGCAGCGGGGGTAATCCTGCATCCTTTTTTCGTATCCAGAGAAAACACCGACCATTACTATTAAAAAATCGTAAAAAAAAAGCGGTTTTTCTCTTATCCCCACCGCTTTTGGCACTTTGCATATACTTATATACGAATATCAATATGGGCTCCCAGATGGGGCATAACCGACTGCTCCATAGCCTTAACACTGGCAGCCATAACTTCAAGCACCCCATCCATCTGAACCTGAGCCTGTTCCATCGCCATTTTCAAGACAGAAACCCCTGCCTTCTGCATAAGCTCTGCCTGATGAAAACTTATCGACCAGGCCGCTATATCCATATTATCACCTCTTCTCTAGGAAACCACATACGGCCTCAATTCTTCCTCCAGGGTCTGCTTCCAGTACCTGAAAGCCGGCTCCAAACTGGTCCTTACTATCTCCAGGGCTTTATATCCCCTTTCCTCCTCATAGTTTTGCACTATAAGGCTGAAAGCATCTCTCAGCTTATCGGTGGCCTGTTTTATCCTGCCGGCGGCCAGATCAGGCGACATGAAAAGCAAGCTGTTCTCAATGGTGAGAAAAGCTTCCATCGTATCATGCAGCACCCCGGTAGTAGCCTCTATCTCCAGAGCTTCTAGTTTATCCCTGGTATAGGCAAAGGCTTCCTCCATCGTCCCCAAAAGCTCCAGAATATTCTGCACTACCGTTTTATCCAGCATACAACCCCTGCTTTCTCTCCAGTATTTCTTCCTCCCCCTTTGCTAATATTTCGCTCCTTAACTTAAAATTCCTGCTGCTGCCATCCCCTGCTATTTGCCAGCTGACAGGTGCATCATCAGCCAGTCTCCCTGGCTCTGCATTTTGGCCAGGGCTTTTTCCATAGCCGTAAACTGCCTCCAGTATTTTTCTTCTATCTTGGCCAGTTTTTCCTGCATCTGGGCCATTTTCTTCTCCTGCTGCAAAATCTCCTTGCCCAGCAGGCTGTTATCTACTTTATAGTCATCCCGCCCTGCTTTATCTACTATCTGTCTTATAGCACTGTTCACCTTTTCATAAACCTTCTGGGCCATGCCATTTCCGCTGCTGTTGGTAAAAAAGCTCATTACCCCTTCCAGATCTTCACTTAAGGCATTGCGCAGTTTTTCCTCATTTACATAAAGTTTGCCCTTGTCATTCCAGGAAAGGGTAGTTATGCCCAGGGAACTCAAAGTCTTGTACTTTCCTTCCAGCCCGGGAACAGCATCCATAACCGTCATGCGGATACCGCTGGCTATGCTAGAAAGCAAGGGATCAGCATTCAAAAGCCCGCTCCTGGCTTTTTCTTCCCACAGCTCGATTTCTTTTTCCTTCAGCTCTTTCTTCTGTTCTTCGGTCAAAGGAGGATAGTCCCGGTATCTCTTTTCGGTAAGCCTGGTATTTATCTTTTCCATCACCTCATTATAGGCTTCCACAAAGGCTTTTATCTTCTCTACGGCCCGGTCTATATCCTGGCTCACTGTCACCTGGGCTACCCCTTCCCCTTTCAAAACCAGGCTCATGCCCAGAACCTTTATCTGATTGGAAGAAAAGGTTAAAACCTCACCGTCATTTATCTTAACCTGGGCATCCTGCCCGCTGCTTAAGGTGACTTCCTCATCCACATTATAAGCTCCGCCCAGCAGGCCAGCCAGATTAGCTGCTCCTCCATCATCCAGAGCCTTTACCTTGATAACCGCACTACTCCCGGTATCTACCGACATAAGGAAAAAGCGGTTTAAGTTCTCATCATAGACAGCCCGGATACCGGTAGTATTAGTATAAGCATTTATTCTAGCTGCTGCCTGTTTGGCTCCTTCTCCCTCCTCAAGGCTTATCTCCGCACTCCCTTTGCTGCCGGTAATGACCAGAGTCCCGGCCTGGGCTGCAAAATTGCTTTCTACCGCTGCCTGATAACTCGCACCTGTTGCCAGCTTCTCTACCTCTATCTTATAATTGCCGGTTATCCCCCCGGCATCAACCCCGGAAGCCTGCACCACACTTTCACTGCTGCTTACTGCTTTACGGCCCAGGAAATTGCTCTGCAACCGCAGATCAAAAGCGGCATTGCGCAAAGCCAGGAGTTTGGTATTAATCTCCCGATAGCCGCTTCTTTTCCACTCCAGGATCTGCTTTTCCTGGGCAATGCGGTCCACCCTTCTCTGTTCCAGCCGCATAAGCTGTTTTACTATCTTTTCCGTATCCAAACCGCTTGCCATCCCGCCAAAGCGGATATTGTTTATATTACTCGTATAGGACATGGTATCCCTCCTTCTTAAGGACCTTCTCTATTTCTCTTCCCTTTTCCACAGCCGGCTTATAGCTCCAGCCTCCCTGACATTGCGGACAGCTTCCCGGTTAGCCTCCCTTACCTCTTCATAGATCTCCTTGCGCACTATGCTTACCTGGCGGGGAGCATTAATGCCTATTTTCACCACTTCATTCTGAATATCGATTATACTAATTTCAATATCATCACCGATGATTATACTTTCACCCTTACGGCGCCCTAAAACCAGCAAATCTTATCTCCCCTCCCCGGCCGCACACCTTATCTTTTCCGCCTCACCGGGAAAAATAAAGTGCTTAGTATTATAATCGGAATCTACGGCCACAAACTGAAGCCCTATTTTTTCTTCCGTATTTATAATAAGGGGAGCCAGCAGATTAGCGGTCGTAAGCCGGTAATCATCGGGAACTGTCAGGATAACAAAAACCGCAATATTCTCCCCTTTTTCCTTAAGCTTGAGCTTTCTTACCACCTCATCCCCCAGCTTTATCTCATAAGCCGGGAAAAACACAAAAGGGTCAGCCAGCATAAAGCATAATTCCTCATTCCCCACCGCCTGCATATAATAAAAAGGGCTCCCCTCCTCCAGCGGTATAATCACAAATTCCTTCTCTTCTTCAAAAGCAGGAAGCCCTTCCGGAAACTTTATTATACTGTTCTCCTCAATCTCCATTTTCCCCAGCACCCGGCTTGCAATCTGCATCAAAGCTCGCTCCTTTCCGCTCCTAAACCTTGATATCCAGGTTTTCTCCTACCCAGTCTATCTTAATGTAGTTTTTCTGTTCCAGATAAACCTCCACCTTTCCCGGGGTAAAAAGGTTTTCCACCCTTCCCCGTACAAGCTCCAGTTCCACCTCTCCCGGGATAAATTCCACCTCTACTGGCTTTACCTCCCAGGTTATATCCGGAGGCTGTTTGGGAATAGCCGTAACATTAAAATCGGCCATCTCTCCCCATCCCTTTTCCGCCACATCTTCCAGCCGGACTCCCTCTTCAATACGGGCCAGCATATCCCCTTCTTCTGCTATGTCGCCAATAGCCTTTAAGACCTGCTCTCTTCCCCGCTCGGCATAATAGCGTATAAAATCATCCAGGGTTCGCTTTTCCATATCGGCAAAACACCTGCGCTGGTCGATATACACCCGGGGAAGATGGTTATTAAGCCTGAGCTCCGGCTTTTTTATATTAAGCTCAATCTTAGGCAGTGTCGTTCGCAAAGGCAGAAAAGGTTTCTGTATATTAAGCCCTATGCGGGCAAATTCCTGTTCGATCCTGAGCCTGAGCAAAGCCTAGCCCTCCTCAATTAGCGGAGAAAATCAACCAGGCTGGGCTGAATAATGCGGGCACCTGCCGCCAGCGAAGCCCGGTAGACATTTTCCTGCATTTTAAGCTGCATGATAACTTCCGCCAGATCGGCATCTTCATTGGCCGCCAGAAGCCCGGTAAAAGAAATGCCGGTTGACTCCAGACGGCTCTTTTGCAGCTCCAGCCGGTTAGTCTTGGCACCAATAACCGAGCGGGCCGTAAGCATATCCCCCATTTTGTCATCGATCTTGCTCAAGGCCGCACTTATCTGGCTGAGCTTCCCATCCCTGATGTCGTTTACCAGGTTATCCAGCAGGGTAAATATACCTTCTTTGCCATTATGATCAGTGAAAAAATAATTCATATCCCGGTTGGTTATATTGATAGGTATGGTAATCCCTACCCCTATCTCCAGCTCCAGGTATTCGTCATTGCCCTGCCAGCTATTTCCCTGACAGGGGGGCTCTGTAACATTGCGCCCGCCAAAAACATGCTTGGTGCCGTAAGTAGTGTTGGCAATAAGCTTTATCTGTTCATTAAGCTCTTTTACCTCATCAGCAATAGCCTGATGGGCACCGGGATCGTTCGTCCCATTGGCCGCCTTGACGGTAAGCTCCCTTACCCGGTGCAGGATCTGGGTAATATTATCCAGAGCCGAATCCGTAGTTTCCATAAAATTTATCGCTTCATTTATGTTGGCCAGATACTGCTCATTTTCTACAATATTAGTTCTAAGCCGCAGCGATTTTACCAGCCCGGCCGGATTGTCAGAAGGCATGTTCAGCTTGCGCCCGGTAGCCAGCTGCCGCTGGTATTTGTCCATCATCCGGTAGTTGTTGTTCAGGTTGCGCATAAGGTCGTTTACCAGCATATTATTGGTAATCCTGATCACTGCTTTCTTCCCCCTTCTTATTATCTACCTACCAGGCCCAAACGGTTTACTATGACTTCCAGAGCTTCATCCATGGCGGTAATATAACGGGCAGCCGCATTATAAGCATGCTGGAACTTTATCATATTAGTCATCTCTTCATCCAGGGAAACGCCGGAAATCGACTGCCGCTTCGTTTCCAGCTGATTAAGGAGTATCTCCTGGCTTTCCACCATCCGCTTGGCTTCTGCCGTCTGTACCCCTTTGTTGGCGGTAATAGCCCGCCAGTAGTCATCACCGGTAACATGTTTTATAACCCCGGTTAAAGAATAGTCGGCATTTATATTAAAAGAGGTGACCGGATTGCCATCTTTAAGCAGATTAACACTGACAGCGGTAAAACTCTCCCCGGCCTTGAAAACCAGCTTATCCCCGCTGCATAAAACTTCGATTTTCACATTGTTAGCTTTTAATACCGGATCCTCCTGCAGCTTTTGCTGTATAAACCCGGCCAGCTCAGCCAGGTCCCGAAAAACTGGAGAAGGGGTAATACCGGCAGTATCCAGGGATATAACTTGAGAAACCAGGTTCCCTCCGCTGTCTTTATAGAAAACCTCCATATCCCCACCTAGCCCGGCATAAGGAAAAGGCAAAACCGCACCTAGCTTCGGGGTCTCAGCCCAGACATACACGGCATTAAAGTCATGTTTGAGCTGGGCAATCCGCAAAGCATTGGCCCCATCCCCAAAATTATACTTTTGCAAAATCCCGGTACTGTCATCCCAGGTGCGGTAAGCAGCTGCCGCTATATTTTTAGGGTCACTTGCTATATCCCGGTTTACGCTTATATATTCAGCCCAGTTCTTAATTGCATCTATATCTGCTAAGGTAGCAGGGGCGTTAAAAAAGTTGATGCCATCAGGAAATTTAGTCTGGTTATTAAGGCTAAAACCATTGCGGTGCAGCTCATTGGTGCGCAAAACAATCGTTTTCGCCAGCGCATTGAGCTGGTCAATCATTTCCGGCACAATCTCCCGGTAGGGAGAAGGATCAGGCTCTTCCGGCCGGTCAGTTTTGCCCCGCACATCCAGAAGCCCCTTCAGTTCGCCTCCTTCGATAACTGCCCTTACCCCGGTATCTTTCCATACCACCATATGCATGCCATATATATCCTGGACAGTAGAAAGCTCGTAATACTCTACCCCCTGCACCAGGGTGCGTCCTCCCATCTGCACCGCCACCATGCCGTTTGTCTCCTGCACAATATTCACCGAGATAAGCCGGCTCAATTGATCCAGAAGGAGATCCCGCCTATCCAGAAGATCATTAGGCTGCTTGCCGGCAATAGTGATGGCCAGAATCTGCTGGTTCAAATCAGCTACCTGCTGGATGATAGAATTTATCTCCACTACCTTGATAGCTATCGAGGCATTTACATCTTCCCGCAGCTCCTTAAGCTGCTTATAAGTATGGTTAAACGTATCGGCCATGGCCATCGCCCGCTGCACGACTGTTGCCCTTACCGCTTCACTCTCCGGATGGGCCACTAAGTCCTGCCATGCTTTCCAGTACAGGTCCATAACCGAACGCAATCCGTCTTCCGAGGGCTCATTGAGTATGACTTCGATCTTGGCCAGGGCATCATAAACCGCATTCCAGTAGCCTGACCGCTTATTCTCATTCCGTATCTGGTCATCCAGAAAACTATCCCTTATCCGCTGAATATCCTTGACCGTAACCCCGGTCCCCAGCTGCCCGGCTTTGCCGCTGCTCACCAGCACCGGAGTATGGTAAGGCCGGGTAGTCGTAAGATTAGCCTTCTGCCGGGTATAACCCTCGGTATTCGCATTGGCCACATTATGCCCGGTAACCTCCAGCGCCATCTGCTGGCTCATAATGCTCTTTTTGCCTATTTCTATGCCAAAAAGCGACATACAAGTACCGTTACAGAAAACCTACAAAACTTTATAAGGGATTTATAATATCCTTATAAAGTTTCTGTTTCCTTCCTTGTTCATCGCGTCCAGTTTCGGATAAACCTACTACTGCTTGGTATGACGCTCCGAAGGCTTAAATTCCCGACTAACGTATCGGTACTAGCTAATAGCTTGCGTCAAGTGCTAAGCTATTAGTTTTTCATAATTCTTCAAGTTTATACTTGCGTTCAAATCCCTGTCTATCTCAA
>NZ_FQWY01000059.1 GCF_900129805.1 Thermosyntropha lipolytica DSM 11003
CTTCCTCAAAAATATGCAGTAGATGTGGAAATATAAAAGAGCAATTATCCCTGTCAGAGCGAAAATACAAATGCGACAAATGTGGGTTTGAGATAGACAGGGATTTGAACGCAAGTATAAACTTGAAGAATTATGAAAAACTAATAGCTTAGCACTTGACGCAAGCTATTAGCTAGTACCGATACGTTAGTCGGGAATTTAAGCCTTCGGAGCGTCATGCCAGCAGGAGTAGGTTTATCCGAAACTGGACGCGATGAACAAGGAAGGAAACAGAAACTTTATAAGGATATTATAAATCCCTTATAAAGTTTTGTAGGTTTTCTGTAACGGGTTTGAATTTGGAACGTGAACTGGCACTTGAATTTGCGCGGGTAACGGAAGCAGCAGCTCTGGCGGCTGCCTGCTGGGTAGGAAAAGGGGACAAAGAGGCAGCTGATGACGCAGCCGTAACCGCAATGCGGGTAATGTTTGATACCGTTTCCGTTGATGGAGTGGTAGTGATAGGGGAAGGAGAAATGGATGAAGCCCCTATGCTTTATATTGGGGAAAGGGTAGGCACAGGAGTTCCGCCGGAAGTAGATATAGCTGTCGATCCTCTGGAAGGAACCAATATCGTAGCCAAAGGGCTAAATGGTGCGATTTCCGTTCTGGCTGTGGCTCCCCGCGGGGCGCTTTTGCATGCCCCTGATATGTATATGGATAAGATTGCCGTAGGGCCTGAGTGTAAAGGTAGAGTACATTTAGATGCTAGTGTGAAGGAAAACATAAAAGAAGTAGCTAAAGCCCAGGGGAAATTGATAAGTGAGGTTACGGCCGTAGTGCTTGATCGGCCACGCCATGCGCATATTATTGAGGAGATTAGAAGGGTCGGAGCCAGGATAAAACTTATAAGCGATGGGGATGTTTCTCCTGGGGTAGCTACGGCCTACCGGAACTCAGGAGTAGATATCCTTTTAGGGATTGGCGGAGCTCCGGAAGGGGTTATAACCGCTGCGGCTTTAAAATGCATGGGTGGAGATTTTCAAGCCCGCTTATGCCCGGAAGATGAAGAAGAGATTAAACGCTGTCATGCTATGGGCATAACGGATATCAAGAAAATCTTTACCCTTGATGAACTGGTAAAATCAGAAGATGTTATTTTTGCCGCTACCGGCATAACCGATTCTTTTCTTTTAAAGGGGGTAAGATATTACAGGCGGAGGGCTATTACCCAAACTATTGTTATGCGCAGCACTTCAGGTACGATCAGAATAATTGAAGCCGATCACTGTTTGGATAAAAAGCCGCTTTTTAAGGATGAAAGGATTAAGTCGATGCTGGATTGGTAAATAATTTTAAAAGGGGTAGTTTTCGACTACCCCGGTTTAAGGGAAGGAGGGCTAAATTGAATATTGCAGATCTGGAAAAAAAGACGGTAGCTGAACTTTACCAGTTAGCCAAAGAACATAATATACCAGGTTATTATAAGCTGCGTAAAAAAGAACTGGTAATGGAGCTTACCAAAATACTTACCCATTCTGATGAAGTGTTGCAGGCACAGGGGATATTAGAGATAATGCCAGATGGTTATGGTTTTTTAAGGCCTTTTCATTATCTCCCCAGTCATGAAGATATATATGTATCTCCTTCGCAGATACGCAAGTTTGAACTTAAAACCGGGGATTTAGTTTTTGGCCATGTGCGTTCACCTAAAGAGAATGAACGTTTTTTTGCTCTGCTTAAGGTGGAGGCTATAAATGGATTTCCCCCGGAAGAAGCCGTAAAAAGGATACATTTTGATGAGCTTACCCCCCTTTATCCTACGGAAAAGATTGTACTGGAAACCGAATCCCATGAAGTATCTACCCGGGTCATTGACCTCTTTGCTCCTATAGGTAAAGGACAGAGGGGGCTTATCGTCGCTCCTCCCAAGGCAGGTAAGACGATTCTTCTGCAAAAAATTGCCCAGGGAATAACTAAAAATCATCCCGAAATTAAGCTTATTATCTTACTGGTAGATGAGAGGCCGGAAGAAGTTACCGATATGGAGAGAAATACACAGGCCGAAGTGGTGGCTTCTACCTTTGATGAACCCCCGGAAAATCATGTGAAAGTTACCGATATGGTTTTGGAAAGGGCCAAGAGATTGGTTGAGCATAAAAAAGATGTTGTAATCCTCATGGATAGCCTTACGCGTTTAGCCCGGGCTTATAACCTGGTAGTTCCCCCCAGTGGGCGAACCCTTTCGGGTGGTATAGATCCGGCCTCTCTGGATAAACCGAAAAGATTTTTTGGAGCTGCCCGTAATATAGAAGAAGGAGGCAGCCTGACTATAATAGCTACGGCTTTAGTGGAAACCGGATCCCGTATGGATGAGGTTATTTTTGAAGAATTCAAGGGCCGCGGCAATATGGAGCTGGTGCTGGACAGAAAATTAGCAGAAAGGCGTATTTTCCCGGCTATCGATATTAAAAGATCTGGTACGCGCAAGGAAGAGCTGCTTTTAACTCCTGAGGAGCTGGAACTTACCTGGAATCTGCGTAATGCCTTCAATGAACACACACCGGTAGAGAGCATGCAGATAATAAGGGATACTATGTTAAAGACTGCTTCCAATGCAGATCTTTTGCGAGCTGCTCCTATCGTTTTTGGCAAGCGTGACCTGTCTAAGAATTCCTGATTGCTTAAGAATAAAGTCCTCATTTCCCGGCAAGAATAAGTAGAAGAGGGTACTTATGCCTTAAAGGAAATGAGGAGGAATAAAGTGAAGGCGAAGAAGATATCTTCACTGATTTTAAGCCTTATGCTGTGTTTTTTATCCTGGGATGCTGCTTTGGGGGCGGTGTATGAAGATAATTTTATACCCGCCTGCAAGCCAGGAAGTATTCTGACCGAAAGAGGTATAAAATATTATCGGGTAAAAGCAGGCGATACCTTATGGGATATAGCGATGCGAAGCGGCGTAGACGTAAAGATAATTATGGCGGTCAACAATATGGATGAAAAGAGCATACTGGCAGTAGGACAGGTAATTTCTATTCCGTATACTAATACTCGGGTACATGTTATAAAACCGGGTGAGACTATGTGGGATATAGCCCGGCGTTATGATATAAGCCTGGATGCGCTTATCAAGGCTAATCCCGGTAAAAATCCGCAGTTGCTCAAAATAGGAGATAGTCTGAAGATACCTGATGACAGTCTGGGAAGCAGTGTAGTTTTGCAAGAACAGCCATCCCGGTCAGTAAGTTTTCGCAGCCTGTCTTATGCCTGGCCTTTGGTAGGGACCATAACCTCTGCTTATGGATGGCGCCAGAGTGGGTTTCATCATGGAATAGATATTGCAGGGAGCAGAGGAGAGCCTATTCGGGCGGCTGCGGATGGCACCGTCGTTTTTAGCGGCTATAAGCCGGTTTATGGTAAAATGGTTGTATTGCGACATGCGGATGGAAGAGAAACGGTATATGCCCATGCGCACAGCTTAAAGGTTAGTGAAGGAGAGAAGGTTAAAAAAGGGCAGATTATAGCCACCGTCGGAACTACCGGCAGGACTACCGGCCCTCATGTACATTTTGAGGTAAGAGAAGAAGGAAAAACAGTTAATCCTCTTAAGTTTTTGCGTTATTAAGAGAGGGAAAAAACCGCCCCCTTCTGTAAGGGCGGTTTTTTGCTTTCTGAACTTTAATTTTATATTATATTATTTATTATGAGTTAGGAAAGATGGGGTAAGAGGATTATGTATTTTACATTATATGCGAATGACAAGGGAGAAGTTTGGGAATATCCGGATATGGCTATGCTGGGACGCAGCGGTAATACCTGGCTGGTTCCTGTCGAGAGGGAAATGATACCCCTTCCTAAGGGGGCATCTCTGGTAGCCCTTCCGGGATGTTTACCGGTAGGATTAAATGCTAAAGAGGAGATTTTTTGCCGGGAAGAGGAGGGAAGAGGACGGAAGGTTACGGCAGTAGCTGCCCTTCTGCCGCAGGGTTTTACCCGCACTTTGCTGCCGGCTTTTGTCAAGAAAGATAAAGGTTTAAATCTGCCTCTTTATGGTTATGCAGCGGTAGGTTTTAAAGATGAAAAGATATATGTGGCAGCGGTAAAGACGGATAATGTCCGCAAATGGCATCCGGTTTATTATAATACAGAAGGATTGGGAGCGAGAATAAATAAAATGCTTAAAAAATATCCCCAGAACCGTATCTTAAGACAGCTGGCTTACTGTTCCCTGGCTTACAGCTGTTTTACGGCTCAGAATATTTTTTATCAGCGCTGGGAAGGGGGGATCCCTACTATGCCGGCCTGTAATGCCGGGTGTCTGGGCTGTATTTCCGAAGAACATGCCGGGGTGAGATCACCCCAGAACCGGCTTACTTTTAAACCTACGGTAGAAGAGATAAGTGAACTGGGGATTGAGCACCTTGAGAATGCCCGGGAGGGGATAATAAGCTTTGGTCAGGGATGTGAGGGGGAACCTTCTCTTAATGCAAAAGTCCTGGCGAGTGCTATAAAAATTATCCGGAAACATACGGATAAAGGTACAATAAATATTAATACTAATGCCGGATATACCGAAGGGATAAAAATGTTAACCGATGCCGGACTGGATGCCATGCGGGTTACTATATTTTCCTGTATACCCGGTAATTATAACCTCTATCACCGGCCTAAAGGCTACAGCCTGGAAGATGTAAAAAAGTCCATAAGGTATGCGGCAAATAAAGGGGTAAAAGTAGCTTTGAATCTGCTTGTCTTTCCAGGCATAACCGACAGGGAAGAAGAGATAGAAGCTCTGCTTTCTCTGGTAGAGGAAAATGGTGTGTATATGATACAGATGCGCAATTTAAATATTGACCCTGATTATATAATGGGGTATTTTCCTGCCCGTGCTAACGGGATAGGCATGGTAGAATTTATAAATATTGTTAAAAAGGAGTTGCCAGGTGTTAAAATAGGTTCTTATACGCATCCGGTAAGGTAATTTAAGGAGAGGAGAGGTTTTTTTGGATAAAAAAGGGCCTTATATGATAAAGGATATAAAGAAAATGGGGCAGGGGGTCCAGGTATGGGGAAAATTTCTGATTACCGAAAAAAACAGCCGCAAGACTAAAGACGGCAGAGAAGTTATAAACCTTAAAATAAGTGACTCTTCCGGCGAAATTGATGTGGTAGTATGGGAAAACTGCCAGATAGGGGGGAGTATAGAAACCGGAAAAGTAATAGGGATACTGGGAGATACGGGAAGCTACAATAACCGTATTCAGCTTACAGCCAAGAAATTAAAGGTTTTGGATGAAGATCCTGCTCCCTATCTTAGAACACCGGCAGTAAGCATAGATAATTTAAAAAACAAGTTTGATAATATAATTAACACCGTGCAGGATATTTATCTAAAGGAGTTGCTCGCTTTAGTTTTTACTGGTGAAACCCGGGAAAAATTTTTTAAAGCACCGGCAGCGCGTAAAATACACCACAATTATGCCGGAGGTCTGCTGGAGCATACAGTAAGGGTAGCAGAACTCTGCCTGGAGGCAAGCCGCATTTATCCTCAATTGAATAGGGACC
Source organism: Thermosyntropha lipolytica DSM 11003 (assembly GCF_900129805.1). Lineage (GTDB taxonomy): Bacteria > Bacillota > Syntrophomonadia > Syntrophomonadales > Syntrophomonadaceae > Thermosyntropha > Thermosyntropha lipolytica. Next base: position 5,548 of record NZ_FQWY01000059.1, read on the forward strand.
TGCTTATAACCGGGGCTCTTTTGCATGACATAGGCAAAATGAAGGAGTATGAGATAAAGGTGTTGCCTGAATATACGGTTAGCGGCAGATTAATAGGACATATAGTTTTGGGCCACCAGATGGTGGAGGAAGCCTTGAGGCTTCTAGAGCAAAAGAGGCCTGATATGCCGGAAGAGCTCAAAAATATGATAAAACACATGATTTTAAGCCACCATGGGAATCTTGAATATGGCTCTCCGGTTAAACCTTTATTCCCCGAGGCTATGCTTTTGCACATGATGGATAATCTGGATGCCAAGATGTATGTTTTTATAAACAAGATTGATGAGGAAGAAGAAGGGGAAGGATTTTTTACCAGCTATGATCCCTTTTTCGAACAGTATTTTTTCAAATACCGGTATTAGACTTGA
>NZ_FQWY01000018.1 GCF_900129805.1 Thermosyntropha lipolytica DSM 11003
GATCCCCTGATTACAGGTACATCGTCTCCCGGAAATTCATATTCGTTAAGCAGCTCTCTTACTTCCATCTCTACCAGCTCTAAAAGCTCTTCGTCATCTACCATGTCTATCTTGTTCAAAAATACTACTATATACGGTACTCCTACCTGACGGGACAGGAGTATGTGCTCTCTCGTCTGCGGCATCGGACCATCAGCGGCACTTACTACCAGTATGGCTCCGTCCATCTGCGCAGCTCCAGTTATCATGTTCTTTACATAGTCAGCATGTCCCGGACAGTCTACGTGTGCATAGTGCCGGTTGTCTGTCTCATATTCTACGTGTGCCGTATTGATGGTTATTCCTCTTTCTCTTTCTTCTGGCGCCTTGTCGATTTCATCATAAGATGTAGCCTGAGCCTTCCCAGCTTTGGACAATACATAGGTTATGGCTGCAGTTAAAGTAGTCTTGCCATGGTCTACGTGCCCTATGGTACCAATGTTAACATGCGGCTTGGTCCTCTCAAATTTTGCCTTTGCCATCTCGTTCTCACCTTTCCCCTTTCACATTGCTTTTATCGGTTATTTTTTACTGCCATTTTATATTTTAACCAATTTGTTTATAAAATAAAAGAAGTGAGAAAAAATCCCACTCCTTGTTATCATCTATGGTAGCGGCGAAGGGATTCGAACCCCTGACCCTACGGGTATGAACCGTATGCTCTAGCCAGCTGAGCTACGCCGCCCTTTATATAATGGAGCCCATAACCGGACTTGAACCGGTGACCTCATCCTTACCAAGGATGCGCTCTGCCGACTGAGCTATATGGGCTTAATATTCATGGTTGCGGGAGCAGGATTTGAACCTGCAACCTTCGGGTTATGAGCCCGACGAGCTACCAACTGCTCCATCCCGCGTCGCAAATGGTGGAGGGAGAAGGATTCGAACCTTCGAAGGCTGAGCCAACAGATTTACAGTCTGCCCCCTTTGGCCGCTTGGGTATCCCTCCACATAAAATTTTTCACTCTAAAATGGAGCCGAGCACAGGACTCGAACCCGCAACCTGCTGATTACAAGTCAGCTGCTCTACCATTGAGCTAGCTCGGCTCAGCAAGTAATATTGTATACCCTATGTATCATAATGTCAAGGGATATTTTTGCGGAAAATCTATCCTATTCATTGCGCCTTTCTTCCAGGTACTTTTCCAGCTTACGCTTTACCCTCTGCAAAGCATTATCTATAGATTTGACATGCCGCTGCAGCTCTTCGGCAATTTCCTGATAAGACTTCCCTTCCAGATAAGCCATCAAAACCTTCCATTCCAGAGAGCTTAAAATCTCTCCCATCTTTTTCTCTATGAATATAAACTCTTCCTGGCTTATCACAATCTCTTCGGGATTGGCTACTGCCGCAGTGGAGATTACATCCAGAAGCGTACGGTCTGACTCCTCATCATAAATAGGCTTATTTAAGGAGACATAAGAATTGAGGGGAATATGCTTCTGCCGGGTAGCTGTTTTTATAGCAGTTATTATCTGCCTGGTAATACACAGCTCAGCAAATGCTCTAAACGATGTAAGCTTGTCCTGCTTATAATCCCTTATCGCCTTAAAAAGGCCTATCATTCCTTCTTGGATAATGTCTTCCTTGTCTGCACCTATCAGGAAATACGACTTGGCTTTAGCCCTTACAAAATTTTTATACTTGTCTACCAAAAAATTTACGGCCCCCTGATCCCCCTGTTGTGCCAATTCTACTATTTCTTCATCCTCTAGCTCTAAATATGCCAGATAAGCTTCCTGTTCAGCGATAGAACTGGACATTCAATCGCCCCCAATAGCTATGTATTTATTAAAAAAGTGTCTTTCCCCCTTTTAGCATATTGTAATTATATCTATTACTATCAGCCTCCGTCAAGAAAACAAATGTTAGGCCTTAACCTCCTTTTTCGACAAAATATCCTCTACCAAAGAACCTTTTTCCTCCGCCTATACCCATAATCAATATTTCCAGCCTGATAAAGCTTATTTTACATGTATATTAATACATCTTTACGTCGCATTTTTTCCATTTATCCTAAGTTTTTTCATCTGCCTGGGCATATAAGGCTATTTTTCGCCATTAACTAATTCATCCTTTTTCGTCCATCTCTGCCTTACTACCTCATAAATAATAAGCGCTGCCGCCACCGAGGCATTAAGCGAATTTATCTCTCCTTGCATAGGAATTTTTACCAAAAAGTCGCAATTTTCCTTTACCAGCCTTCTCATCCCGTCTCCTTCACTTCCTACTACCACCGCCACCGGCGAAGGAAAGCTCAAGGCAAAGTAATCCTCTTTTCCTTCCGCATCAGCCCCTATTATCCAAAAGCCGCATGCTTTCAATTCCTTGATAAATCCTACTAGGTTGGTAGTTTTTATTATATGCATATATTCCACAGCTCCAGCTGAAGCCCTGACTACGGCATCTGTAACTTCAACCGCATGATGTTTAGGTATCACCACTCCATGTACCCCTGCACATAAAGCAGTTCTCACTATAGCCCCCATATTCTGGGGATCTTCAATCCCATCTAGCAGAACTAAAAAAGGCTCTTCCCCTTTCCCCCTTGCATACTCTAATACCTCTTCCAGGCTGCTGTATTTATAAGGTTCAACTTCCGCCACTACTCCCTGATGGTTTTTGGCCGGATACATCCTGTCCATATCCTTTTTATCCATTCTCTGCACAGGAATCTGACATCCCGTCGCCAGTTTTACCAACTCATCGACTTTGCTCCCCTTTTTCCCCTCCTGGATAAAAATCCGGTATATCTTGCGCCTTTTAGCCTTAAGCATTTCGGTAACCCCATTTATGCCGGCAACCGTTTCTTTCATCCTATCCTCCTACCCTTGATACGGCCGGAAAAAGTAATCGGTAATCACTACCTGAGCATAATGTTCTTCCGGAAACTGTCTATCATACTCTATATCATCAAACAATACCGGAATTTTTTCCCGAAAAAGGAGCAACAGAGGAATAGCTACCTGCCGCATCTGGGGATGGGCTGCTTTATCACAGCGCAGGCGGAAAAAATGTCGCCATTCCCTGAGGTTATAAGTTACTGCTATTTCTGTCTTCAAACAGGTAGGCAAAACACTCCTCGCCTCCTGAGGAGAGCAGCCTTTAGAAAGCAGATTAAAATAGCTCTTTTCCGCCTGCAGGCAGGCTTTTTCCCATTCCGCATAGGCTTCCCCGCTTAAAAAATAAGGTTCGATAACAGTTATTTCCCGGCCGAATTTATCTTTAGCATAATTGCAGTAGCGGGTAGATTCCTGGCTGTAACTTCCTATGCGGTGTCTTACTATTTCATGGCTTATGCCTCTATCTACTATAAACATAACACTAACCTTTTCATGTTCGATAACCGATTCATGCCCCCGGCTAAGCAAGTTTTTAAGGAAATCCACATTAATTTCTTCTTTTATGCTGTCTTCTGATTTATAACATATACGAGCACACCTTTCGATAAAAAGCATTTTCCCCTTTCTAAGTTCCTCACCTGGAACTAAAACCTGTGGCTTTATTTTTATCATATAAATATCCTCCCTTTAAATAAGCCCAAACTAATCTTCATCCAGAGCTCTTTGCACCAGGTAATAAAGCCTTTCCTCAGCACCTTTAAGATAGAGATAGCCCAAAAGAGCCTCAAAGCCTGTACTCATCTTATAATCTCCGGGATCAGCATTTTTCGGGGGAGTAGTTTTGGCATTTCTCCCCCGCATAACTATATCTTTTTCCTCTTCAGTAAGCTCAGGCCAAATCTTTCTTATAACCCGGGCCTGACTTTCTGCTTTTACCCTCTCTACCGTAGCATGATGGATGTCTTTTACCCGGCGGTTACCTTCTGCCACCACATGCGTCCTTACCATAAGCTCAAAAACCGCATCCCCTATATAAGCGAGAACTACCGGAGAATATTCCCGCAAAAGGTTTTCGTCAATATTTTTATATTTGTGCAAACCGCCACCTTGCCCCTTCCCTGGTATCTTCTATAAGAATATTCTTCTCTTTTAACCGGTCTCTTATATAATCTGCCCTGGCATAATCTTTATTCTTCCTGAGCTCAGAGCGTATAAAAATGACCTTTTCCATAACCTTTTCCACAGGAGGCGCATTTTCCGCCTTTATCCTGCTCTTTTCCGGAGTATCTTCGATTACTATTCCTAATTCATAAAGGCAGTTTCTTATCTGGTCAGCCAGCACAAAATTTTTCTCTTCCCTGAGCATTTGGCGCACATCCAGCATTATCCCGGCTAAATCCAGCCATAAATCTTCTTTTTCTTCCTTATATTCCATAAAAATACCTAATATATTGCCCAGTTCTTCAAAGATGTGCAGAGCTTCCCTTACCCGGGCTCTAGCCAGCTCATCATGTTTATCCGCTTCTGCCATATAACTGTTCAGCAAACGGGATATATTAAAAAGGTGTCCTAACGCCTGGGCAGTATTAAAATCATCATCCATAGCGGCAATAAATTCAGCCTTTTCTCTTTTTACTTCTTCTATAAAAGCATCTTGAGCCAGGCCCTTCTCTAGTTCCCTTCCTCCCTCTATAAACTCGCAGGCTAAAAGGCGCGTGTTTTTAAGACGCCCCAGAGCCTTGCCCGCTTCTGTCAGCTTACCATCATCAAAATCCAGGGGACTGCGGTAGTGAACGCTTAAAAGATAAAAACGCACTACATCAGGCGGAAATTTGGCAAGTATATCCCGCAGAAGGAAAAAATTCCCCAGGGATTTAGACATCTTTTCATTATTTACCGTAATAAAACCATTATGCATCCAGTAGCGCACAAAAGGTTTACCTGTTAAAGCCTCCGCCTGAGCTAGTTCATTTTCATGGTGGGGAAATATGAGGTCATTGCCTCCCCCATGAATATCCAGGGTTTCCCCTAAATATTTAACTGCCATTACCGAACATTCAATATGCCACCCCGGGCGTCCCTTTCCCCAGGGGCTTTCCCAGTAAGGCTCACCTGGTTTCGCCTTCTTCCAGAGCGCAAAATCAGCTGGATTTTCTTTTCTCTCATCTATTTCTACCCGGGCCCCGGCCATCATTTCTTCCTGAGTTCTGCCGGAAAGCTTCCCATAGCCGGGAAAAGCCTCTACCCGGTAATAGACATCTCCATCCACCACATAAGCATATCCTTTGGCTATAAGCCCGGTAATAGCTTTTATAATATCATCTATGTGTTCACTTACCCGGGGATGTACATCCGCCCTTCTTACCCCTAGAGCATCAGCATCTTTAAAATATTCTTCGATATAGCGGGAAGCAAGCTTTAACGGTTCTTCTCCCTCTTTTAAGGCCCGGTTGATTATCTTATCATCTACATCCGTAAAGTTCTGGACATATTTTACTTTATACCCCCTGTACTCCAGATAACGCCTTACCGTATCAAAAAAAACCAAAGGGCGGGCATTACCCAGATGGATAAAATTATAAGTAGTGGGCCCGCACACATACATCCTTATATTAGGCGGATCTAGCGGAATCAGTTCTTCCTTTTTGCGGCTTTGCGTGTTGTATACCTGCATTTACTAAAGCCTCCTCTTCATACTTGGCTAATCTTCTCTCTAATTCTGCTATTCTCTCCTGCATGGCAATCAAGGTTTCTTCGAGAGGGTCAGGAAGCATATGATGTTCAAGGTCTACCTCTATACGGCTGTTTTCTACCTTAGCTCCATCCCTTATCACTATCCTGCCCGGTACCCCTACCACCGTGCAGTTAGGAGGTACTGATTTTAAAACTACTGATCCTGCACCTATTTTAACATTATCCCCTACCGTAAAAGAACCTAAAACCTTGGCACCAGCACTTATAACCACATTATTGCCAATAGTCGGATGTCTTTTTCCTTTCTCTTTGCCGGTCCCTCCCAGCGTAACTCCCTGATATATAGTTACATCATCGCCTATTTCCGCCGTTTCCCCGATAACTACCCCGCTTCCATGATCGATGAAAAACCTCTTGCCGATTTTAGCTCCGGGGTGGATTTCAATACCGGTAAAGAAGCGGCTTATATGTGATATTAAACGGGCGATAAAGTAAAGCTTTTTCTGGTAGAAAAAATGGGCTATGCGATGGCTTATAATCGCATGAAAACCAGGATAGCAGAAGATTACCTCCCATACGCTTTTAACTGCGGGATCTCGATCAAAAACTACCTGTATCTCTTCTTGCAGCATTTTAAATATTTTAAACATATTCCTCACTCCCGGTAATTTTTTTCAGCAGCAACCATCTCCTAAACAGCTACACCCCATCAGCCATCACCCCTTTGTATCTTAAATAAAAAGGCCTTTCATCTCGCAAGAGACGAAAGGCCTTATACGGCTTTCCGCGGTTCCACTCTTGTTAGATGTCCTAAGGAAAGACATCTCCCTCGTGGTAAATATAACGGTTTAAACCGGGTATACCTACTCCTGTTTCGGCATACCTGCTCCCGGGCGCACTTCGGACAGCTTCTTACTTAGAAAGGCTCTCAGCCGGTGACCTTTCCTCTCTGTCAGCGATCGCTGCCTACTCTTCCCGTTCTTTGCATTTCGTAATATTTATTGTATCTAGATTATAAGCAAGAGAATAGTTTTATGTCAATCAAAAATTAATCCTATTTTCTATCTATAATCTCCAAAGTCTTCCTTACTCTCCTTTGCACCTCTTCTCTCCCCCATATGCTTATAAGATAAGGCAGATCTGGTCCATGGGTTTTCCCTGACAGGGCACATCTTATAGGCATAAAAACATCTTTCGGTTTCAGTTTAGTCTTTTTAACCAGGCTTTTCATATACTGTTTTATTTCTTCTACTCCATCTACCGGGGGATATTCATCTATAAACTGGAGTAAAAGGTCTTTTATGTGTTCCCCTTTTAAAACCTGAAGAGCTTCATCTTCATATTCTATATCTTCCAGTATAATCCGGGCATGTTCGACTATATCACTTAAACATACCAGATAATCGCGCAGAGCCATAACCAGAAGCTCATATTTTTCGGGACCTAAGGAAGCAATCTTTTCTCCATAAGGCGAAGCTTCCAGATAAGGACGCAAAAGCTCTTTAAGCCTATCTAAACTTAACATCTTTATATGCTGCTGGTTTATATGATTAAGTTTATCTAGATCAAAAACTGCCGGGCTTTTAGATACCCTGTCCAGAGAAAAACTCTTGTTTATCTGTTCCGGAGTAAGTATTTCCTCTTCCCCTTCCGGCGACCATCCTAAAAGAGCCAGAAAATTATACATAGCTTCCGGCAAATAACCTTTTTCCCGGTATTGGATAAGAGAAGTAGCCCCATGCCTTTTGCTCATTTTTTGCCGATCACTGCCCAGAATAAGAGAAATATGGGCAAACTCCGGCACTTTAAAGTTCAAAGCTTCATAAAGCATAAGCTGCCTGGGAGTGTTAGATAAATGTTCCTCTGCTCTTATGACATGGGTTATACCCATTAAAGCATCATCAACTACCACGGCAAAGTTATAAGTAGGTATGCCGTCTGACTTCATAATTATAAAATCTCCTATATTGCCTGTTTCAAAGGCTACCTTTCCCCTTACCAGATCATTAACTACATATACCTTATTATCCGGCACCTTAAACCTTATAGCCGGCTTAATACCCTGTTTTAACTTTTCCTCTCTTTCTTCCGGGGTAAGATAGCGACATTTGCCGGAATACCTCACCATCTCTCCTTTAGCCAGAAGCTCCTCCCGTTCTTTTTCCAATTCTTCCTCACTGCAGAAACATTCATAAGCCTGTCCCGAAGCCAAAAGCTTCTCCACATATTCCCTGTATACCGAAATCCTTTCTGTCTGCCGGTAAGGACCATTATCTCCACCTATATCTACCCCTTCGGTCCAGCTTATGCCCAGCCAGCGCAGAGAATCTATAATTTCCTTCTCATATTCCGGACGGGAACGCTCCAAATCGGTATCTTCTATGCGTAAAACCATTTCCCCATCGTAACGCTTAGCAAACAGATAGTTAAAAAGAGCTGAACGGGCTCCTCCTATATGCAAAGGCCCGGTCGGGCTCGGGGCAAATCTCACTTTTACCTTTTTCATCTTATAGTCCCTCCCTTTTAAACATTAAAACAATTAACTTAAAGCTAAAGACTTTTTAATCATGGCCAGCTTTCTTTAATTTTTCCCCGCGAGGAGCAAAATAATTATATTAAAAACCACCTGTTAATAAAGCTACCGCCTGAGCCGAAATACCTCTTTTCTCTCCTTCAAAACCTAATCCTTCGGTAGTAGTCGCTTTAACACTTATCCTTGACCAATCAATCTCCAGAGCCTGGGCTATATTGCGGCGCATAAGGTCTATATAAGGAGCAAGCCTGGGCTCCTCGGCAACTACCGTACTATCTATGTTTACAACTTTAAAACCTGCCTTTTCAATCTTTTTTGCCACTTCTTTAAGCAATACCAGACTGCTTATCCCTTTATATCTTTCATCATGGTCAGGAAAATGTTTCCCTATATCTCCCAAGGCTGCCCCTCCCAAAAGGGCATCACAAACCGCATGTATCAGTACATCAGCATCAGAATGTCCCAAAAGTCCCCGGGTATGAGGTATTTCTACCCCGCCTAATATCAGCTTTCTTCCCTCTACCAGACGGTGCACATCATACCCCGTTCCCACGCGCACAGGCATAAAAAAATTATGGTTATTGCCTTCCATAAGTCTTTCCGCCACTATCATATCCTCCGGGATCGTTATCTTTATATTCCGCTCATCACCAGCTACCACTTTTACTCTGCCTACATAACGTTCATAAAGGGAAGCATCATCGGTCCCATAAAATCCTTCTTCCCGGGCACGGGCATAGGCGTAAAGGAGTTCATTATACCTGAACACCTGCGGAGTCTGCACCGCCACCAGTTCTTCCCTTTTCAGAGTAGCAAGCACCAGGCCTTTTTCATCTATCTTTTTAACCGTATCCTTAACTTTTACCCCGGGAACAGCTCCTCCCCATATTAGAGCTTCCCGGTATAAATCCTCCAGCATTTTCGGTTCAAAAAGCGGCCGTGCTCCATCGTGCACGGCTACCATTTCCGTATCTCCACTTAAGGCTTTCAGTCCCTGTTCTACTGAATCCTGCCTTTCCTTTCCCCCGGGTATCACCTTTTTTACTTTTTTAAAGCCATATCTCCCGATTACATTGTCCAGACAGTATTCTATCTCCTCGGGATGGGCTACTACCACTACCTCCTTAACCAGCTCCATCTGTTCCAGGGTATGAAGGGAATAGAATAATACCGGCTTCCCTTTAAGCATTATATATTGTTTATTTATATCCGCCTGCATCCGGCTCCCCCTGCCGGCAGCTGCTACTACCACCTCAAGGCCGCTAGCCATATACATTCACCTCTTTAGGCTCTATTACATAGGAAACATTTCCTGCCGGGCAGGCTTCCTCTTTCACCTTGCGGGTAAAAATCATGCGGCCAGCTGCCGTCTGAAAAACGCTGGTTACTACTACTTCCAGTTCATTCCCTATATCCTGCCAGGCATCTTCTACTACTACCATAGTCCCATCTTCTAAATAACCTACTCCCTGTCCTTCTTCCTTGCCTTCTTTCAGAATAGTTATGTGCATGGTTTCTCCTGGATAAACCATCACTTTTACCGCATTAGTCAGCTCATTTATATTAAGCACCTTTATCCCCTGCAGTTCAGCTACCTTATTTAAATTGTAATCATTAGTTATTATGGCTGCATTAAGCTCTTTACAAAGCCTTATTAATCTGGTGTCTACATCTTTATCTTCATCTAACTCTGCTTCTATTATATCAATTTTTATCTTCTCATGCTTCTGCATTTTCGCAAGCAGATCCAGCCCCCTTCTCCCTTTGTTGCGCCTTACCGTATCCGAAGAGTCCGCAATGTATTGCAGTTCAGCAATGACAAAAGTAGGCACCAGCAAAATCCCATCAATAAAGCCAGCCAAACATACATCATAAATCCTGCCATCAATAATAGCACTCGTATCTAAAATCTTCAAAAAATTTTTCTTCTCTTCTTCCTTTTCTCCCCGGGTATTTATATAGCTGAAAAGCTTTAATACCTCACCTGCTCTTCGGCTCCCTACTTTAAAGCCTATATATCCACTAGTCAAAAATATAAACAGGGTAATATAACTTCCTATCCCTTGAAAAAGCGAAAAGGGGAAACTGCTTAAAACCCCCACTATTCCTCCCAAAATAAGCCCGGCAGCTCCACCCAGGATCACTTCAATAGAAGCATTATCCAAAAGCTTATTTAAACCCTTAATAGCCTGGGCTAAAAAAATAAAAAAGCTGTTTAAGAGCCAGAAAGATATCGCCAGAACCACCCCCCCTATCCCGGCTAAAGCTATCCCTTCCAGATGAAAAAAAACCCTCCCTAAATAAATAGCTAAACCAGTCCCCAGTAAAGCTAATATCAATGCCGGTTTCGCGAAAACTAACTTTTCAGGCATATTATTCACCTCCAATAAATATTTTTCTATGGGAGGCGAATAATTATACCAGATTTTATGTAAATTATTCCATTAATTTGTAGACCTGGTTTCCCTTTAATAAAATGATCCCCGACATAAGATGACAACATATTAAATTGACAAAGCCTGAAAATAAAGGCTATAATTATCTAAACTCAAAGCTGCAAGGAGGCAAGTCTTTTATGAAGGACTTGATTTGTGATGAATTTCAGAATGTTGTAGGTGATCTCTTAATCAGGCACCGCAGCATCTTAGATATAACCAGTAAGCTTTCCGAATCGGTAAGCCGGGTAAACCGGGCCGTAGCCAAAGCGGTAACCGAATGCGGCTGCATAAAGGTGGAGGCTTCCAAAATGCAAATACCGCAGGAAATAGATTCGATCAAGGAATTAAAAAACTTTCTGGACAGCCATGTAAGAGGGCAGCTATGCCCCCATTGTGAAGAAATAATAATCAACGAAATGGGAAAAATGCTCTTCTACTCTGCCGCTTTATGCAATACCCTGGATATAAGCCTTTATGATGTCTTTATAAAAGAATATAAAAAAGCTACCACTTTAGGCATCTTCAACCTGACTTAGAATTTTTTACGGCAGCAAAAAACAGCCCTCAAGGGTTCCTCTGGGGGCTGTTTTCATTTTATATATACTTGTATTCCAGGAATAACTGCTCCTGCATCCTTTTAAGACCATTCTTTATCGAATGGGCTCTTACCTCGCCTATTCCTTCTACTTCATCCAGTTCTTCTATGCTGGCACGCATTATATTGCTTAAAAGGGCAAAACGCTGCACCAGATTATCGATAACGGCTGTCGGTATGCGGGGAAGCTTTTGCAGCATCCGATAACCGCGGGGAGATACCTGCTGTTCCAGATGGCTGGCCGTAGTTCCCAGGGACAGAATCCGCGCAATAAACACGGAATCTGATATATCTTCCTCAAAAGCCCTAAGCATAGTATTCAAAAGCTCCTGGGGGCTCTTATCCGGTGTGCGGTTATAATCCTGGATTATATACAAAGCTTCCTCCCTTATATTGGTCAGCATCTCATCCAGCTGCATCTTTACCAGCCTTCCTTCACTTCCCAGTTCGGCAATATAATTTTCTATTTCCTCTCCTATATGTAAAACTTTTATTATACGGCGCAGCACTTCACATACTTCTGATACGGTTACCACATCTTCAAACTCCAGTCCCCCCAGCCTTTGCAGCTCCTTATACATAACATTGCGGTACTTTTCCAAAGTCTGTAAAGCCTGATTCGCCTTGACCAGGAGGGTAGATATATCCCGCAGCCTGAATATTATATTTCCCTGATAAAGGGTTACTACTTTACGCCTTTGGGATATAGCAACTACCAGCTCTCCGGTTTGTTTGGCTACCCTCTCTGCCGTGCGGTGCCTTATGCCCGTTTCCTGGGACGGCAGGCTGGGATCAGGATCAAGCTGAGCATTGGCAATCAGGATACGGCTGGCATCACTATTCATGATTATAGCTCCATCCATCTTGGCCAGTTCATACAGGCGAGCAGGAGTATATTCACAATCTATATTAAAACCGCCACTTACCAGTTTCATAAGTTCCGGAGAATTGCCTACTACAATAAGCCCGCCGGTATTAGCCTGCAGAATATTCTCCACTCCTATTCGGAACAGGCTTCCCGGAGCCAACAGCCGCAGTGATTGTCTGAATCTTCCATGATAAATATCCTCCATCTAACCCCATCCTTCCATTAAAACCTCTATAAATTCATCCAGCATTCCCACCTGGATTATCTCCATGCGGGGATCAAATCCTGGCTTAAAGCTTAATCCCGCGGGAATAACCGCCTTTTTATATCCCATTTTCTCCGCTTCCTTAAGCCGGGCATCAATAAAAGGCACCTGCCTTATCTTCCCGGAAAGCCCTACTTCTCCTATAAAAACCATGTCTGAAGGCAAAGGCTTATCCTTATAGCTGGAAAATACAGCCCCTATAACGGCCAGGTCTACAGCAGGATCCTTCAGAAACAAACCGCCGGTTACCTTAAGATAGACATCGCAGTTGGTCAAAAGAATCCCTCTCCTCTTTTCCAAAACCGCTATCAAGAGCGCCAGGCGGTTCTGTTCAATGCCAAAAGCCATTCTCCGCACATAAGGAGGCAGAGAAGAAGCTACCAGAGCCTGCATTTCAATCAGGAAAGGCCGGCTGCCTTCAAAACTTACGGCTACGGCTGTTCCGCTCACATTTTTCGCCTCGGTATCTAAAAAATACTGGGAAGGGTCTTTTACTTCCAGCAATCCCTGTCCTGTCATCTCCAGTATTCCCAGTTCATCTGTAGCCCCGAAACGGTTTTTTATCCCTCTAAGCAAACGAAAAGCAAAATTTTTTTCTCCCTCAAAATAGACGACAACATCTACCATATGTTCCAGTATTTTTGGCCCGGCTATAGCTCCTTCTTTAGTAACATGTCCGACCAGAAAAACGCTTATATCACTTGCTTTCGCCAGTTCGGTTATGCGGGCTGTGCACTCTTTCAGCTGGGATACGCTTCCCGGAATGGAAGATAGATTTCCGGAATAGACAGTTTGAATCGAATCAATTATAACCAGCCTGGGTTTTATTTTTTGTACAAAATCACCGAGAAAATCTATATTCTGCTCATTAAGAAGGTAGATGTTTTCATTATTAATGCCCAGCCTTAAGGAACGCAATCTGATCTGCTTAAAAGATTCTTCTCCCGATAAATATAAGACCTTCTCCCCTTTTCCGGCTATATGGTCGGCTACCTGCAAAAGCAATGTCGATTTGCCTATCCCCGGATCTCCTCCCAGCAGGATCAGGGACCCGGGAACAATTCCCCCTCCCAGCACGCGATCCAGTTCTCCTATGCCGGTGCTGAACCTTTCTACCCTTTCATTTTCGATATGGCTTAAAGCAACCGCCCTGCCTTTTAACTCCCCTGTTATCCGGGGCTTGTTATCTATTCTTTCTTCCTGCAGGGTATTCCAGCTGTTGCACGCCGGGCACCGCCCCAGCCATTTGCCGCTCTCATACCCGCATTCCCCGCATACAAATTTAATCACATTTTTCCCCATAATTTTCTCCCTTAAACCGATGTATAATATTTAACTATATACCATTTTCAACTATTAATTTTAAATATTAATTTAGCATAAAATTCCTCTTCTTGACAAAAAATTTGCGAAGAAGGATAGGAAAAAACTTTCTCATCCTTTCTTCGCTTCCACCTCTATTTAAATTCCTGTTTTATCGCAAATATGGTAGAACTACCTTTATTAATTTTTTTATCAATTCTCTCTCACGCGGAGAACAAAGATCCAGCAATTCCAAAAGTTCCTTATCCGATCCTGTTTCATAATATCCCTTGGATTCAGCCAGCTGGTAAAAACAATTATCCATTCTTTCTTTACCCCATACTAAATAATCCAGTGATACATGAAGACAGGAAGCTAGGGCTTCCAAAACTGACAGGCTCATCATGCGTTCTCCTCTTTCAATCTGCCCAACATAATAGGTAGAAATCTCAAGCCTTTCTGCCAGTTCCTGCCTGGTAAGGCCTACCTTTTCCCTGCTTTCCCGAACCCTTTGCCCAATACCTGCCAGATCAAGCATATATTCACTCCCTCAAATAGTGCTACATTCAGCTTATTAAAATACCCTACAAGGCTAAACTGGCCATAAGTATATATTTTTTATTAGCCATAAGCATTAAACATGCAGAAAAACAAAAGTAAACTTATTTTTTATATTCTATAAGCGCATTTATGGTATTTGCTTTTAGCTTGTTAAGTGTTAAAATAACCACAAAATTATTTCCTAATAATATACATATATGCCTGTAAATATTAATCTTAAAATAATAATTCCATAATTTCTTATCCTGGGGATATAAACTGCTATTCCCTTATTTCCCTCGGCAAAAAGGAGGTAATTTAATGAGTATCGATAAAGAAATAGAAAAAATTCGCCTCATGCTTTATGAAGTATACCGTCAGGGTATGAGTGCACAAAATATACTTATGTTAAGCCAAAAACTAGATGAGTTTATAGTGCAGTATTATCATCAAGAAAAAAACCAGGCCAAAAACACAAAACCAGAAAAAAAAGACAATGGCTAATCTTTTCATAATACAGGAACACAAAAGAGACACTCCCTGGGTACAATAAAAAGGGCAGCTTTTAACCACTGCCCTTTTTCTCCATATGGTTAGCCTTTCTTTACCTTTATTTCTCCTTCTTCAGCATCGACCAGGATTTTATCTCCAGGCACTACTGTTTTCTTAAGGATTTCTTCGGCTACCGTATCTTCTATCATTCTCTGGATAGCACGCTTCAAAGGCCTTGCTCCATACTGCGGATCATAACCTGCCTTCATTATAACTTCTTTAGCCCCTTCGGTTACTTCTAATTCATATCCGCTCTCAGCTAAACGGTCTTTAACTTCTTTAAGGAGCAGATCGATTATATTTTTCAGCTGTTCCTCAGACAGGCTCTGGAATACTATTATCTCATCAATCCGGTTTAAAAATTCCGGCCTAAAGGTCTGTTTAAGCTGTTCCATAACCCTTTCTTTCATCTTGTTGTAGTTTTCTTTTTCGTCTCCGTCTTTGCTGAACCCTACCTTTTTGGCATTGCGTATCGATTCAGCACCTACATTAGAAGTCATAATTATAATAGTATTGCGGAAATCTACAGTTCTTCCCTGGCCGTCGGTAAGCCGGCCATCCTCCAGGATCTGCAGCAGTATATTAAATACTTCCGGATGGGCCTTTTCTATTTCATCCAGCAAAACTACGGAATAAGGTTTTCTCCTTACTTTTTCCGTGAGCTGGCCACCTTCTTCATACCCCACATAACCCGGAGGTGCTCCTATCATGCGCGATACGGCATGTTTTTCCATATATTCCGACATATCAAGCCGAATAAGGGCATCTTCACTGCCAAACATAGCTTCGGCTAAAGCCCGTGCCAGCTCGGTTTTACCTACTCCCGTAGGCCCCAGGAATATAAAGGAACCGATGGGACGTTTGGGGTTCTTAAGCCCGGCCCTGGCTCTTCTTACCGCACGAGCTACTGCCTTTACGGCTTCATCCTGGCCTACAACCCTCTTATGCAAGACTTCTTCCAGTTTAACCAGTCTTTCACTTTCTTCTTCGGCCAGCTTATTTACCGGAATGCCGGTCCAGTCAGCTACTATTTTAGCCACATCTTCAGCGGTCAGGGTTCTTAACTCTTTATTACGCTCATTTACCCATTCCTTGCGCCGGTTTTCAATTTCATCCCTCAGTTTCTGCTCTTCATCCCTTAGCTGGGCTGCTTTTTCATATTCCTGGGCATTGATGGCTTCTTCCTTTTCCTTGATGATCTCTTCTAACTTAGCCTCTTTTTCTTTCAAATCATCAGGCAGCACATAGTTGGCCAATCTCAATTTGGAGGCTCCTTCATCTATAAGGTCTATAGCCTTATCCGGCAAAAAGCGGTCGGTAATGTACCGAGCGGAAAGCTTTACAGCGGCTTCGATAGCCTCATCACTTATTTTTACTCCATGATGGGCTTCATAGCGGTCGCGCAAACCTTTCAGTATTTCTATGCTTTCTTCAATCGTAGGCTCATCAACCAGTACCGGCTGGAACCTGCGCTCTAAAGCAGCATCCTTTTCTATGTGTTTGCGGTACTCATTCAAAGTAGTAGCTCCTATACACTGGAATTCGCCCCGCGCCAGAGAAGGTTTTAATATATTAGCAGCATCAATAGCCCCCTCAGCAGCTCCTGCTCCGACTATGGTATGCAGTTCATCAATAAATACTATCACATCTCCTGCGGATTTAATTTCATTGACGATTTTGGTGAGCCTATCTTCAAATTCTCCCCGGTACTTGGTGCCGGCAATCATAGCTGACAGGTCAAGAGCCACTACCCGTTTATCGCTTAATATTTCCGGCACTTTATTCTCCACAATGCGCTGGGCCAATCCTTCCACAATAGCCGTTTTTCCTACTCCCGGATCTCCTATTAAAACAGGATTATTCTTGGTGCGCCGGGATAAAATCTGTATTACCCGCTCTATTTCTTTTTCCCGCCCTATAACGGGATCTAAGCGTCCTTCCAGAGCATCCTGGGTTAAATCGCGGCCAAAGGTATCCAGAGTAGGGGTTTTGCTTTTCGCCTTGCGCTTTATAGACTGCGGATTAATCTGGTTAACTACCGGTTCATGATAAACTGGAGGATTGCCCACATTAAGCCCGGCTTCTCCGCCTAAAAGCTGCATAACCTGTTCTCTTACTTCATCCAGCCTTATTCCCATCGCCACCAGAACTTGTCCGGCTACCCCTTCTTCTTCCCTGAGCAAAGCCAGGAGCAGATGTTCAGTCCCTACATAGTTTACTCCCTGGAGTCTGGCTTCATCAAAAGCCAGGTTAAAAACTTTCTTGGCCCTGGGGGTTATGGGCAGGTCTCCATCCGGAGTTTCGGCTCCGCCCCGCTGGCCAATAATCTTTATAATCTCCTGTCTTACTTTTTCCAAATCTACACCTAGACTGGTAAGGGCTTTGGCTCCTATCCCTTCTCCTTCCCTGAGCAGTCCTAAAAGTATATGTTCAGTACCAATAGCAGGATGTCCTAAGCTTCTAGCTTCTTCCTGAGCATACATGACTGCATTCTTAGCCCTCTGGGTAAACCTTCTAAACATAATATCAACCTCCTTCTTACTATTTTTGATAGCGGGCCAGTTTTTCCTTGATAACTTCAGCCCTTTTAACATCGCGTTCAAACGGTTCCATCTCTTTTCCTGCCTTCTTCTGCAGATGGGCAGGCCTTAAGGCTACAATAAGCTCATTCAGGGCAAAAGGCTTTAAGCCTTTTATAATCCCCAGGTCAACCCCTAGCCTTACATCCGACAGGTGCAGCATAGCCTCATTGGAAGTCATAACCCGGGCATTGGTAAGTATCCCGTAAGCCCTGCCGATCCTGTCTTCTATCTGATAAGGCATTTCCTTTAACAGCCTTTCGCGGGTTAACCTTTCCTGTTCCACAATCTGCTCGGTTATACCTGTAAGATTATTTATAATATCTTCTTCCGTCTGTCCCAGGGTTATCTGATTAGATAGCTGATAAAAATTACCTACCGCATCGGTATTTTCTCCATATAAGCCCCGCACCGTCATTCCCAGCTGGTTTACATTCTGGAAAATCCGGTTTAACTGTCCACTTATAGCCAGAGCAGGTAAATGAAGCATAACTGATGCCCTCATCCCGGTCCCTACATTGGTAGGGCAGGAAGTAAGATAACCTCTTTTTTCATCAAAAGCATAATCCAGATACTTTTCCAGTTCGTCATCAACCCCCTGCAGCCGGTTATAACATTCCATCAGCTGAAGTCCCGGCAAAAAACACTGCAGACGCAGGTGATCTTCTTCATTTATCATAAAGGCCAGAGAACCATCCTTATTTACCATAATCCCTTTAAAAGAAGCACTGGCTTCACTGTGTTCCGGGCTTATGAGGTGTTTTTCCATGAGGATCTTGCGGTCTAAAAGCGGCAACTCATTAAAAGTTACCAGATCCATGGCCAGCAGCTCATGGTATCCGCTCTTTTTCCAGGCTTTTCTTATTTCTTCCACCACCTGGTTTCCCCTTTTCTCATCCAGCAGATGAGGAAAAGGAACCAGGCGCAAATTTCGGGCCAAGCGTACCCGGCTGCTTATCACTATATCTGAAGCCGGCCCTTTTTCGGCATCCATCCAGGCTACAAAATTTTGATTTAAGAGATCATGAATACTCACCTTTTTCCCCTCCTTTTACTCCATTTCCTTTTCCAACCTCTTAATCTCGTCTCTTATTTCGGCTGCCTTTTCATACTCTTCCCGGGCTACGGCTTTCTGCAGCCGGCTTTTAAGCTCTTCTATCTTCTTTTTCAACATAACCTTGCCTCCGCCTCGTTTGGGAATTTTGCCGATATGCTGACTGTTGCCATGTACACGGCGCAAAGTAGGCTCCAATTCCCGGGCAAAGGCGGAATAACATTCCGAACATCCCAGCTTTCCTGTCTGCCTTATCCTCTCAAAACTCATTCCGCAGTTGGGGCAGGTAGTAGACAGCACCGCCGGAGTGCTTACTTCCTGCATATTGTAAACATTGCCAAATAAAGTCCCTAAAAGATTGGGTATAGAAAATCCTGGTTCTATATTCAAGTTAAACATAGAGGCACCTTTCTTAGCCGCACACTGTTCACAAAGATGAGTCTGCATAGTCTGCCCGTTGATAATCTGGGTCAAATGTACGGTAGCAGGTCTTACCTTGCATTCCTCGCAATACATCGCAATTCCCCCTTCGGTTTATAAAAGATAATTTTCTAAAGCCTTTTTTAACGCTTTAAAAATCCGGTTTTTCTCCTCTACTGCAAAGCCTTGAAAAGCATAGTTAGTCAAAAATTTAAGCATTTCTGCCTCTTTACTGCTTATATTTTTCTTATCCCTCATCTCGTCAATAAAGCTTATAAGCTCCCGGCGAAAAGTATCTGACTTTAAATCACTATCGTCCAGCCGGGTAATCTTTACATACCCTTTGCCTCCCCTCCTGCTCTCAGTCAGATAGCCGGTTTCTTCGGTAAACCGGGTACTCAAAACATAAGTCACCTGAGAAGGGACACAATCAAAGGTTTCGGCCAGTTCCGAACGTTGTATTTCCACCTGCCGGTTTTCACTGCGCTCAATAAGTACTTTAAGGTATTCTTCGATTTTGTCGGCCAAACTTTTCTTCATCTTTATCCCTCTCTTGACTTTTTTTGACCTTTCTGTTTTTATTATAGTCAATAAAAGTCAAAAATCAATACCCTTTTTCTAAAAATATTATTTCCCCTTTATATTTTTTATATAAAATAAAAAAGGCAGCTTTACACTGCCTACTGCCTCATTTTTCCCATCTTATCTTTATACGGCTGTTATCATATATCGGGGTAGTAAAGCCGGCTGGCTCTCCATCCACCTCCATCACCAGTCTGCCTGAGCTTGCCGGTTCAATCTGGATCAGGCGGAATATATCGCTTAATATAGCACCATTTTTCTCCCTGTCTATTTCTATTCTCATACCTTCCGTTATTTCGCTATCTAGATCAGCCTTTTGCCCATCTACCTTTATCTCCCGGGGCCGGCTGTTTAAGATTATTTCCCGGTCATTCACTATAACCCTTATCTTATTTATCTCTCCATCTTTGACTATATCCCTAAGCCTCGGTCTTAGCCGATTATATTCATACTGCAGTTCGGCTAAAGGAGCAACTTCTTCCTCTAATCCTGCTGCCCGACCATCAACCTTTACCTTTAAAGGATACCAGCGTAAAAACATCTCCTGCCCATTGAGATAATAACGGTAAACCTTTTCTTCCATATATTCAGGAGCAACCCCCGCTAGGAGCAAAACCTCCCTAACCAGCACCTTTCTTTGCCAGGTTACTTTCGCCCGGTCGGGAACCTCATCCTCCATTCCTGCCGGTACCCCGTTTATTTCGATTTTCGGTTTTAAATCTACCCTTTCTCCATTTACCAGAACATAGGTATCCTCTATATTCAGTAAATCCCGCACCAGAACCCTTGCTTCTTTTCCTTCCTTGCCAGGTATAAATTCGATAATATCTCCTTCTTGCACCAGGGTTTCCAGCCCGGCTTCTTCACCATTAACCCTGATAACCGGAGGAGTTCCTATCTCCCCTTTTATCACTTTTACTACTCCATTGACCTCTATCGTTTTGCCCAAACCAGGCCTTCCATAAATATTATTAAGCGGTATGCCGGAAGAAAGGAGGGCCTTGCCTACATTGATCTCTCCCGTATTCCAGAGCATAATCTCCCGGCCATTTATCTGCACTTTTATAAACGGAGCCGGAGGATGGGTAAGGGAATAATAGGCAATCCCCAGCGGCGTTGCCCCCTGCGGCCCTTTGAGGTAATCAGCCTTAAGGGAAAACTTGCCAAACTTATCCGGAGTTCTTATCCCTACCCGCTGTCCGGGGAGTTTTAGCTCGTCCGCCAGCCTGGGCAGCAAAGTAGGGGTAAGGCTCCCTCCTCCTACCAGCAATACTGCATCCGGGACTTTACCATTAAGAGTAAGGATATAGCCGGCTACCTGCTGGCAAAGCTCGATTATTACCGGCTCCATTACCTTTACTGCTTCCTCCCGGCTGATTAAGATTTCATTCCCCAGAATATCGGCTATCTTTACCTCCTCATTTTCCGCAAGGTTCCTCTTTAAGGTTTCCGCAGTATCAAAATCCAGAAGATATTGGCCAGCCAGCACCTCAGTAAGTTCATCTCCGCCTATGGGCACCATGGCATAGGCTACTATATCACCATTTTTTACGATAGCTATATCGGAAGTCCCGGCTCCTATATCTACCAGGGCCAGATTTAAAAGCCGCATGTTAGGCGGAATAGTTATCGATAAGGCAGCAATAGGCTCTAGGGTCAGGCTTAAAATATCAAGCCCTGCCCGCTTCAGGGAAGAAAGCAGGCTGTCTACCACCACCCGGGGCAGAAAAGTAGCAATAACTGCTGTCTTGATAAGCGACCCTCTCTGCCCTACCAGACTGCCTATCTTCTGATCATCCAGTTCATAATAAACCACACTATAACCTACACAAAAATAACTCACCTTGTCCTGGCCCTGCAGGTTATCCTGCACCAGTTTTAGCTGGGCTTCCTGTACCGCTTCAATTTCTAAAGCCCTTACTTCTTCCTGAGTAATTTCATCTAGCATAGCTCTTTTTTTCTTCGTTTCTCCCCATTCGGTCTTAAGGGCTCTTCCCGCAGCCGCTACTGCTGCCTTTTCTAGAACTATGCCGTTTCTCTCTTCCAGGCGCTTTTTTATCTCCCTTATAACCTCGGCTACCGCTTCCACATCATGGATCTGCCCATCCAGCATAGCCCGGGTTTGATGTTCTATCATTTCACTATCTAAAACATGGAGGTCATTGCCTTTTTTTTCCATAATAAGTCCTACAATCTTGCGCGTACCTATATCCAGGGCAAACACTCTATTATCCACCCTTAAATCCCCTTTCTAAGGCATATTATTTTTCCCTTAATACCTTTAGGACAAATTTCGGCAAAGCCATCTGCCGCTTGAACCGCGAAGGCTCAGATAAAAGCCGGTACAGCCATTCCAGATTAAGCCTTATCATAAACCCCGGAGCTCTCTTTTTAACCCCGGCAATAACATCGAAACTCCCTCCTACTCCCAAACACAGGGGAACCCCTAATTCTTCTTTATGCCTGCTTATGAAAAATTCCTGCTTAGGAGCTCCCAAAGCCACCAAAAGGATATGCGGCCTAGCCTCTCTTATGCTCTTTATCACTTCTTCTTTTTCTTCCTCCCTAAAATAACCGTCGCGGGTGCCGCAAATTATGAGATAGGGATACATCTTCTTAAGTTCACAAGCTGCCTTCTCGGCCACCCCGGGAGATGCCCCCAGCAAAAAAACTCTATATCCCTTATTTGCTGCCAGCTGGCACAAATTATAAACCATATCTATACCCGTAACCCTTTCTTTTATGTCATATCCTTTATGTCTGGCTGCCCATACTATGCCTATACCATCCGGAGTAACCAGATCAGCTTCGTTAATAACCTGGCGCAAACGGTCATCCAGGCTTGCAGCATAAGCTATCTCCGCATTCAGGGTAATCACCTGGGAAGGAATACCCCGCAAAATCAGTTCTTCGGCTTTTTTTAAAGCCAGTCTGCTATCTACTATATCGATCCCGCATCCTAATATATAAACTCTGTTTCTTTCCATATTCTGGCTCCTCTGGTTTTGTCCTTTTATTAATTTTACCAAAAATTATTCTCTTTAGCTTTTAAACCATAAAAAAAGCATCTATCCAGTATCTAGCCGGATAAATGCTTTGCCTATTATCCCCGCTATAACGCTTTTTAAACACTTCCTACCTGATCGATAGCGGTTTTAACCGTTTCATCTACAGCCTGAATTATCTTCTGCAGAGATTCATAACTCCTAACGACGGTAATCAAATCTACCATTTCCTTAACAGCATTAACATTGGAGTCTTCAACATATCCCTGCCGCAGGCGTGAATTGCTGTCTATATCATAGTTGGCACCTGTATAGGTATTGTCTCCTCTTTTTTCCAATGCATTAGGGTCGGGAAAAGATACTATCTTAAGCTGGGCAATTTCCTCCCCTTCTACGGAAATAACCCCTCTTTCATCCACCGTAAAATCTTCGCCCTCAATATAGATAACCTGGTCATTCCGGTCTAAAACCGGATAACCTTGATTATTTACCAGCATCTTATCAGCATTAATTTTAAAACTGCCATCACGGGTAAATACTTCTTCTCCTCCCGGCAAAAGACATACAAAAAAGCCTTCCCCGTCAATAGCCAGGTCATAGGGGTTATCTGTCTTTTTAAAAACACCCTGCGTATAATCCGTATAGATACCTCCTATACAAGCTCCCGTCCCCAGGGAACCTATAAGGCGGGGTGAATCTTTATCCTTGAGACGGCTAATAAGCATTTCCGGAAAAGCCCGGGCTACAGTGCTATCTTTTTTATAGCCATGTGAGTTTACATTGGCTATATTGTTAGCTATAACATCCTGTTTGGCCATATTAAGCATCATACCGGCTGCAGCGGTATACAACCCTTTTATCAATGCCGTTTACCTCCACCTTGGTTATTTATTATTCTTTATCGCCAAAATTATGAAAAACTTTAATTAATATTATAAAACCCTTCTTGCCGATCTGTTTCTTGTCCTCTCCAATATATTCATTTCCTGCAGGGCCTTGCCGGTCCCGCGGGCCACACAGGAAATAGCATCTTCAGCAATATGTACCGGTAAGTTAGTGCGTTTAGATAATAATAAATCTAATCCATCCAGCAAAGCTCCTCCTCCCGTCATCACTATACCGTTATTAACAATATCTGCTGCTAATTCCGGAGGAGTAATCTCCAATACTTTTTTCACCCCTTCGATAACTGCCTCTACCGGTTCCTGCAAAGCTTCCCAGGTTTGCTCGGCGGTTATAGTTATCGTCTTGGGCAAACCAGATACTAAATCTCTTCCTTTTACCTCTATGGATTTATTGCGGTTTTCCTCCCGCACAAAAGCAGTACCAACTTTTATCTTTATTTCCTCTGCTGTTCTATCTCCTATCATCAGGTTATACTCACGGCGCACATAGCGGACAATCGCTTCATCAAACTTGTCCCCCCCTATGCGCAGTGAAGCATTGCACACAATGCCGCCGAGAGATAGTACCGCTATATCCGAAGTCCCTCCCCCTATATCTACCACCATATTGCCTGTAGGCTCAGCAATATTAATACCGGCTCCCAAAGCAGCCGCCAGCGGTTCTTCTATTATATAAGCCTGCCTGGCTCCGGCAGCTAAGGTGGCCTGCCGTACGGCCCTTTCTTCTACATCCGTAGCCCCGGTCGGAATACATACAATGACACGCGGTTTAAAAAAAAACTTCTGTCCTATAACCTTGCGTATAAAATGGGAAAGCATTTTTTCCGTCATGTCATAATCAGCAATAACTCCATCCTTTAAAGGCCTAACTGCTACTATATGCCCCGGGGTTCTCCCCAGCATCTGTCTGGCTTCTTCTCCTACGGCTATAACTTTATCGGTATTTTTATCAATAGCTACCACTGAAGGTTCATGCAGTACTATACCTTTACCTTTTTTAAAAATAAGTACACTGGCAGTTCCCAGATCAATTCCTATATCTTCCGCAAAAAACATGTTCATGTGCCCTCCCGAACCTTTTAATCATGGCGTTTAATTACAACATTATTTTACCTTTAATATTAAATTATGGCTATCACTTTTTACATTTCATGACTCACATTTTTTAAAGCTGCATATTTAAGCCGGGTAGCCTCTCCCCCTCTTATATGGCGTTCGGCTTTATTCTTTTCCAGAATTTTTTTTACTTCTTCCGCCAGTTCACTATTTATTCTAGGCAAACGCTCAGTCACATCTTTGTGAACTGTACTTTTGCTGATGCCAAAAACTTCTGCTGTTTGTCTTACGGTATCCGAAGTTTTTATTATATGTTTAGCAATTTTTACCGCTCTTTTTCTTATATAATTTTGCATCCCCTTCCCCCTCTTACGGTGATTATTACCAAATATATTCACCATAAGAAGGAAGGAGAACTTAATAGTCTATTTGGCAAAATTTTATATCTTTATAGTAATATTTTAATATATCCTCATAATGGTATCCTTTTTGTGCCATTCCCTGGGCTCCATACTGGCACATTCCTACGCCGTGCCCATATCCCCGGCTTTTTATTAGGAGTACATCTTTTTTCAGGGTAAATTCCCACCAGGTGGAAGGCAGTCCTAATTTTTGCCGAAAATAATTGGCTTCGATTATTTGGTCATTTATTTTTAATTTCCTTACGCGACCACTTTTGGTTTTCTGGATTATTTCAACGGTTTTCACATTTTGGGTCAAGCCTAACTCCTTTTTTATTTCTCGGTCACAAATTTCTTTTATAGTTTTATAATAAGGCGATGATTTACAATATTCGCAGGAGCAGGAAACCAGGTAAGGTATCTTGTTTCCCCATATCTCCTCCCCGCTGGCCGTTCTCCCCCCACAGGTAGAGTGATATAAGGCATCGATAGGTTCATCATCATAGATTATTATAATTCCCCGGGTATCACGCACTGCCTGGTCAATTTTTTTATAAAGTTTTTTATAATCATAAGGATGCCTGTCTTTAAATTCTTCTTCACTTATATAGGCCTGACATTCATTTACATTATCAGAAAGATCTGCCCCTTCCCTATATTTTTGTCCTTTTAAAATCTTTCTTACCGCATAGGTTCTGGCACATACCGCCTGCGCTTTTAAGGCTTCTAATTCAAAAGAAGCTGGCATTTCCGCCGCTACCGCTCCTTTAACATATTCTTCTAGAGACAGGCTTATTACTTTATTTTTCTGACTTAAATAAAGTTTTACATAAGGTTCTTCTTCTATTTCCCATTTTGGCCTTGTTAAATAGTATAAAGCTAAAATAATCATCAATAAGCAAAAAATAAAAAAAATCCTTTTCCTCATATGAAAATTATATTAAAATAATTCCTCTTCTATGTCAGTTTACTCCCTTTTTATATCCGCTCCCAGCCTGGCAAATTTATCCACAATATTTTCATATCCCCGGTCAATATGATAGCTGTTGCTTACTTTCGTAATGCCTCTCGCCATCATACCAGCTATCAGCAAAGCTGCTCCTGCTCTAAGATCAGTAGCCGTAACTTCAGTTCCATTTAATTCCTGTACCCCTTTTATTACCGCGGTACGTCCTTCTATCCTTATTGACGCCCCCATGCGCACCAGTTCTGGTACATGCATAAAACGATTTTCAAAAACTGATTCCGTCACAATACTGCTCCCTTGCGCCAAACTGAGATAAGCCATGAATTGAGCTTGCATATCGGTAGGAAAACCTGGATAAGGTAGAGTTTTTATATAGACCGGATTTATTTTCTCCTTTCCCTGCACCCGAATTTTATTCTCCCCTTCTTCTACCTGTGCGCCGCTTTCCATAAGCTTGGCGGTCACCGCTTTGACATGCTCGGGAATAACATTATTTATTATCACATCTCCCCTGGTAGCAGCTGCTGCCAGCATAAAAGTTCCAGCTTCTATGCGGTCAGGAATGCTTGTATATTCAGTTCCCTTAAGTTTTTTTACCCCTTCAATGCGTATTATATTCGTTCCCGCTCCGTTTATCTTTCCTCCCATGGCGTTTATAAAATTAGCTAAATCAACAATCTCTGGTTCTAAGGCGGCATTTTCTATATAGGTCGTACCACTAGCTAGGCTGGCTGCCATCATTATATTTTCGGTGGCACCTACACTGGGAAAGTCCAAATAAATATGATTCCCCCGAAGTTTTTTGGCTTTAGCTATAATATCCCCTCCTGCTAAGGTAAGTTCTGCTCCTAAGGCCTTAAATCCTTTAAGATGAAGATCAATCGGCCTATTGCCAATAGCACAACCTCCAGGAAGGGAAACTCTTACTTCTCCGCGGGTAGCCAGGATGGGTGCCATGAGCAGAAAGGAAGCTCTAATCTTTTTTACCAGCTCATAGGGAGGGTGTATATTAATTATGTTTCCATCAATAGTTATTATATTTCCATTTTCCTTGATATTAACCCCCAATTCTTTTAGCAGGCAATTTATAACTTTTACATCTTCTATAAGCGGAACTTTTTTCAGGATAACCTTACCCTCGGTAAGAAGGGAAGCAGCTAAGATAGGGAGTATAGCATTCTTAGAAGAACTTATTTCTACTTCTCCTTTTAAACGGGTCTCTCCTCTTACCATTATGCTCATAAAATCACCTCCTTTAGGGGTAAAATATACCCGACACCAGATTATTAAGTGTCGGGCTTATGTAAAAGAATTAATATTCCCCCAATATAAGTGGTGACCCGATTATTATATAAGTTCTATTCCTTTTTTCATCTGGCTGGACCGCTATCTGTAGATTATATTTTTCTCCTGCTACCTGGACAGCAGAAGTAAATGGTTTTAAGGAAGGAGAATAAGCAGCACAACTGGTTATCTTGCCATTCCGGTACCAGCTTATTTCCCGGGCTTGCAAATTTTTAAGCATTACCTTTATAATTTCCCCTTGGGCATCACCGGCTATTATATTGGCGATATAGGCACGATAAGTAAAATAACAAGTCCATTCCAGGTTAGCTATGGGCGGTAGCTGACAGGCATATTTTTTTAAAACCTCGGTCTTATTTCCCTTTACCGTAATGTTTACCACCACATAAGTTTCTCTTTTGGCCTCATCTGATTCTAACACCACATTAAGCTGGCAATTGTTCTGCTTTAACTGATAAAAAACTGCTTTTACCCTATCTTCTTCGCTATAGACTATTTTTTCCGTTATCAGGGGAAAATCTAAGCTGGTTACAATTTCCGTCAGATAAGCTTCTAATTCTGCTTTTGAAGATTCTGTCTTTATTTTTACCCAGGCATCTAAATTTGATGTGAGAGAATTTGCACCGATTGATGCAAAAGCTAGGGAATATGGTGAACGGTTTGCAAGCTGTTTACTAATCGCACAATCTATACTGTAATTTCCACAAAAGCATAATAAAGTAAAAATAGTTATATATAATAAAATTTTTGGCATAAAAAAACCTCCCCCACATATTCCTGTTAACAATTGTTGCCAGGAATAAAAAAATCTATGCGCCATTCTAGGGGAGAAAAAACAAAAAACCCGCTTATTGCAGGCTACTTATTGTTTATCAGGTTTTAGGTTTTAGTCTTCCTTACTTTCTCCTGTCTCTTTTGCTTCTTTATCCTCAATACAGGCTAATTTTTCCGCTTCTGCCTCTTTATTTTTCATAAATTCAGCCATATAAGCTTCTTTTTTTTGTTTAGCAGCCAAAGCCTTTTTAGCAATTCTTCCCAGCTGCCACCATATCAAAAATCCAAAAAATATAGTAAAAACAAAAACAAATATGATAAGATACATAAATTTTTGCTGCATGCTATCTACCCCAAACTCATATTTTATGGTTACACATCATGGCTGTTAGGTGGTTTTTTATACCATCTCTCTTCTCTTTGGCGGCGCTTTTCGGCAAAATACTGCCTTCTTTTTTCCTCTCTTTTTCTTCCCTTTTCCTCCATGCGTATTAAAATCTCTCTGAGCAGGATAGCTAATGATACTTTAATAAGATAAACGATGAGGATAGCAATTACAAAAACCTTTACTATACTTTGTTTGTCCACATTCTACCCTCTTTACAAAATTGTTTTTAGTACAAAGCCGGAAGCTAAAGCTTCCGGCCCCCAAAATCTACTATTCATTATAGGCATCAGCAGCCTTAAGCCTGGCAATAGCACGCTGCAAAGCTTTTTGAGCGCGAGCAAAATCAATACTTTCATCTCTTTGCTCAAGTCTTCTTTTAGCCCTCTTTAAGGCTTCCTGCGCCCTCAGAACATCAATTTCTGATCCTTTTTCTGCCGTTTCCGCCAAAACCCTTGCTTCATTATATATTACTTCCATAAACCCACCGCTGATGGCCACTTTCTTTACTTCTCCAGCGGCATCAGTATATCGCAATACTCCTATATTCAAGGCAGCTATCATAGGGGCGTGGTTTTTCAAAACCCCAAGTTCCCCCTGGGTTTCGGGAACTACTACAAACTGCACTTCCTCCCTGAGGAGTATCTCTTCCGGGGTTATTACTTCCAGGATAAAGGTGTTTTCTGCCATAGGCTACGCCTCCAGACTCTTAGCTTTAGCCAGTACCGTATCAATATTTCCTACCATGTAGAATGCTGCCTCAGGTAAGTTGTCGTGTTTGCCTTCCAAAACTTGCGCAAACGATTCAACCGTTTCTGCAACTGGCACATATATACCAGGGTTACCGGTAAACTGTTCGGCAACATGGAAGGGCTGCGACAAGAACCTTTCAATCTTTCTAGCCCTTGCTACTACCAGCTTGTCTTCATCAGTTAATTCATCCATACCCAGGATAGCTATAATATCCTGCAATTCCTTATATCTCTGCAATATCTTCTGCACACCGCGAGCAGTATAATAATGTTTTTCCCCTAAAATCAAGGGGTCTAGGATTCGCGAAGTCGAATCCAGGGGGTCAACAGCCGGATATATTCCTTTTTCTGCTATCGACCGGGCCAAAACGGTTGTTGCATCTAAGTGAGCAAAGGTAGTCGCCGGTGCCGGGTCGGTCAAGTCGTCAGCCGGAACATAAACGGCCTGGGCGGAGGTTATAGATCCATATTTAGTACTGGTGATACGCTCCTGCAAAGTACCCATATCAGTAGCCAGAGTCGGCTGATAACCAACCGCAGATGGCATACGCCCTAAGAGAGCTGAAACCTCGTTACCAGCCTGGGCAAAACGGAATATGTTGTCAATGAATATCAAAACGTCTTGGCCTTTTACATCGCGGAAATACTCAGCAATAGTAAGACCAGTTAATCCTACTCTTAAACGGGCTCCGGGCGGTTCATTCATCTGGCCATAAACCAGAGCACATTTTTCGATAACGCCCGATTCGGTCATTTCCAGCCACAGGTCATTTCCTTCACGGGTGCGTTCACCAACACCGGTAAAAACAGAGTAGCCACCATGCTCATAAGCTATGTTTCTTATAAGCTCCATTATAATAACTGTCTTACCAACTCCCGCACCGCCGAATAATCCTATCTTACCACCCTTAGCATAAGGACAGATAAGGTCAGTAACTTTGATACCTGTTTCCAGTATCTGGGTAGCCGGGGTCTGGTCTACCAGAGCTGGAGGTTTACGGTGAATAGTCCAGTATTCTGTAGCTTCTACCGGTCCCTTTTCATCTACGGGCTCACCCAGAACATTGAGTATTCTTCCCAGGCACCCTTCTCCTACCGGAACCTTAATAGGTGCACCGGTATTAACAGCTTTCATGCCCCGCATAAGTCCGTCGGTAGACTGAAGAGCAACACATCTGACCGTATCATTTCCCAAAAGCTGCATAGCTTCCAGAGTAATATTTATATCCT
Source organism: Thermosyntropha lipolytica DSM 11003 (assembly GCF_900129805.1). Lineage (GTDB taxonomy): Bacteria > Bacillota > Syntrophomonadia > Syntrophomonadales > Syntrophomonadaceae > Thermosyntropha > Thermosyntropha lipolytica. The sequence goes on from NZ_FQWY01000018.1 coordinate 30,086, forward strand.
TGGGTCCTCTATACTCCGGTCCCTGGTCTTCAGCTTTTATAACAATTGCATTCATCAGATCTGGCAATTCACCAGGTTTGAATTTTATGTCGACAACTGCACCTATAACCTGGGTTACCTCACCATAAGTTACATTACCCATCCTCTACTTTCCTCCTTTTTTGAGAGCTTCAGCCCCACCAACTATATCGAGAATTTCCTTCGTAATTGCTGCCTGGCGAGCCTTATTCATTTCCAGGGTCAAATTCTCTATAATTTCTGCGGCATTGTCAGTCGCATTGCTCATCGCCGTCATGCGAGCACCATGTTCACTTGCCTTGCTCTCCAGCATGGCATGATATATCTGGGTCCCAACATAACGAGGCAAAATATTATATATAATACTTACCGCATCAGGCTCATAAATATAGTCAACAAATGCTTCTTCCGTTTCCCCTTCCGCAGCTGGTGGTTCAATTGGCAATATTTTTTCCACAGTCGGTACTTGGCGTAGGGCATTTACGAAATGTCCATATACCACATAAACCTCATCTAATTCCCCATCTTCATATGCTTTCATGACATACTGCGCTATTTCCCTGGCATCAGCATAATTTATATTGTCACCCAGGTTAACATACTCAGCTATCAATCCTCCGCGTTTGCGGTAGAAATCGCGTACCTTACGGCCTACAGCTATTATTTTAGCTTCTACATCCCTTTCATCTTCAGCCATCGCCGCATTAGCCGCTTTTATTATATTGGTATTATATGCCCCACAAAGCCCGCGATCAGCTGCTACTACAACATAGCCTACCTTTTTAACCTCTTCTCTCTTGGTTAAAAGAGGATGATTAATATCTGCTGTCACTGCTACCAACCGGGCCAAAGTGTCGCGCAAAGTCTCGGTATAAGGCCTCGATGCTTCAGCTTTTTCCTGAGCACGGCGCAATTTAGCAGCTGCCACCATTTTCATGGCTTTAGTAATCTGCTGGGTATTTTTTACGCTTCGTATCCTGCGCTTATATTCTCTTACACCTGCTTTTGCCATTTATTTATTCACCACCTAAACTGCAAAAGTGGACTTAAATTCTACAATGGCCTTGTTCAGTTTTTCCTTGGTGTCATCCTCCAGCTTTCCAGTATCTCTTATGGTGGCTAATATATCAGGATGAGCGCTGTGCAAGAACTTCAGATAATCCTGTTCAAATTCAGCAATTTTTTCGGTGGGGATGTCATCCAAAAATCCATTTACACCAGCATATATTACTACAACCTGTTCTTCCATAGGCATCGGACAATACTGTTTTTGCTTAAGTATCTCACTTACTTTTTCCCCACGGGTAAGGCGGGCTAATGTAGCCTTATCCAGGTCAGATCCGAATTGAGCAAAGGCAGCCAACTCACGGTATTGAGCCAGGTCAAGTCTGAGCTGTCCGGCAACCGCCTTCATAGCTTTGGTCTGAGCAGCACCACCTACGCGGCTTACGGAAAGACCTACGTTTATAGCTGGACGCTGACCAGCATAGAAAAGGTCGGTTTCCAGGTATATCTGACCGTCAGTTATAGATATAACATTGGTCGGTATATAAGCCGCAACGTCACCAGCCTGGGTTTCGATTATCGGCAGTGCCGTAATTGACCCACCGCCATGAGCTTCATTGAGTTTACATGCTCTTTCTAATAAACGAGAATGCAGATAGAAAACATCTCCCGGATAAGCTTCGCGTCCAGGCGGGCGCCTTAATAGTAGTGACATTTCGCGATAAGCTACCGCATGTTTGGAAAGGTCATCATAGATAATAAGTACATCAGCTTTATCCTTTTCCATAAATTCTTCGGCCATAGCAACTCCGGCATATGGTGCAATATAGAGCAGTGGAGCCGGTTCCGAAGCAGTAGCAGCAACTATGATCGTATAATCCATAGCCCCCATTTCTTCCAGTTTAGCAGCAATTCCGGCTACCGTTGACTGCTTCTGCCCGATGGCAACATAGATGCATATCATGTCTCTCTTTTCCCGTTGATTGATGATAGCATCTATAGCGATAGCCGTTTTACCTGTCTGGCGGTCACCGATTATAAGCTCACGCTGTCCTCTTCCAATAGGAACCATGGAGTCAATAGCTTTAAGCCCTGTTTGCATAGGCGTATTAACTGGCGAACGGGTAACAACCCCTGGAGCTATGCGTTCAATAGGCCTATAACTGGTAGCATTTATAGGTCCTTTCCCGTCAATAGGCTGACCCAGGGCATTAACTACACGTCCCAGCATTTCTTTTCCCACCGGAACTTCCATTATTCTTCCGGTAGCCTTAACAATATCTCCTTCTTTGATGTGGGAATAATCTCCCAAGAGAACCGCACCTACATTGTCCTCTTCCAGGTTCAGAACCATACCATAAGTTCCACCTGGGAACTCAAGAAGTTCAGAAGCCATGGCACCCTGTAATCCATATATACGAGCAATACCGTCTCCAACATATATTACAGAGCCCACATTGCTAACTTCGACCTCTGACTGGTAGCGCTCAATCTGCTGTTTTAATATAGCGCTAATCTCTTCAGGTCTTATACTCATTTATGTGCTCACCCCTATCAATTAACTTATCTTTGCCTGTTTCAAAGCTTCACGAAGTGTTTCTAACTTCTTCGCTACCGTACCATCAATGACCTGGTCTCCAACTCTGATCTTTACCCCCCCTAAAAGTGAGGGATCAACCTTTTGCGTAAACTTAACTATTTTTCCCGTAGTCTGGGATAATCTTTCGGCTAAAGCTTGTACCTGTTCTTCCGGTATTTCTTTAGCCGAAACAAGTTCTGCCTTAATTATGTTGCGGAAATCATCGGCCATATTCTTATACTCTTCCACAATGAGTTCCAGATATCTTTCCCGTCTTTTGTCAATAATCAAGCATACGAAATTGAGAGTAGTTTCCGATACTTTACCGTCTAAAATTTTACGTATAGTTTCTTTTTTATCTTTAGTCGGTATTAAAAGATGCCACAAATACTCTTTCAAGTATTCCACTCCGTTTATGGCTTCAATTACATATTCCAATTCTTGCTGATACTGGTCAATATTCCCCTTCTCTTGAGCAATGCTGAAAAAGGCTTCGGCATAGCGTCTAGCGACGCTCTTGTTTAGCACATCAAATCGCCTGCCTCATTAATAAATTTGGTTACCATATTCTTATGGTCTTCATCCGTAATAGCCCGTTCCAAAACTTTTTCCGCTGCCATCAATGCCAGCATAGCAGCAGCATCTTTAAGTTCAATTTTGGCTTTTTCCGTAGCTGCCTGAATTTCGGCATAAGCTTTCTGTCTTATATTTTCTGCTTCTTCCTGGGCTTTGGTTATTATTTCATTCTTGGCATCTTCAGCAGCTTTGGTTGCCCGGGCTACTATTTCCTGGGCTTGTTTACGCGACTCCGCCAAATTGGCCTGAGCCTCTTTTCTCATCTCTTCGACTTCTACTTTAACCTGTTCAGCATGCTTAAGAGAGCTTTCAATAGTATTGGTACGTTCTTCTAACATCTTGTTAATAGGGTTAAAGGCAAACTTATACAAAAGTGCCAGCAGGATGAAAAAGTTTACTGCTGTCCAACCTATGGCATACCAGTTAGGAAAATGAGGGGTATGTCCTTCAGGCGCAGGTACGACTCCTCCTGCTGCATAAGCTAAACTAGCCATTCCTAAAGTCATAAGCAAAGTTAAAAGGAGGATCATAAAATATCTTCTATTCTTTGTCACGGATGCGCTACCTCCAATCTTAAGAGCAAATAGTATGCAGGCGATAGAGCTAATATAAAGCTTACTCTAGCAAATATTGCTCTATCGCCCTGCCTGGATGAATTGACGGTGCAAACATTTTGGTGGTATATGGTTTTAGGGTTATATTTTGCCAACCAGCATAAATGCAATCAGCAAACCATAAATAGTTAAGGTTTCAATAAATGCAAAGGTAATAAAGAGAAGAGTTCTTACATCGCCACCTATTTCTGGCTGTCTTGCAATAGCTTCAAAAGCTTTACCACCAGCAATACCCATACCAACGCCACCGCCAAGACCTGCAATAGATACAGCTATACCTGCTCCTATAGCAATGCCCATTTTTTTCCCCCCTTTCAAAAAGGCTTAACTTAATCCAGGTGAAGGATTAGTGGCCTTCTCCTGTAGCTGTGGCAATATAGTTAGCTGATAATATTGTGAAAACTACAGCCTGGATCGCAGCTAAAAGGACGCTTAATCCCATAAGCAAACTAGGAACAAAGAACGGCGCCAGGAATAACATAAAAGCTAAAATCATCTCTTCACCAAATATGTTTCCAAATAGACGTAAAAAGAGTGATAACGGATGGGCAATCTCTTCCAGTAAATTGAGTGGCAACATAAGTGGGCTTGGGCTTACAAAATGCCCAAGATAGTGCAGACCATGTTCTGCAAATCCTGCAACCTGCACGGTAAAAGCAGTAATAAGAGCCAGAGCCAAAGTAGTGTTCCAGTTGGCAGTAGGCGGCTGATAGCCTGGTATCTGCCCAGCTCCTGGTATCAATCCGCTATAGTTCGATACAATTATGAAAAGGAAAAACGTGGACAATAAAGGAGCATACTTCTTAGCAATATGTTCCTTGTCCATAAGCTGGGTAAAGAAGTCATAGGTCCACACAATCAAAGCCTCAAAGGCATTTTGCAATCCCCGTGGAACCATCTGCATGTTGCGGGTAGCCATAAAAGCAACTATACCTATCAAAGCTATTATTGCCCACTGAGTGACCACAATATGGTCAACTGGTATCGGACCTAAATGAAAGAGAACTCCATCTAGCATACCAAAGGTAAACATCTCCCTTTTCCCCCCTTCCTCAAATACTTTGCTTATTACGTATTTTTACCTACCTTAAAAGTAGGCAGACTCCGATTTAATGGATTGCTTATTTTTTGTCTTTTTTACCTGTTTTTGATATTTCGTTGAATCTTTCCCACATTATTTTACCAGCCGTAGCTACCCCCAACAAAGTACCAATTGCTGTAAACACTATGCCGGTGTCAAACCTTTTATCGAGCCATCCCCCGCCCAGGATGCCTAAAGCAATTACCGCGGCAACAGAAGTAGCTAAATTTATCGCATTGGCTAAGGCTTTAGGCCAATTTTTTTTGTTTTCCCCCATTCATATTCTCCTCATCTTTAAGGATATTAATCCTTTTTATTTATTCAATAAAATTTTAAAAATCCCTGCTGTCTTCTACAAAAATTTTTTATTTTTCCCGACAATTTAATCTAAATTTTCGCAAAATTTTGTTAAATCAGTTAATCTATTCTATACCAGATACCCTTTTCTTTTTAACTTATCCACATGTTCTTTTAATAATTCCTCAATATTAATCCCATAATGGTCTTCCATAACAAACATCATAGTTACTGCCGTCTGAGCCACATCAAGTAACTCCCGGGCAATCCTCCTTAATGCTTCTTCTTCCGACATGCAGACCTTTTCACCGCTTAACCCTCTGAACTTGCCAATCGCCTGGGCTAACTCCCCAGCCTCCTCCATAAGTTTCAAAGCCGTTGATTCTAAAGTAGGATCAAGCTTATTAAGTTTGGGCAAAGAAAGTGTCTTCGTATTCATAAAACCTCTCCATTTATAATGTTACATCCCCAAACGGGTTATTGCTAATTTTTTTATGGTTCATAAAATAAGTTTATGAGGTTTAAATTCTCTTTTTCAGCTTTTTAATACCTGTTAGGCAGCTTTCCCTTTAAATTTTTTCCCCTCCCGCTTTGTACAGCACCAGCTCTATCCCTGCTTCGCGCAAAAATTCTCGGGCCAGTTCATCCTCGAATTCCTCGCCATACACTACCTTTACAATTCCTGCATTTACAATCATACGCGCACATATAATACAGGGCTGGTTGGTACAGTATAAAACAGCCCCTTCTGTTGCCACCCCATAATAAGCAGCATTTATAATCGCATTCTGTTCGGCATGGACCCCCCGGCATAATTCATACCGGTGTCCGGAAGGTATGCCCATACTGTCCCGCAAACATCCCACTTCCAAACAGTGTCTGATTCCGCGAGGGGCCCCATTATAGCCGGTGGCAATTATGCGCTCCTTTTTTACCAGCACCGCTCCTACCTGTCTCCTCAGGCAGGTAGAACGGCTGGCTACCAGACGGGCCAGCTGCAAAAAATACTCATCCCATCCCGGTCTCATATACTAAACCTGCTCCCGGTATTTTTTCTCAATAAGAGTTATTTTTTCGACACGCGCCTTATGTCTTCCTCCTTCAAACTCCGTATTCAAAAATTCGCGCACAATTTCTATGGCCAGCCCGGGCCCTATTACCCTGGCTCCCAGGGCTAAAATATTGGCATCATTATGTTTTCTGGTCATACGGGCGGTAAAAAGATCATTGCAGAGAGCCGCCCTTATACCTGGTATTTTATTGGCAGCAATAGAAATGCCTATACCGGTACCACATATTAATATGCCGGGTATTCCCTTTGTCAGAACCTCCCGGGCTACTTTTTCCGCAATATCCGGATAATCTACCGATTCCAGGGTGTCGGTACCACAATTGATAACTTCATACCCCTGTCCCTTAAGAAAATGGGTTATTTCCTCTTTGAGCATTACTCCGGCATGATCATTGCCTATGGCTACCTTCATCCTGATCTCCTTCCCTTTCCTTTTCTTCGCTGGCTAATAAACAATCTATAACCGCCGGCAAAACTCGCTTTAGCTGAGCAACAGTCTTAAGGTATTCTTCCTGCCCTAAACCAAAGGGATCACCAACTTCGCCTTCCATTCCTGCATATTCCATAAGGGTAAACGTTTTCGCCTCGGCTTCCGGAAATCTGTCCACTAAAATCTCTTTTTGCTTTCCGGTCATAGTAAGTATTAAATCAGCATCCCTTACCAGGTCAGGATAAACCATCTGGGAAACATGGCTACTCAAATCAATACTTTCCCCTTTCATAGCTTCTATAGCTTCTAAACTCGCTTTTAATCCATCCTGTGCGAAAATGCCGGCTGACAAGACCTGAAATTTTTGGCTTAATCCTTTTTCTCTTTCTTCTAAAAGCTTTAAAAAAAGAGCTGCTGCCATTGGACTGCGGCAAGTATTGCCGGTACAGACAAACAATATATTTCTCACCATCCGACTATTCCCCCCTTAAACTACCAGTTTTACTGCTAAAGCCAAAAGAACAGCTCCTCCTGCCATCTGGGCATAACTTCCTACCAGTTTGCTGAAAAACCTGCCTCCCACAAAACCCATAAAAGTCATGGTCCCGGCTACAACTCCCATGATAATAACCGTCGCTAGCAAAGGCATATTAAGAGTTCCGAGACTAAAGCCCACCGTTAAGGCATCTACACTAACAGAAAAAGCCAGTACCAGAATCGTCTTAAAATTATCTTTCAGCAGCTGTTCTCTTTTTTCCCTTCTTTTTCTGGCTTCCGCCCAGGATAAGGTTTCTCCTTTTATATCCCGCCAGCCATGACGTAAGAAATTTACTCCTATATAGGTTAAGATAAGGGCTCCTAACCAGCCTGCCCAAACGCCTAGTATTTTGCCTACTGCTAAACCTAAGCTTAAACCTATAAGAGGCATAACTATATGCATTACCCCTACCGCAAAGGCAAATTTAATCTCATATCTTTTGCTTACCCCATTTAATCCCATGCCCATAGCCAGGGAGAAAGCATCCATCCCTAAAACTACCGCAATTAAAACAACGGTTGCAAGCTGTGCTCCCATTTTTATCTCTCCAATATCTTTTATTTATTTCCTGCCGCTTTATAAATGCGATCAATAAGCGAAAGGTTTAGCCCTTCCGCAGCAGAAGGCAGAGGATAAAATATTAAAAATTCTATCCCTTTACTCTCTGCTTCCCGCAAAAGCGCAAAAAAGGCCGTGCTGCTCTTTTTTAAATCTAATCTATATTTTTCGTATATCCCTTCGATTTCATGCTCTTCTTCATCATAAAAAACAATTCCCTTAGGTGCCAGCTTTATGTCTTCCCTGTTAATGAGAGATTTAAAATCATCTTCATCCTGAGCTAATAAAACTTTAGTTTTGAGCGCATAATGCTGTTTTTTATCCCCCAAAAATCCTTCTATTTCATAACCAGCCACTCTGGCAATATCTTCTAAAGCCACCCCTCCCAGCCTCAAGACTTTTATCTTTCCTCCGGTCATGTCAATAATGGTAGATTCGATTCCTACCCCTGTTTCTCCTGCATCCAGCACTAGCGCAACCCTGCCATCCAGATCCTGCCTTACATGTTCAGCCCGCACCGGACTTGGCCGACCTGAGAGGTTGGCACTGGTGGCAGCCAGAGGCCCTGCGGCATCAATTAATGCTCTGGCTACCGGATGATCAGGCATCCTTAAGCCCACACTGTCTTTGCCCCCGGTAACCTCTAAAGGAACCCCTTTTTTGACCGGCAGTATCAAGGATAAAGGTCCCGGCCAAAAAGCTTCCATAAGCTTTAAAGCCAGGGGAGGTACCTGGTCAGCAACTAAAAAAGCCTGCTCCCTAGAGCTTACATGCACCAGAAGAGGACTATCCGCAGGCCTCTTTTTCGCAGCAAAAACTTTTTTCACCGCTTCCGGATTATCATATACCGCACCTACTCCATAAACCGTCTCTGTAGGAAAAACTACAATTTCGCCCTTTTTTAAAGCTTCCGCTGCCCGAAAAATAATTTCCGGTTCGGGATGGCAGGCATCTATTTTATAATATATAGTTTCCAATATTTTACTCCTCCTTTAACAGCTTAACTACCCGGTCTCTTCCCGCTAGATCTTTTATAATCTCTGCCTTCCCCCATTTTTCGGCCATAGCTAAAGCCTTTTCTCCCTGGTTAAACCCGATTTCCATAAGCAGATAGCCTCCCGCATAGAGCAATTCCCAGGCCTGGGGAAGAAGGCTGCGGTATAAATCAAGCCCATCTCCAGGAGCCAGCAGGGCAGATTTCGGCTCATAATCCCGTACCGAAGGGGAAAGTTTTATATATTCTTCCTCGCTTATATAAGGCAGGTTGGCCGTAATGATATGGAATTTCTCTTCTCCCGCCAGGGGCTGCATAAGATCTCCGGCCTTAAATACCACTTTTACGCCATGTTTTTGCGCATTGTATTCTGCAACCTTTAAGGCTTCTTCTGATATATCGGTAGCATAGACATGGGCTCTTTTAAGATAATAAGCCAGGCTTACGGCAATAGCTCCTGACCCGGTCCCCACATCGCAAATCCTCACTTTTTCCTGCCACCTGTTAGCAAGATGCAAAGCTTCCTCTACCAGTATTTCCGTATCGGGACGGGGTATTAAAACATGGGGGGTAACCTTGAACTCAAGAGACATGAATTCTTTACTCCCTGTTATATAAGCCGTCGGCTCCCCTTTTACTCTTCTTTTAATCCACTCGCGGTACAGCTCACGCTCTTTTTGGTTAACCGGTAAATCATAATTAGTATACAAATATACCCGGTCTTTACCTAATGCAGAAGCTAAAAGAACCTCTGCTTCCAGTCGCGGCTCTTCAAGCCCCTTTTCCGTAAAAAACCGGGTTGTCCAGCTAAGCAAATCTTTTATTCTCCATGTATTCTGCACTTATTCCACCTGTTTCAATCTTTCTGTCTGGTCATGGGTAATTAAAGCCTCAATTATCTCATCCAGCTGTCCTTCCAGAATAGTATCCAGCTTGTGCAAGGTAAGATTTATACGGTGGTCGGTTACTCTTCCCTGGGGGAAGTTGTAGGTACGAATACGCTCACTTCTATCCCCTGTTCCCACCTGACTTCTCCTTTCCCCTGCCAGTTCCGCATTTTTCTGCTCTTCCAATATCTCTTTAAGCCGGGCCCGGAGAACGCGCATAGCTTTAGCCTTGTTTTTATGCTGGGATTTTTCATCTTGACAGGTTACTACCAAACCGGTGGGAATATGGGTAATTCTCACCGCTGACTGGGTAGTGTTAACCGACTGTCCTCCCGGACCGCTGGAACAGTATACATCAATGCGTAAATCATTAGGATCAATTTCTACCTCTACTTCTTCCGCCTCGGGCAAAACAGCTACCGTCGCTGCTGAAGTGTGTATCCTTCCTCCTGATTCCGTAGTCGGCACCCTCTGCACCCGATGTACTCCGGATTCGTATTTCAGCTTACTGTAAGCTCCTTCCCCTTCCACGACAAATATTATTTCCTTTATACCACCTATATCTGTATAGTGAGCATCCATTATCTCAATTTTCCAGCCCTGATCTTCAGCATAACGGCTGTACATACGGAAAAGGTCATGGGCAAAAAGGGCTGCCTCTTCTCCTCCCGTTCCTGCCCTGATTTCCATGATAACATTCTTTTCATCATTAGGATCTTTAGGCAGTAGGAGCACCTTAAGTTCATGTTCCAGCTTCTTCTGACGTTCGCTAAGAACACTTCTTTCCTCCAGCAGCATTTCCCTGAATTCCGGGTCTTTTTCTTCTTCCAGCATTGCTCTGGTATCTTCTAAGCCTTTTAAAACCTCTTTATACTCCCGGAATTTAGTCACTATCTCTTCCAATTCCGCATGCGCCTTGGCATACTTTTGAAATTTGCTCTGATCAGCTATAACTTCCGGCTGGCTTAAAAGATGTGTCAGCTCTTCGTATTTATCTTCCAGCTTGGCCAGCTTATCAAACATTATAAACTTCCTCCCTCATGGTAATACTGAAATAAAGCCTTGTTTTATTCTGCAGCTAAGACCTTATTATTATATTCCGGGATCACGGCCTTCAGAGCAGTTAAGGCCACTTCCAGTTGTTCATCATCCGGTTCCCGGGTAGTAAGCTTCTGCAGCCACAAACCAGGAACTATTAAAAAACGGGCCCATCTTTTTTCATAATACCGGGCCGAAAAACGCATAAATTCATAGCTCAATCCGGCTACTACCGGCAACACAGCCAGTCTGGTCCCTACCCGGTAAAATAAATTTCCTTCTCCCAGCAGGGCAAAAACTAATATCGAAACCACCATCACCAGCAAAAGAAAGCTCGTGCCACAGCGAGGATGTAGAGTGCTGTATTTGCGCGCATTCTCTACGGTAAGTTCTTCTCCTGCTTCCCAGGCCGCAATCGATTTATGTTCAGCTCCATGATACATAAAAACCCGCTTAATATCATCTATTTTAGAAATAAAATACACATAAAGCAAAAAGAAAATAATTCTTATTACTCCTTCAACTATATTTTGCTTCCAAACTCCTCCTATAAAAGGGCTCAAAAAATGTACCAGCCCGGCCGGCAAGACTATAAACAAAAGGATAGCTAAAATAAAAGCGGTAAAAGTAGTCCAGAAGATCTCCAGACTGCTTAAAGCTTCTTCCTCTTCTTCCATGCTCATATTTGCTGATTTATTAAGCATTTTTACACCTAAAACCATAGCATCTACCAGCATATAGGTCCCTCTTATAAAAGGCCACTTAAGCCAGAAAAGACCCCGCGGCAGTTCCTTAAGCTTTTCTTTTTCCAGTTCTATTAATCCATCTGGACGGCGCACAGCTATGGCTACCTCATGCTCACTGCGCATCATAACCCCTTCAATTACCGCCATACCGCCGTATTTTACATCTTTTTTCATAAATTATCACCAGTTGCCAATTATAATAAAAAATTAAGAAGCCTTATCTAAGCTCCTTTATAAAAGCCTATTTAAGAAAAATAGCAGAGAAACTTCTCTGCTATAATTTATAACCCATACTTTTTGCGGAATTTGTCTACCCTTCCTGTAGTATCAACTACTCTGGCCTTATTGCCGGTATAGAAAGGATGACACTTGGAACAAAGTTCTACCCGGATATCTTTTTTAGTTGAACCTACTTCAACTTCATTACCACATGCACATCTGATAACTGTACGATAGTATTCAGGATGAATGCCTGCCTTCATCTTTCTCACCTCTCTTCAAATGAGGATAATACTCTATTTTATATAATCAATAAAATTCCCTATACCAGAACCCCCGGGCAAACTGCAAAGAATATTATAGCAGGAAAAAAAATAAAACACAAGACATAATCAAGTCTA